>NZ_JBEZXR010000002.1:0-320630 GCF_040638135.1 Streptomyces sp. NPDC026673 | reverse complement strand
ACCTCGACCATCCGAACCGGATGGACGGGGTATCAACATATCTGGCGTTGACTTTTGGCACGCTGTTGAGTTCTCAAGGAACGGAAGCTTCCTTCGAGACCGTTTCACCGGCCCCTCCGGGCTTTCCCTTCGTTGTCTCCAGCTTAGCAGATCCGATTTCCTTCTCTGCCACCCTCTGGAGGGGGTTCGCCGTCCGGCTTTCGCTTTTCGGCTTTTCCGACTCTATCAGACCGTTTCCGTCCTGATCCCCAGTCAGCGGGGTTTGTCTTCCCGGCTGTTGGGCCGTTCCGACTGGTGAAACATTAGCGGATCAGTGGCGCCCGATGCCAATCGAGCAATTCCGTCGATCCTCATTCCGGGAAAACGCACACGCGAACGAGACGACACGAAGCCGTTCGTCGAGGTGGGTCTTGCGGGATGGCTGCCCGGGGACCGACCGAAGTCGGCGTTCACCGGCGGGCAACTCGGAGAACATTACGGATCCCCCGTACGTCTGTCAAACCGGGGCAGCCGGGTCAGTCCAGGTCCTTCAGACGGCCGCCGGCGTCGGGCTGGTCGGCCTCGACGCGACGGAGGAGACGGCTCAGGAGGTCGCCGAGGACGTTGCGTTCGCCGGCGGCGAGGTCCTGGAGGAGGTCGGCCTCGAAGGCGGAGGCCATGCGCATGGTCTCCAGCCACTTGCCGCGCCCCAGGTCGGTGAGCTCGACGATGACGCGGACCCGGTTGTTCTCGTCGCGCTCCCGGGTGACCAGCCCCTCGGAGACCATGCGGTCGATGCGGTGGGTCATCGCGGCGGGGGTGAGCCCCAGGCGCTTGGCCAGGTCTCCGGGGCCGAGACGGTAAGGACGGCCCACGACCACAAGGGCCTTGAGGACCTCCCACTCGGCACTGGTGATGCCGACCGCCGACAGTTGGCGGCTGTAGCCCACGTTCATACGGCGGTTGAGCCTGCCCAGGGCCGTGACGATCTTCTCGACCTGGGGGTCCACCTCGGGGTATTCGCGCTGGTAGATCGCGATCTGCTCGTCGAGGTCCAGCTCATGCGGAGTGCCGGCATGACCGTCGGCTGCGCTCGTCATGGCATGAGTGTCCCACGAAACTCATTGGCCCTAAAGACTTCTGGCATGTACTGTTTAGCTTCGAAGTTTAGAGTTCAAGTCTTCACGTTCAAGGACTACTGACCTAAGGGGTGAGTGTGACCACCGCGATGGGCGCCGCGCTGCGCCGGATCCAGCTGGGCAACGCGCTGAGCGCGTTCGGCAACGGCTTCACCGTCCCGTTCCTGTTCGTCTATGTGGCGCAGGTGCGGGATCTGGGAGCGGGCACGGCGGGCGTCGTGCTGTCCGCGTTCGCAGTCGCCGCGCTCGCCGTGCTGCCGTTCACCGGTCGGACGATCGACCGGAGCGGCCCGCTGCCCGTGCTGCTGGCCGGTGCCGTCGCCGCCGCGGTGGGCGCCATGGGCTTCGGGCTCGCGTCGAGCGCCGCCCTCGTGATCGCCGCGTCCGCGGTGATGGGTGCCGGGATCGCGGTGATGCAGCCCGCGCTGGCCACGCTCATCGTGTGGTGCTCCACGCCGAGGACCCGCTCCCGGGCCTTCGCGACCCAGTTCTTCCTGAGCAACCTCGGGCTGGGTGTGGGCGGCCTGCTGGGCGGACTGCTGGTCGACACCTCGCGGCCCGGCTCCTTCACCGTGCTGTTCTCCATCGAGGCCGCGATGTTCGTCGTCCTCGGTGTCGTGGTGGCCTCCGTGCGGCTGCCGAAGCCGGCGCGTATGGAGGCGGCCCCGGCGGAGCGGGCGGCCGGCGGATGGCGGGTGCTCTTCGCGGACCGGGCGATGGTGCAGTTCTGCGTACTGGGCGGGGTGCTCTTCTTCGCCTGCTACGGGCAGTTCGAATCGGGGCTGTCGGCGTTCGCGGTCGAGGTGACCAAGGTGTCGCCGGCGACGCTGGGGATCGCACTCGCGGCCAACACCGCGGCGATCGTGGTCGCGCAGTTCCTCGTCCTGCGGCCGGTGGAGCGGCGGCGGCGCAGCCGGGTCATCGCGGCGGTCGGCGTGCTGTGGGCGCTGGCGTGGGTGGTCGCCGGGCTGTCCGGGCTGATGGGCTCCGCGCACGGGATCGCCACGGCGATGCTGATCAGCACCTACGCGCTGTTCGGGCTCGGGGAGGCGATGCTGTCGCCGACCGTCGCGCCGCTGGTGGCGGACATGGCGCCGGAGCGCATGGTCGGGCAGTACAACTCGGCGTTCGCGCTGGTGAAGCAGCTGGCGCTGGCGGTGGGGCCGGCCGTCGGCGGGCTGATGGCCGGCGGCGGGTTGTACACCGAGTACATCGTGATGCTGGTGGGCTGCTCGCTGGCGGTCAGCGTGCTGTCCCTGCGCCTGGGCCGGCGGCTCACGGTCCGGCAGGACGAACCGCTGCGTGAGCCGGTGCTGGCGGCGTAGCCGCCGGCCCGTTCCGCGGCCGGCGTCAGCCGGGCAGGGCGAACTCGCACCACACCGCCTTGCCTCCGCCTGGGGTCCGCCGGGAACCCCAGGCGGAGGCGATGGTGGCGATGATGGAGATGCCGCGGCCGGCCTCGTCGGCCGGTTCGGCGCGGCGGCGGCGCGGCAGGTGGTCGTCGCCGTCGGTGACCTCGATGATCAGGCGCCGGTCGGTGCGCCGCAGCCGCAGCCGCATGGGCGGGACGCCGTGCTGGAGCGAGTTGGCGACCAGTTCGCTGGCGGCGAGGACGCCGAGGTCGACGAGTTCGACGGGGAAGCGCCAGGAGGTCAGCACCCCCTGGGCGAAGGCGCGGGCGCGCGGGGCGGCCTCGATGCCGCCGAGCAGTTCCAGGGAGGCGTTGCGGAAGAGCTCGGAGTCGTTGCCCTCGCGCTGCGGGTACTGCATGACGAGGACGGCGACGTCGTCGGCGTGCTCGGAGGTGACGCCGAGGGCGCGCAGCAGGCGGTCGCAGATGACCTGGGGGCTGCCGGTGGCGCCGGCGAGGGCGTTCATCAGGGCGGAGACGCCCTCGTCGATGTCCTCGCCGCGGCGCTCGATGAGGCCGTCGGTGTACAGCACGGCGGTGGCGCCGGGCCCGAGGGGGACAGAGCCGGAGGTGTGGACCCAGCCGCCGGTGCCCAGCGGCGGGCCGGTGGGCTCGTCGGCCCGGCGGACGGTGCCGTCGGCGTCGCGTACGACGATCGGCAGATGGCCGGCGGAGGCGTACGACAGCCGTCCCTCGCTGGGGTCGTGGACGGCGTAGACGCAGGTGGCGATCTGGGTGGCGTCGATCTCGGCGGCGAGGCCGTCGAGGAGCTGGATGACCTCGTGCGGGGGCAGGTCGAGGCGGGCGTAGGCGCGGACCGCGGTGCGGAGCTGGCCCATGACGGCGGCGGCGCGCACCCCGCGGCCCATGACGTCGCCGATGACCAGGGCGGTGCGGCCGGCGCCGAGGGTGATGACGTCGTACCAGTCGCCGCCGACGGCGGCGTCGGTGCCGCCGGGCTGGTAGGTGGCGGCCACGCGCAGGTCGTCGGGCTGCTCGAGTTCCTGGGGGAGCAGGCTGCGCTGGAGGGTGACGGCGGTCGCGTGCAGGCGGCGCTCGCTCTCGCGCAGGCGCTCGGCCGCCTGGACCTGGTCGGTGACGTCGGTGGCGAAGACCAGGACGCCGCCGGTGTCGCCGCCGTCCCTCACCGGGACGGGGCTGCAGGTGAGGGTGAAGTAGCCCTGGCGGGTCGCGGTGGCGACCTTGCGGGCCTTGACGGTGCGGGGCTTGCCGCTGCGGAAGACCTGGTCCATCAGGGGGAGCAGGCCGAGCTCGGCGAGCTCGGGGAGGGTCTCCCGGGCGGGCTCGCCGGGGGTGCGGGGGCCGAAGACCTCGGTCCAGGCCTCGTTGACGTAGCCGAGGTGGTGCGTCGGCCCGTGCGTGACCGCGATGAGGGCGGGCAGCCTGCCCAGCACCTCGCGTACGGGGAGCGCGTCGAGGGTGTGCGCCGGCGCGTCGGGGTGCTCGGCGGTCTCACCGCGCGCGGCGGGGACCGCTCCGCCGGACGGGGGTTCGGCACCGGCGGCCGCCGCCTGGGCATTGCGTCGCTGTGTTCCGGGGAGCCGGGCGCTCCAACGCGTGAGGTTCAAACGTCCGATTCCTCGTAATTGTCACTCTTTGCAGGTGCTGGCGCACGCTTGGTCACGGGGTCCAGTGTGGCCGACCCGCCGCTCCGGGGGAATCGGCCACCGCATCCGCACTGGCGGTCAGGGCGCGTCGGGCTTGCGTCCGGTCTCCGCGGCGAGCTCGAACTCGGCGCGGGGGTTCTCCAGCGAGCCGAGCGAGACGATCTCCCGTTTGAAGAGCCCGGACAGGACCCATTCGGCCAGGATGCGCGCCTTCCGGTTGAAGGTGGGCATTCGGCTGAGGTGGTACGCGCGGTGCATCAACCAGGCGGGGTAGCCCTTGAGTTTGCGCCCGTAGACCTGTGCCACGCCCTTGTGGAGGCCGAGGGAGGCGACCGAGCCCGCGTACGCGTGACGGTAGTCGGTCAGGGGCTCGCCGCGCAGGCTCGCGACGATGTTGTCGGCCAGGACGCGGGCCTGGCGCAGGGCGTGCTGCGCGTTGGGGGCGCAGAGCGCGTCGGGGTCGTCGGAGGTGATGTCCGGGACGGCGGCGGCGTCGCCCGCGGCCCACGCGTTCTCCGTTCCGGCGATCCGCAGGGCGGCGGTGCACGCGATCCGGCCGCGGCCGTTGAGCGGCAGGTCGGTGCGGGAGAGCACGGGGTGCGGCTTGACGCCGGCCGTCCACACGACCGTGCGGGTGGGGAGGCGGGAGCCGTCGTCGAGGGCGGCGACGCGGTTCTCGCAGGATTCCAGCCGGGTGTTCAGGCGGATGTCGACGTTGCGGCCGCGCAGCTCCCGGATGGCGTACCGGCCCATGTCCTCGCCGACCTCGGGGAGGATCCGGTCGGTGGCCTCGACGAGGATCCACTTCAGGTCGCCGGCCTCGACGTTGTGGTAGTAGCGCACCGCGTAGCGGGCCATGTCCTCCAGCTCCCCGAGCGCCTCCACCCCGGCGTAGCCGCCGCCGACGAAGACGAAGGTCAGCGCGGCCTCGCGGACCTCGACGTCCCGGGTGGAGGAGGCGATGTCGAGCTGCTCCAGGACGTGGTTGCGCAGCCCGATGGCCTCCTCGACGGTCTTGAAGCCGATGGCGTGCTCGGCGAGGCCGGGGATCGGCAGGGTGCGGGAGACGGAGCCGGGCGCGAGCACCAGATGGTCGTACGGCAGTTCGAGCGCGCCGGAGCCCTCGTCCTCGGTGGCGAGGGTGGTCAGGGTGGCGACCCGCTTGGCGTGGTCGATGCGCCGCGCCTCGCCGACGACCAGCGTGCAGCGGTCCAGCACCCGGCGCAGCGGCACGATGACATGGCGCGGCGAGATGGAGCCGGCCGCCGCCTCGGGCAGGAAGGGCTGATAGGTCATGTAGGGCTGCGGTTCCACGACGACGATTTCCGCTTCCTCGTGCCGCAGCTTCCGCTGCAGTCGCAAAGCGGTGTACATGCCCACGTAACCGCCGCCGACGACCAGGATGCGCGGGATCCCGGATTCTTCGGCCGCGCCGGACGACCCCTTGAGTGCTGCCATCGTTCCATGAGGCAATGGGCCATCGGGGTTTGTCCACAGGGCGTACGGCAATGAATGGCCGAATCCTGATGTCCGGCAGGTCACGGGCGGGTTGCTGACCGGTGGGAAGCGCCCGGACGGAGAATCGGCGGCCGCGGTACGCCGATCGTGCACGGGTTGCCCCTTCATTCTTGACCGGGGCTCAACTATGTTCGTTACTCGCCGGGGTGCCTGTGCGGTGTGGTACGCCGTGTCCCGGCGCTCAAGGGGTGGGGAGTCTCCGGGGGGAGACGCGATTAACCGGGGGATACACATATGCATATCCAGGACTCGCAATGGGCGATGACCGCGACGGTGAGCGGCCATCCCGATCCGGCTGCCCGCAATGGCGGCGGGGGGCGCACTTCTCCGCTGCGCGTCGACGCGCAGCGCAATCTCGAGCATGTGCTGCGGGCCGCTCGCGAGGTCTTCGGCGAGCTGGGGTACGGCGCGCCGATGGAGGACGTGGCGCGACGGGCCCGGGTCGGCGTCGGCACCGTCTACCGGCGGTTCCCAAGCAAGGACGTACTGGTGCGGCGCATAGCCGAGGAGGAGACGGCACGGCTGACGGAGCAGGCGCGCGCGGCCCTGGGCCAGGAGGAGGAGGCCTGGTCGGCGCTGTCCCGCTTCCTGCGGACGTCGGTGGCCTCCGGCGCCGGGCGGCTGCTGCCGCCGCAGGTGCTGCAGGTGCAGCCGGCCGGTGCGGCGGAGGGGGCGCGGGTGCCGCAGCAGCGCGGCGCGGCCGACGCCGCCGCGTCGGGTGCCGGGATCGCCACGCTGCTGGACGTCGTCGGGCAGCTGGTGGACCGGGCGCGCGCGGCCGGTGAGCTGCGCGCGGACGTGTCGGTGGCCGATGTGCTGCTGGTCATCGCCACGTCGGCGCCCGCGCTGCCGGATCCCGCGCAGCAGGCGGCCGCCTCGGCCCGGTTGCTGGACATCCTGCTGGAGGGACTGCGGTCCCGTCCGGCGGTATGAGGCTGACCCGTTCAGGTGATGACCCGCGTCCGGGGGGTGAAACTCCCCGGACGGGTGGTTCTGATGCTTGACAGGTCGTCGGACGGTACGGGTGTGCCACTCTTACGCCCGTGGATGAAGGAAACGGGGAGTCGGGTCCCCCCGCGGACGCGGGGGCGGGCTCCGATGGGGGCCCTCAGTCCGGCCGCGTACCGGGGCAGCGGGAACCGCTCGCGGAGCGCCTCCCCGAGGCCGAGGACACCTCCGGCGCCTCCGGGGCGCAGCTGTCGGACGCCGAGCTCGTCTCCCGTGTGCGCGGCGGCGACGACAGCGCCTACGAGGAGCTGTACCGCAGGCACGTGGCCGCCGTACGGCGCTACGCGCGGGGCTGCTGCCGGGACCGGCACACCGCGGAGGACCTGACCGGCGAGGTCTTCGCCCGCACGCTGCAAGCCATCCGGGGCGGCAGTGGTCCGGACGCCGCGGTGCGCGCCTATCTGCTGACCACGGTGCGGAGGGTCGCCGCGTCCTGGGGCAGTACCGCCAAGAGGGAACAACTCGTCGACGACTTCGCGGTGTTCGCGGTCACGGCGGCCGGTTCCGCGGCGGGCGAGGGCACCCAGGAACCGGCCGCGGACGTGCGCGCCATGCACGAGGCCGAGCGGTCGCTGGCCATCCAGGCCTTTCGTACGCTCCCCGAGCGCTGGCAGGCGGTGCTGTGGCACACCGCGGTCGAGGAGGAGTCGCCGAGCAAGATCGCGCCGCTGCTCGGCCTGACGGCCAACGCGACGGCCGTGCTCGCGCACCGCGCCCGCGAAGGGCTGCGCCAGGCCTATCTGCAGGCCCATGTCTCGTCCTCGCTGACCGCGGAGGGCGCCTGTGCCCGCTACGCGGACCGGCTCGGCGCACACGCCCGCGGCGGCCTGCGGATGCGGGCCGACCGGGAACTGCGCAAGCACTTGGAGGAGTGCGCCAAGTGCCGCCTGGCGGCGGCCGAACTGGCCGACGTCAACGCGGCGCTCAAGGGGCTGCTGCCGGTCGCGGTCGTCGGCTGGTTCGGCGCGGCGTACGCGGCCAAGGCCGCCGGGATCGCCGCGGCCGGTGCCGGCGCGGGCGCGGCGGCGGCCGCCGCGACGGGCGGCGGGTCGGCGGGCGGCGCCGCGGCGGGTGCCGGTGGTGCGGCGGCGGCCGAAGGGGCCGCCGCACCGGTGAAGATCGCCGTCGTCGCGGGTCTGGCCCTCGCGGCGGCCGGTGCCGTGGTGGCGATCGCGCTGTCCGGCGACGACGGCCCGCCCAAGCAGCAGGCGCGTGCCAAGCCCTCGGCCGCACCGGCCGTGCCGTCGCCCGCTCCGACACCCTCGCCGTCGCGGCGCTCCCCCGCGCCGAGCCCGACGCCGTCCGTCCCGGCACCCGTGCGGGCCGCCACTCCGGCACCGACGCCCCCGGCGCGCCCCGCCGAGGAGCCGCCGTCCCCGCCCGAGAAGCCGCCGTCGCCGGCGCCCAGCCGGACCCCCGAGCCCTCGTCCACTCCGACGCCGACCCCCACGCCCGAGCCGGCGGTCTACCGGCTCAGCGCGCTGCGGCACGGCGTTCTCGGCCGGTCCGACCAGCCCACGATCCGGATCGGCGACTGGGTCTGGCAGCGCTGGGGCCTCGGTATCGACGGCACGCGCCACCCGTACGGCGTCACGGTCGGCGCGCCGTCCACCGTCACCATCGACCTCAACCGCTCCTGCACCGCCTTCGACGCCGTCGTCGGCATCGACGACATCGCGCTGGGCTTCGGCGCGGCGCGCTTCTCCGTCCACGGGGACGACGGTCTGCTGTGGCGCTCCGAGGTGCTGCGCGGCGGCGACCCGGGGGTGCCGGTGCACGTGCCGCTCACCGGCACCGGCACGATCCGGCTGAAGGTCGAGCCGACGCGCAGGTTCCACCTGGTGAACGTCGCGGACTGGGCGGTCTCGCGGATCACCTGCGGCTGATCACCTGCCGGCGGGGACCTCGCACGCGCCGTCGGCGCAGGCGTCCCCCGCGGGGGCGGCCGGCACGGCACCGGTCTCCTGGGCGACCTGCTCCAGCACGCGCAGGAAGGTCGAGATCTCCTGGCCGCCCTGGACGGCCCACTTGCCCTCGAAGACGAAGGTGGGAACGGCGTTCACACCGAGGGCGCGGGCGTCGTCGATCTCGGCGAGCACCTCCTCGCGGCCCTCGTCCGAGGCGAGGAAGGCGGCGGCCCGGTCACGGTCGAGTCCCGCCTCGGCGGCGAGACCGGCCAGGACGGCGCGGTCGCCGACGTCCGCGCCCTCGGCGAAGTGCGCCACGAGCAGCCGGTCCTTGAGCGCCGCCTGCTCCTTGACGCCGTACGCGGTCAGGGCGTGCCACAGCAGGCGGTGGGCGAGCAGGGTGTTGTTCTCGATGGCGCGGTCGAAGTCGAAGTCCAGGCCCACGGCGCGGCCGAGCTCCTCCACCCGGGCGTCCATCGCCGCGGACTGCGGGCCGTAACGACGGTCGAGGTACGCGCGGTGCGGCTCGGGGGTCTCGGACTTGTCAGGGGCGAGCTGGAACGGGCGGTAGACCACCTCGACCTGGTCCGCCTGCGGGAAGGCGGCCAGCGCCCGCTCGAAGCGGCGCTTGCCGACGTAGCACCACGGGCAGGCGATGTCGCTGTAGATCTCGACCTTCATGCTCTCTCCGTCACCGAGTCATCAGTTGAACCCTCAAGAACGCAACGAAGAGCCCCCCGCGACCATTCCCCCCGCCCGGACCTCCCTCGGCCGTACTCCCGAGCGGTCACGCCGACGCGGTGGCCAGCAGGGCGTAGGCGCCCTCGCCGCCCAGCTCGCGCGCCTCCGCCCGCGCCCGCTCGTACGGGCCGTCGCCCAGGGCCGCGCGCGCCGCCGCCTCCGCCGTGCGCACCCCCTCCGCCTCCGGCACCGGGCGCGGCAGCTCCGCCCGAAGGCCGTCCGCGGCACCGTGCAGCCGGGCGGCCCGTACGGGATCCCCCAGGGAGACCAGCACCTCGGCCGCGTATTCGAGCACGGCGGCCAGACGCGGTTCGGCGCAGAAACCGTCCAGCCCCGCGCGCAGCGCCTCCCCGAACCCGGTCAGTGCGCCGGCCGCGTCGCCCTCGGCGGCACTGACCCGGGCCGCCAGGCTCGCCACGAGCAACTCGAAGTCCGGCGGAGGCGTGCCCAACCGACTCTCGCCGCGCGCCAGTTCACACAACTCCCGGGCCTCGCCCACCTCACCGCGGCGCAGCACGATCACCGCCAGCAGGGCACGGATATAGGAGCGCGCGTCCCACACCCCGTTCTGCTCGGCCTCCTCGGCCGCCTGCCGCAGCAGCTTCTCGGCCCGTTCGTCGTCGCCCGCCCGGTGGGCCAGTTCGCCCATCCGGGAACGGACGAAGATGCCCTCCACATGGGCGCCCAGCTCTCCGCCGAGGCGCAGCGCCTCCTCCAGATCCGCCTGGGCGGCCGGGTAGTCGCCGTACGCCAGGGCCATCTCGGCACCGGCCTCGCACACCTGGGCGCGCATCCAGCGGTCGCCGAGCCGCTCGCTGAGCTCCAGCAGCTCCGGCCAGTCCGCGTCGGCCCGGGAGAGCCCGCCGGGGAGGTCGATCGTGATGTGCGTACGGAACATCAGCGCGGCCGCGAGCTCCCAGTCGCCGCCGTACGCGCGGCACGCGGCCACCATCGTGTCGGCATGCCCACGGATCGCGTCGAGGCGGCCCACGATGTAGTCGGCGAAGGGCCACAGGACGCCGGGGAAGCGGGCCGAGTGCGGGCTGGGCGCGCTGTAGACCTCGATGATGCGGGAGGCCAGCGCCTGCACCCCCCGGCTGTCCAACTCCTCACGGGAGATGGTGTCGCTGACGACGAAGAGGTGGAGCAGTCGCAGGTTCATGCGCGGCCAGAAGCCCGGAGCACCAGGGTCCTCGGGGGGTCCGCCGAGCTCCATGAGGCGGTCGAGCCACTCCCGCGCCTCCTCGCGGAAGTTGCGCAGCCACCAGAACCAGCCCATCGCCAGGGCCAGCGCGATCGCGTCGTCCTCGGCGCCGGCGTCGATGGTGCGGTGCAGCACGGCCCGGATGTTGTCCAGGTCGGCCTCGACACGGGCCGCCCACACCAGCTGGCCGGGACCGCGCAGGGCGGTGTCGGCGGCGCGCGCGAAGTCCATGAAGTGCGCCGTGTGCCGGCGCGCCGTCTCCGCCCGGTCGGCGGGATCCGCGGCGGCCCGCTCGGCGGCGTACTCCTGGATCGTCTCCAGCAGCCGGAAGCGCACCTCCTCCTCGCCGTGGTCCACGACGACGAGGGACTTGTCGACGAGCTGGCCGATCAGCTCCAGCGCCTCCTCACCGCACACGGCCTCCGCCGCCTGCAGCGTGCAACCGCCCGCGAACACGCTCAGCCGGCACAGCGCCGTGCGCTCGGCCTCGTCCAGCAGGTCCCAGCTCCAGTCGACGACCGCGCGCAGCGTCTGCTGGCGGGGCAGCGCGGTGCGGCTGCCGCCGGTCAGCAGCCGGAAGCGGTCGTCGAGGCGGTCCGCGATCTGCCGCGGCGAGAGCACCCGCAGCCGTGCGGCGGCCAGCTCGATCGCCAGCGGCAGCCCGTCCAGGCGGCGGCAGATCTCGTCCACCGCCTCGGCGTGGTCGCGGTCCGCGTCGAATCCGGGACGCACGGCCGCCGCCCGCTCCACGAACAGCCGGTGCGCGGTCGGCAGCGGCAGCGGCTCGACCGGGCGCACCGTCTCACCGGTCACGCCCAGCGGCTCCCGGCTCGTGGCGAGCACCGTCACCCCGGGGCAGGCGGCGAGCAACCGGTCGGCGAGCGCGGCCGCGGCGTCGATGACGTGCTCGCAATTGTCGAGGACGAGCAGCATGCGGCGGTGCGCGCAGTGCTCGAGGAGCCGGCCCGCCGGGTCGGCCTCCTGGCCCGCGCTGCGCACCTCGCGGGCCGCGGCCAGCACCGCCGTGTCCCGGCGGCCGATGGCGCTGAGCACGGCGTCCGGCACGGCGGCGGGGCGGTCGAGCGGGGCGAACTCCGCGAGCCACACCCCGTCGGGGTAGGCGGAGGACGCGGTCACCGCCGCCGCGGCCTCCTGCGACAACCGCGTCTTGCCGGAGCCGCCGGGCCCGGTCAGGGTCACCAGGCGGTGCCTGCCGTCCGTCAGGCTGGTGCGCAGCGCCCCGAGTTCGGCCTCGCGGCCGACGAAGCTGGTGAGGCGGGCCCGCAGGTTGCCGGCGCGGAGCGCCGGCACCGGGGGCTCCGGCTCCGCGGTGAGCAGCGCGCCGTGCAGCGCCCGCAGTTCGGGGCCGGGGTCGGTGCCGAGGCGGTCCGCCAGGGCCAGGCGGGTGTCCTCGTACGCGGCCAGGGCGTCCGCGGGGCGGCCCGCCGCGCGCAGCGCCCGTATCAACTGCGCCCGGAACGGCTCGTGCAACGGATGCTCCGCGACCAGCCCGCGCAACTGCGGCAGCAGCTCGGCGGCACGGCCGAGCGCCAGGCACGCCTCGATCCGGCGGTACGTCGCGGTCAGCCGCAGATCCTCGGCCCGGGCCGCCGCGGAACCCCGGTCGGGCAGATCCGCCAGCGCGGGGCCTCGCCAGAGCGCGAGCGCGGACTCCAGGGTCTCCGCGGCGCGGGCCGGGTCACCGGCGTCGAGGGCGGCACTGCCCTCGCGTACGAGGCGCTCGAAGAGGTGGAGGTCGACGTCGTCGGGGGTGGCGGTGAGCAGGCGGTACCCGGCGGGGCCGGACACGACGGTGTCCTCGGCCGCGGCCCGCCCGTCGGCGAGGGCCCGGCGCAGCCGCGACACGAGTGCCTGCAGCGCACCGGGGGCGTCCTGGGGCGGCTCGTCGCCCTCCCCGCCCCAGACCTCGGCGATCAGCGCGTCCGGGGGCACCGCGTGCGGGGCGCGCAGCGCGAGTGCGGCGAGCAGTGCCCGCAGGCGTTTGCCGCTGCCCAGGGGCACGGGCGCGCCGCGGGCGCTGCGCGCCTCCGTGGCGCCGAGGATCAGGTACCGCACGGGGCCATTCTTGCGGTGCGGGCCGCGCGAGGCGAAGCCGTTTCCTTGGGCGGGGTCTCGTGTGCGGCGCCGCTTGTGGTTGCGGTTGCGGTTTCTCCCCCACCCTCCCGCCCTCCCCCAGCCTTCGGCCGGGGGTGCCCCCATCCGGCGCGGTCAGGCACCGCGCCGCTGCGTGTGTGGGTGGGCCGGGGTCGGGGCCTCCGGGGTGAGCATTCTGGACCGCATATTTATGTGCATGGCGGGCACCTGCGCTTGCTGTCCCGGATGCCGCACAACAAATACACGTAAGTGTCCAGAACGCCCACCCCTACGACCCCGCCCCCTCCCTCTCGTAGCGCGCCTGATCCCCGGAGGGGGTAAGGGGGCGGTCCGGGGTCACCGCAAGCGCCCAACCGACCCCCCACCGGGCCGACTGGCCCCATGCGGGCACCCCCTCCAGCAGTAGCTGGGGAAGGGCGGGGTGAGGAAGCGGTTCGGGGTCGCCGCAGATGCCTTGCTGACCCTCCTCCGGCCGTCGTGCGCCCACACGACCGGAGGGGGTGTGGCGGGGTGCTCCCGTGGGGGTCCCCCCGGCCGAAGGTTGGGGGAGACGAGCGGCAGACCCGGCGCGGAATGACGTTGGCGTAAACCGCGAGCGTTGGTGGGGGTCCCCCCGGCCGGAGGCTGGGGGAGTGCGCCGGCGCGGCACCGACCCCAGGCACACGGTGCGCGGCCCGCACCGACCGCGCCGGGCAATCGGGCGGGAGGGTGGGGGAGAAACCCAACATCAACCACGACGCACCCGCACACGACAACCGGTACCGCCCTCGGAAGGATCAGCGGGGGCCGTCCCCCTCATCCTCCTCCCGCGGCCCGAGCAGCTCGTCCGCGAGGGAGGGGAGGTCGTCGAGCGGGGTCTCCTCCGCCCAGGAGGGCCGGGGGCGCTGACGGGGCTGCCCCTCCGCCGGAACGGAGGGCATCTCGCGCGTGCGCTCGTTGTCCGGGTCCCGCGGCGCCCGTGCCGGCTCCTCCGGCCGGAAGATGCCGGGCGGCACCCGGTCGGCCGACGGAACGGGCGGCAGCACCGCCGTCTCGTCCACCGCCCCGGGGGTGACCGGTGGCAGCACCGCCGTCTCGTCGTCCACGGGCACAGGGCGGAGCACCGCCGTCTCCTCCGCGTCGGATGCGGCGGGCGCCGCGGGCGCCGCAGCCCGCGGCGGCTCGGCCGGCTTCGTGAAGTCCGGGAAGGCCGGCTTGACCGGCGGCAGCACCGCCGTCTCGTCGTCCACGGGCACAGGGCGGAGCACGGCCGTCTCCGGGTCCGCGGCGGACCCGCCCTGCGGGCGGGGCGTCTCGACGGTCCTCGTGGTGTCCTCGGCCTCGAGGCGGGCCTGCTCGGCCCGCATCAGGGCCTCCTCGGCCTTGCGCTGGCGCTCCAGGCGGCGCTCCTCGGCCTCGGCGCGGCGCCGGGCCTCCTCCTCCGCCTGGCGGCGCAGCCGCTCCTGCTCCTCGCGCCGGACGCGCTCCTCCGCCTCGCGGCGGGCGCGCTCCTCCTCCGCCTGCTGCCGGGCCTCCTCGGCGCGGCGCCGGGCCTCCTCGGCCGCCGCTTCCTCGGCCTCGCGGCGGGCGGCCTCCTCGGCGAGGCGGCGGCGCTCCTCCTCTTCCGCGCGGAGCTTGTCGAGCTGGGCCTGGCGCTCGCGTTCGAGCCGCTCCTCCTCGGCCTTGCGGGCGGCCTCCTCCTCGGCCAGCCTGCGGGCCTCCTCCTCGGCTTGGCGGCGGGCCTCCTCGCGGGCCTCGATCTCCTTCTCCGACAGGGGGAGGAGTTCGTCGAGCCGGTGCCGGATCACCGTGGTGACGGCCTCGGGCTCCTGGCCCGCGTCGACCACGAGGTAGCGCGCGGGGTCGGCCGCCGCGAGCGTGAGGAAGCCGGAGCGTACGCGCTCGTGGAACTCGGCGGGCTCGGACTCGAGCCGGTCGGGTGCCTCGGTGAAGCGCTCGCGGGCCGCCTCGGGCGTGACGTCGAGCAGGACGGTCAGGTGCGGGACGAGTCCGTCCGTCGCCCAGCGCGAGATGCGGGCGATCTCGGTGGGCGCGAGGTCGCGCCCGGCGCCCTGGTAGGCGACGGAGGAGTCGATGTAGCGGTCGGAGACGACGACCGCGCCACGCTCCAGGGCGGGGCGGACGACGGTGTCGACGTGCTCGGCGCGGTCGGCGGCGTAAAGCAGGGCCTCGGCGCGGTGGGACAGCCCCGCGCTGGAGACGTCGAGCAGGATCGAGCGGAGCCGCTTGCCGACCGCCGTGGCGCCCGGCTCGCGGGTGACGACGACCTCGTGGCCCTTGCCGCGGATCCACTCGGCGAGTGCCTCGACCTGGGTGGACTTGCCTGCCCCGTCCCCGCCCTCGACGGCGATGAAGAAGCCGGTGGGGGCGGGCGCCTGCTCGGGGTCGCCGCCGCGCAGCGCCTCGCGCAGGTCGCGGCGCAGCGGCACGCCCTGGCGGTCGTCGGTCTTGCCGAGGACGAGGGCCGCGACGGGCAGCAGCAGGGCGCCGATCAGCATCAGGGCGTACGCGGCGCCGCCGTGGTCGAAGGTGAAGTGCCCGTCGGCGACGCGGTGCGGGCCGATGCCGCCGGCCAGCAGGGGCGCGCCGACGGCGCCGACGGCCACGAGCAGGTGCACGACGGCGTGCAGGTGGTCGGTGGCGCGGGCCCGGCGGGACTCCTCGGTCTCCTGCTCGATGAGGACATGGCCGGTGTTCGCGGTGATCCCGGCGGCGATGCCGGCCAGCAGCGAGAGCAGCAGCACCGTCGTCGGGTCGGGGACGATGCCGGTGAGCAGCAGGGCGAGCCCGGTGACGGCGATGGCGATCGCGAGCAGGCGGCGCCGGGACAGGCCCGGGAAGGTGTGCGGGGCGATCCGGATGCCGAGTACCGGGCCGGCGGTGAGGGCCAGCACGAGCAGGCCGTAGCCGACCGGTCCGCCGCCGAGGTCGGCCGCGTGCAGCACGGCGAGCGCGACGGCCGCGGCGATGGCACCGGCGACGGTGGCGGCGCCCAGGACGAGCAGCGGGACCGCACCGGTACGCCCGCGGTCGTTGCTGCGCAGGCCCTGCAGCGGGGAGCGCAGAGGCGTGTCCTGCCCGCCCGGCAGCTCCAGCAGGTACAGCACGGCGCCGCAGGCGGCGAAGAGCCCGGCGGCCACGTACGAGGCCAGCGCGGCCTGGTGCGCGCCGAACCAGTCGACGCCGAGGCCGATCAGATTGCCGACGAGCGTGACGGCGACAAGCCCCGCGGCGGCGATCGGGAAGGCGACGAAGCCGGTGCGCTGGTCGAGGCGGCGCAGCGCGTCGAGGCGGTCGGGCAGCGGCCGTACCATTCCTGCGCCCGGCGCGGGGGCGGGCAGCAGGGCCGGGGCCGCGCCGTCCTTGGCGACGGTCCACAGCCGCTCGGCCACCCCGGTGACGAAGACGGTGACCAGCAGCCAGGCGACGGCGGTGTCCGGCACCCAGTCGATCCACAGCGGGGCGACGATCAGCAGGGCGAGGCGTACGACGTCGGAGCCGATCATCGCCCACCGGCGGTCGAGCACGCCGCCGGGCCCGGTGAGGGACCCGAGGGGACCGAGCAGCACCGCGCCGAAGAGCACCGCGGCGAGGACGCGTGCGCCCATGACGGCGGCGACGGCGAAGGCCGCGCCGCGGTATCCGCCGCCGAAGGACTGGGCGCCGACGGCGGCCTGCGCTGTCAGGACGACCAGGACCAGCAGGGCGAGCCGGTCGCCGACGGTGCCGGTCAGCTGCGCCCCCCACAGTTTGCGCAGGGGCGGGATCTTCAGCAGCGCGCCCACGGCACGTTCCCGCGAGTCTGCCTCGAGTTCGTCGGCGAACGTGTCCGTTGGCTGCTCGGATCGCGTCATCCCGCCAGCCTATCGGGACGCGGAGGCGTCCAGGAGGGCGGCTGCCGGGACCGCACCGGCCGTGCGGCCGGCGCGGGGCCTACTCGGCGGGCTCCACGGCCGCCGAGGCGGCCTTCTTCGCGGCGGCGGTGGTCTTCGCGGCGGTCTTGGCGGTGGTCTTCTTCGCCGTCGTCTTGGCCGCCGTGGTCTTCTTCGCCGCGGTGGTCTTGGCGGCCGTCGTCTTGGCGGCCGTCGTCTTGGCCGCCGTCTTGGTCGCGGTCGTCTTCTTCGCGGGCGCCTTCTTGACGGCCTTCTTCGCCGTCTTCTTGGCGGGGCCCTTGGCCCGCTTCTCGGCGAGCAGCTCATAGCCGCGCTCGGGCGTGATCGTCTCGACGTCGTCGTCGCGGCGCAGTGTGGCGTTGGTCTCGCCGTCGGTGACGTACGGACCGAAGCGGCCGTCCTTGACGACGACGGGGCGCTCGCTGACCGGGTCGGTGCCCAGCTCCTTCAGCGGGGGCTTGGCCGCGGCGCGGCCGCGCACCTTCGGCTGGGCGTAGATCGCCAGGGCCTGGTCGAGGGTGATCGTGAAGAGCTGGTCCTCGGTCTCCAGGGAGCGCGAGTCGGTGCCCTTCTTCAGATACGGGCCGTAGCGGCCGTTCTGCGCGGTGATCTCCACACCCTCGGCGTCGGCGCCGACGACGCGCGGCAGCGACATCAGCTTGAGCGCGTCCTGCAGCGTCACCGTGTCGATGGACATCGACTTGAAGAGCGAGGCGGTGCGCGGCTTGACCGCGTTCTTGCCGGTCTTCGGGGTGCCCTCGGGCAGGATCTCGGTGACGTACGGGCCGTAGCGGCCGGCCTTGGCGACGATCGGGCGGCCGGTCTCCGGGTCGTTGCCCAGCTCGAAGTCGCCGCTCGGCTTGTTGAGCAGCTCCTCGGCGAGCTCGACGGTCAGCTCGTCCGGCGGCATGTCGTCGGGGACGTCCGCGCGCTGCCCGGTCTCGCCCTCGACCTCGCCGGCCTTCTCCACGTACGGGCCGTAACGGCCGACGCGCAGCACGATGCCGTTGCCCACGGGGAAGGAGGAGACCTCACGGGCGTCGATGGCGCCGAGGTCCTCGACCAGCTCCTTGAGGCCGCCGAGGTGGTCGCCGTCGCCGTTGCCGGCGTCGGCGGCGCCTCCGACCGGGGTCTCGCCCTCACCGAAGTAGAAGCGGCGCAGCCACGGCACGGCCTGGGCCTCGCCGCGGGCGATGCGGTCGAGGTCGTCCTCCATCCTGGCGGTGAAGTCGTAGTCGACCAGCCGGCCGAAGTGCTTCTCCAGCAGACCGACGACGGCGAAGGAGAGGAAGGACGGCACCAGGGCCGTGCCCTTCTTGAAGACATAGCCGCGGTCGAGGATGGTGCCGATGATCGACGCGTACGTCGACGGACGTCCGATCTCGCGCTCTTCCAGCTCCTTGACCAGCGAGGCCTCGGTGTACCGGGCGGGCGGCTTGGTGGCGTGGCCGTCGGCGGTGACGTCACGCGCGGTGAGCGCGTCACCCTCGGTGACGGCGGGCAGCCGGCGCTCGCTGCTGTCGAGCTCGGCGTTGGGGTCGTCGGCACCCTCCACGTAGGCCTTCATGAAGCCGTGGAAGGTGATGATCTTGCCGGAGGCGGAGAACTCGACGTCCCGGCCGTCGGTGGCGCGGCCGCCGACCTTGACGGTGACGGACTGGCCGACCGCGTCCTTCATCTGGGAGGCGACGGTGCGCATCCAGATCAGCTCGTACAGGCGGAACTGGTCGCCGGTCAGGCCCGTCTCGGCCGGGGTGCGGAAACGATCACCCGAGGGACGGATCGCCTCGTGCGCCTCCTGGGCGTTCTTGACCTTGCCCGCGTAGACGCGGGGCTTGTCCGGCAGGTAGTCGGCGCCGTAGAGCTGGGTGACCTGGGCCCGGGCGGCGCTGATCGCGGTCTCCGACAGGGTCGTGGAGTCCGTACGCATGTAGGTGATGAAGCCGTTCTCGTACAGCTTCTGGGCGACCTGCATGGTGGCCTTGGCGCCGAAGCCGAGCTTGCGGCTGGCCTCCTGCTGCAGGGTCGTGGTGCGGAAGGGCGCGTACGGCGAACGGCGGTACGGCTTGGACTCGACCGAACGGACGGAGAAGGCGGCACCCTCCAGGGCGGCGGCGAGCGCGCGGGCGGCGGCCTCGTCCAGGTGGAGGACGCCGGCACCCTCCCTGAGCTGCCCGGTCGACCCGAAATCGCGGCCCTGGGCGACGCGCTTGCCGTCGACGGCGTTGAGCTTGGCGCCGAAGGTGCCCGGGTCGGTGGCGTCACCGGCCCGTCCGGTGGCGAAGGTCGCGGACAGGTCCCAGTACTCGGCGGAGCGGAAGGCGATGCGCTCGCGCTCGCGCTGGACGACAAGCCGGGTGGCGACGGACTGCACACGGCCGGCCGACAGGCGCGGCATGACCTTCTTCCACAGGACCGGCGAGACCTCGTAGCCGTAGAGGCGGTCGAGGATGCGGCGGGTCTCCTGGGCGTCGACGAGGGTCTGGTTCAGCTCGCGCGGATTGCGCACGGCTTCCTGGATGGCGTCCTTGGTGATCTCGTGGAAGACCATCCGGCGGACCGGGACCTTGGGCTTGAGGACCTCCTGCAGATGCCAGGCGATGGCCTCGCCCTCGCGGTCCTCATCGGTGGCGAGCAGGAGCTCGTCCGACTCCTTGAGCAGGTCCTTCAGCTTCTTGACCTGGGCCTTCTTGTCCGCGTTGACGACGTAGATCGGCTGGAACTCGCTGTCGACGTTGACGCCGAGCCGCGCCCACGGCTGGCCCTTGTACTCCGCCGGCACTTCGGCGGCCCCGTTCGGGAGGTCGCGGATGTGCCCGACGCTGGCCTCGACGACATAGCCGGGGCCGAGGTAGCCCTTGATCGTCTTCGCCTTGGCAGGCGACTCGACGATCACGAGTCGGCGGCCGCTGCCCTGTGCGGTCTCGCGGGTCGGGGACAACTTCGCTCTTCTCTCCGGGTCGAAGGTGGTCTCGCTGCGGAGTGTGACCGTACATCCCGGTCCCGTGTCAAACGGGAAAAGTCCGCAACGCCACTCGAACGGTAACCCGACAAGCGTCCTGTCTGCCGCACGGACTGCCGCCCATGTCCGATTTGCCCAGCTCAGAGGAGCAGGAACAGCCAGACCCCGACAAGGAGCGAAACCACTCCGAAGAAACCGGCCACGGCCGCCGCCGCCGGGCCGCCTCTACGGACCACCGGCTCGTGCCGCAGCGACCGGGTGACGGTCCAGGCCGCGAGGGCCGCCCCGAAAACCGCGAGCACCGTTCCGGCGAAGATCCCTGGCACGGTCTCCATGTGCATGACCCTCCGGGTCCCTCTGGTGCCTCACGACGACGCGCCGCAGCCCCGGAGAGTGGCACGCCGGGGCGACAGCCGGAAGAACCCGCGGTGAACTCCGACCGAAGCGGCCCGGCCGGTTCCCCTCGCCCCTCCCGCACGCCACCCCCACCGGAACACCCCAGCGTCGCGCGCCCCCTTCCTTCTCCACTCCTGTTCCTTCTCCACACCTGGCTCTATGGCCCTGCCCGCGGCCGTCTCCGCCCCCGGCCGCCTTGACTCTCCTGACAAGATGTCCGGATACGCCGATCGTTCACTCAGGGGGAGTCCCACGATGTCCGACCCGAACAACCCGTACGGCCAGCCGAAGCAGGACGGTTACGGCTACCCGCAGCAGGACGGTTACGGCTACCCGCAGCAGCCCCCGGCCGGCCCCGGCGACTACGGGCAGCAGCCCGGCTACGGCTACCCGCAGCAGGGCGGCCACCAGGCCCCCGGCTACGGCTACCCCCCGCAGGGCGGCTACACCGGCGACCCCAACGCGCCCTACGGCTACGACCCTTACGGCCGTCCGCTCTCCGACAAGTCCAAGATCGCGGCGGGACTGCTCGGCATCTTCCTCGGCACCTTCGGAGTGGGCCGCTTCTACACGGGCCACGTCGGACTCGGGGTAGGGCAGCTTGTCGTCTCTGTGCTGACCTGCGGATTCGGTGGCATCTGGGGCCTGATCGACGGCATCGTCGTACTCGCCGGCAGCGCACCCACCGACGCCGAGGGCCGCGTCCTGCGCTCGTGACCCCCTCACCCCCGCGCGCCCTGCTTCATGCCCCGCGGGTCAAGGTCGCCGCCTCGCTCACGGCCGGTGCGATCGGCGCCGTCTACCTCTACGGCGCCGACCCCCACCAACCGGGCCACTGGCTGCCCCGATGCCCCTTCAACTTCCTCACGGGACTGCTCTGTCCGCTCTGCGGCGCGACGCGCATGGCCCACGACCTGATGCACGGCGACCTCGCGGCCGCCTTCCACGACAACGCGCTGCTGCTGCTCGCCTGCCCCTTTCCCCTTTATCTGTACGCGCGGTGGGTGGCGGAGGGAGTGCGGGGCCGGGTCCATCGGCCGGTGGTCGGCAAACGCGCGCAAGTCGTGATCCTCGGGGTGGCCTTGACATGGGCCGTACTGCGCAACGCGGTTTGACAACGCGGCGATCACGGTTCCGTGACGTCTGTTAATCAGAGTGACGGATGTCCTTTTCTGATGACAGGATTCAGCCATTCAAAGGCGGGGGGCCAATCCAACCGATGCGCGTGCTCCCGCTGACTCGTCCCCGTTGCACTAGGAGCACGTCCCATGGCCACGCCCACGCCCACCACTGACGCTCCGTTCGGCCTCGACCCGTCCGGCCGTCCGCTCTCCGACAAGTCCAAGGTCGCCGCCGGTCTGCTCGGCATCTTCCTCGGCGGCCTGGGCATCGGGCGCTTCTACACCGGCCACACCAAGATCGGTGTGCTGCAGCTCGTCGTCTCGGTCGTCACCCTGGGCTTCGGCGGCCTGTGGGGCTTCATCGACGGCATCGTCCGCCTCGCCGGCAGCGCCCCGACCGACGCCGAGGGTCGCGTCCTGCGTTGATCGCACCCGACGGCCCGCCTCCGCGCTCTGCCGCGGAGGCGGGCCGTCGTGCGTTCACGCGCCGGTCACCCCACCGGCTCGATGAAGCCCTGCTCCACCAGCAGCCTGATCGCCTCCGGCGTACGGTCGCGCAGCACCACCGGGTCCTCGCCCAGCAGCTGCGCGATGGCGTCCAGGATGCGTCCGGCCGTCAACGTGCCGTCGCAGACGCCCGCGAAGCCCGCGCCGACCGTGTCGACCCTGGTCGCCCGCCGCATGCCGCGGTTGGCACGCAGCACGACGTGCTCCGGGTCCTCGGCACCGGGGAGGCCGACCTGCTCCTGCACCACCTCGTCCGCCAGCCGAAACCGCTCGTCCAGCAGCGCCGCGTCGTCGTGGGCGCGCAGGAAGTCCTGGCGGCCGAACCACGCCGCGATGTGGGGGCCGAGCGGCTGCTCGACCGGGTGGGGCCATTCCTCGGCGTTGATGACGGGGCGTTCGGAACCCGTCCTGCGCACGGTGATCCAGCCGAAGCCGACGGCCTTGGTCTTGCGCTGCTCGAAGGCGTCCAGCCAGGCGTCGTAGCGGGCGGCGTACTCCTCCGGTCCGGCCAGGTGGTCGCCGCCGTCACGCAGCCACAGCTCCGCGTACCGGGTGACGTCCTGGACCTCGCGCTGCACGATCCACGCGTCGCAACCGGCGGGCACCCAGGCGGAGACCCGGTCGCGCCAGTCCTCGCCCTCGATGTGCTCCCAGTTGGCGAGCAGCTGCAGATGCCCGCCCTCGGTGAGGTGCTCGGCGGCCTGCCGGACGATCGTGCGGCACAGGTCGTCGCCCGCCATCCCGCCGTCGCGGTAGGTGAAACGGCCGCCCGGGGAGATGACGAAGGGCGGGTTGGACACGATCAGGTCGTAGCGCTCGCCGCCGACGGGCTCGAAGAGACTGCCCTGCCGTACGTCCGGCTCCGCGGCCCCCGAGAGGGCGAGGGTGAGCCGTGTGAAGTGCAGGGCGCGGGGGTTGAGGTCGGTCGCGGTGACCCGGGTGGCGTGCCGGGAGGCGTGCAGTGCTTGGATGCCGGAGCCGGTGCCGAGGTCCAGCGCCCGGGCCACGGGCGTACGGACGGTGATCCCGGCGAGGGTGGTCGACGCGCCGCCGACCCCGAGCACCAGGTCCGCGCGGTCCACACCGGGCGTCGTGCCGATGCCGTTGGCACCGCCGACGGCGCAGCCGAGGTCGGAGACGATGTACCAGTCCTCTCCGCCGTCACCGCCGTAGGGACGGACGTCCACCGTGGCGCGCACCTCGTCGCCGTCACGGACGAGCCACCGGTCCTCGAAGGCCGCGTCCAGGGGCAGCACGTCGCGCAGCAGGCCGGACGGGACGGGCTGCTGCAGGAGGAAGAGCCGCACCAGGCTCTCCAGCGGGCTGCCGCCGCGGGTGGCGCGCAGGGCGGGCACGGTCTCGGCCCGCGAGAGGGCGGCGTAGGCGGTCGCCCCGAGCAGGTCGAGGCAGCCGTCGGCCGTGAAGGCCGCGGCGCGCAACGCGTCGCGGAGGAGGTCGGCGCGGTCGGGGGCGGGCAGGGACTGCGGGGGCGGCTGCGTACTCACGCTGCCATTGTCACCCCCTGAGGGGTCCCCGGCCGGTGCCCACCCGCCCTCGCGCACTCAGGACTTCGTGGGCGTGGCGCCGGAGTCCTGACAGCCGGGCTGCTTCGCCATGGCCTGGCCGACCTCGCCCCGGCGCAGCGTGTCGAGCGCCTGCTCGCCGCTCTTGCTCACCTTGGCCAGGTTGTCGGAGACGCTCTTCAGTCCGTCGGCGAACTTCGCCTGGTCGGAGACGGGCAGCGCGTCGACCTGCTTCTTCAGGTCGGCGTACGAGGTGGACAGCGAGTTGAGGTCGTTGACCGCGTCCTGCTTGAGCTTGGTGCCGTCGTCGACCGGCGGGTCGCCGGCCTTGCCGACGATCCCGGCGAGCGCCTTGTAGGCCTCCGAGATCTGCCCGAACGCGGTGGAGTCGGCGCTCCGGACGTCCTGCGGCTTGGCGTTGCTCGGGGTGTTGCTGATGTGGTTGTTCGCGTCGTTGATCTTCTTGACCTGGGCGGAGGCCTGGTCGCAGACCGTCTTCGCCCAGGCGTCGAGCTCTTCGTTACCGTCGTCGCCGCATCCCGAGAGCGACCCCATCGCGAGGATCACAGCCGTGGCGGACAGCGCAGCCGCGAGTTTGTTCTTCACGGCCCCGGAACCTACACGCCTCCTGTCCGCGAGCCACAGCGCTTGCACTCGATACGCCCACTATTGCCCCTTATGAACCAAGCAGAGGGTGATGCATCTGACGTGCACGCAGGCGGCGGGCGCCATCCCGAAGGATGACGCCCGCCGCCGTACGAAGATGAGCCCACGCTACGTCAGACCGTGGCCGTCGCCTCCGGGTCGGCCGAGCGCTTCGTGCTCTCGGCACCGTCCTGACCCGCGTCGGCACCCTCGTCGTCGCCCACGGCGATGCCGCGGCGCTTGGAGATGTAGACCGCGGTGACGATGACGGCGAGCGCCACGACCGCGGCACCGATCCGCACTCCGAGATTGGCGTCGTCCCCGTAGGAGAACTTGACGACCGCGGGAGCCACCAGCAGGGCCACCAGGTTCATGACCTTCAGCAGCGGGTTGATGGCCGGGCCCGCGGTGTCCTTGAACGGGTCGCCGACCGTGTCGCCGATGACGGTCGCGGCGTGGGCCTCGCTGCCCTTGCCGCCATGGTGGCCGTCCTCGACGAGCTTCTTGGCGTTGTCCCACGCTCCGCCGGAGTTGGCGAGGAAGACCGCCATGAGCGTGCCCGCGCCGATGGCTCCGGCGAGGTAGGCGCCCAGCGAGCCGATGCCGAGGGCGAAGCCGACGGCGATCGGGGCGAGCACGGCGAGCAGACCGGGGGTGGCCAGCTCGCGGAGCGCGTCCTTGGTGCAGATGTCGACGACGCGCCCGTACTCGGGCTTCTCGGTGTAGTCCATGATCCCGGGACGCTCGCGGAACTGCCGGCGCACCTCGAAGACCACCGCGCCGGCCGACCGGGAGACGGCGTTGATGGCCAGTCCGGAGAAGAGGAAGACGACGGCCGCGCCGAGCAGCAGCCCGAACAGGTTGTTCGGCTGGGAGATGTCCAGGTCCAGCCACCTGAGGTCGGCGGCGGAGATGTTCGCCTCCCGCACCGCGGTGTCGACGGCCTCCTTGAACGAACCGAACAGCGCGGTCGCCGCCAGCACGGCGGTCGCGATGGCGATGCCCTTGGTGATCGCCTTGGTCGTGTTGCCGACCGCGTCCAGGTCGGTGAGCACCTGGGCGCCCTCGCCGTGCACGTCGCCGGACATCTCGGCGATGCCCTGGGCGTTGTCGGAGACCGGGCCGAAGGTGTCCATGGCCACGATCACGCCGACGGTGGTGAGCAGACCGGTGCCGGCCAGCGCCACCGCGAACAGGGCCAGCCAGACGGAGGCGCCGCCCAGCAGGAAGGCCCCGTACACCGACAGGCCGATGAGGACGGCGGAGTACACCGCCGACTCCAGGCCGACCGAGATGCCGGACAGGACGACGGTGGCCGGCCCGGTCAGCGAGGTCTTGCCGATGTCGCGGACCGGGCGCCGGCTGGTCTCCGTGAAGTAGCCGGTGAGCTGCTGGATGAGCGCCGCGAGCACGATGCCGATGGCGACCGCGACCAGCGCGAGGATGCGCGGGTCGCCGCCGTGCGAGGCGATGTCGCCGGGCACGTTGGCCAGCTCGGCGTACGTCGAGGGCAGGTACGCGAACGCCGCCACGGCCACCATCGCCAGCGAGATCACCGCGGAGATGAAGAAGCCGCGGTTGATGGCGGTCATGCCGCTGCGGTCCGTGCGGCGCGGGGCGACCACGAAGATGCCGATCATGGCGGTGAGCACGCCGATCGCCGGGATCAGCAGCGGGAAGGCGAGGCCGGAGTCGCCGAAGGCGACCTTGCCGAGGATCAGTGCGGCCACCAGGGTGACGGCGTACGACTCGAACAGGTCGGCCGCCATGCCGGCGCAGTCGCCGACGTTGTCGCCGACGTTGTCGGCGATGGTGGCGGCGTTGCGCGGGTCGTCCTCGGGGATGCCCTGCTCCACCTTGCCGACCAGGTCGGCGCCGACGTCCGCGGCCTTGGTGAAGATGCCGCCGCCGACACGCATGAACATGGCGAGCAGCGCGGCGCCGAAGCCGAAGCCCTCGAGCACCTTGGGCGCGTCGGCCTTGTAGATCAGGACGACGGCGGCGGCGCCCAGCAGACCCAGGCCCACGGTGAACATGCCGACCACACCGCCGGTGCGGAAGGCGATCTTCATCGCGCGGTGCGAGACGGCCGTCAGGTCGGCCGCGGGCTCACCCGGCGCCGGGGTGGCGGCTCGCGCGGCCGCGGCCACACGGACGTTGCTGCGCACTGCCAGCCACATGCCGATGTAGCCGGTGATCGCCGAGAAGCCGGCGCCCACCAGGAAGAACACGCTTCGGCCGATGCGCTGCGACGTGGTGTCCGCGGGCAGCAGCATGAGCAGGAAGAACGCGACGACCGCGAAAATCCCCAGAGTGCGGAACTGCCGTGCGAGGTAGGCGTTTGCGCCTTCCTGCACGGCAGCCGCGATCTGCTTCATGCTGTCGGTGCCCTCATCGGCACTGAGCACTTGACGTACCAGCACCACGGCGAGCACCAGGGCGGCCAGTGCCACCACCGCGATGACGAGTACGAGATTGCGGTTGCCGTCGGTCAGTACGGGTGATGCGGCCAGGGGTTGAGCGATGTCCTGCAGGTGAGGGGTGAGTGGCCCCGCCATTCGTCCTCCTTGACGTTTGGCACGTGGGCGCGCGGCTCCGGCGACTTAGCAGCCGCGACGCTCAGGCTTGTGAGCTGAGCAAAGATGGACGGATTGTAGGGAGCCGAACTAGATCAAAACAGGGCGCAGGAAACGAAATTCGCCGAGGCCGTGGATATAGCAAAGGAGATCGCCCGCAGATATCACCGGAAAAGGTGAACAGTCACCGTGTAAGTGGATCAACCACCGGGTGAATCCGCGCACGCCGAGCTGACCTGCGGCGGAAGCGCGCAGGCAGCCCGGCGGGAACGCGTGAAGGGGGGCGGGGCGGCTAGGAGAGCGCGGCCGGGTTCAGCGGCCAGCTCATCCGGATGACATCGCCGTACTCTCCCGAGAAGACCTCGACGTCGTCGACGAGGCCGCTGATGACGGCCAGGCCCATCTGGCCCTCGTCCTCGGCCTCAGAGGACTCGGAGGACTCGGACGAGGAGGGCGAGCCGTCGGGAAGCGGCTCGGGGTGTTCCGCGGGGCTGTCGCCGCGCGCCGAGGGCACACTGGCCGCGTCGGCGGGACGCTCCTCCGCTTCGGGAGACTTGTCGCCGACCTCGATGGAGAACTTCTTCTCCTCCTCGGTCAGCACCACCCGTACGGGCCGGTCCGCACCGCTGCTGCGGTAGAGCCCGACGGCCCGGCTGCACGCCTCACCGACGGCGAGCCGGACCTCGTCGAGGACGGCCTCGTCCACCCCTGCCCTGCGGGCTACCGCAGCCGCCACCAGTCGTGCGGTGCGGACGTGCTCCGGCAGTGCGCTGAAGAGCAGTTCTACGGTGGGCATGGCCTCCCCCTCGTGCCTGTGGGCGGGCAACACAGGGGCCCGGGCGTCGGCGTCGCCCGGAGCCCCGCGGTCAGGCGCCGAACGTCAGTCGGTCGCCGCGACGGCCTCGTCGACCGAGGTGTGGATGGGAAACACCTTGGTCAGGCCGGTGATACGGAAAATCTTGAGAATGCGCTCCTGGTTGCACACCAGGCGCAGCGAGCCTTCATGCGCGCGAACCCGCTTGAGCCCGCCGACCAGCACGCCCAGCCCGGTCGAGTCCAGGAAGTCCACGCCTTCCATGTCCACGACCAGGTGGTAACTACCGTCGTTCACGAGTTCCACCAGCTGCTCGCGCAGCTTGGGTGCGGTGTACACATCAATCTCGCCGCCGACCTCGACGACCGTACGGTCGCCGACGGTTCGAGTCGACAGGGACAGGTCCACGGATCCTCCAGCACCTTGCATCGAGCGGTCGCCCCCCATGGATCGGCAGCCGCGATGGCATTCAATCACTTACCAGCGGGCATGCACGACGCCTTACGGCGATTGTCCGTCATGCCAGTGACACACTGAGTGCCGATGGCTCAGGATCATCTTCCGCAGTCGGCGCACGGCCGCACCTCCCCCGTCGCCCTCCTGGAGCGGCTTGCCACGGGGGCGGGCAGGGCCGCGCGCATCACCCATACGGAGCACTTGCCCCCACGGGCGGGTCGGCATGCCGATTGGCCTGATCAGATCCGCCCGGAAGTGATCGACGCGGTCCGCGCCTCCGGCATCGACCGGCCGTGGGAGCACCAGGCCCGGGTGGCCGCGCACGCCCTCGCCGGCACCTCCGCGGTGGTCGCCACCGGGACGGCCTCCGGCAAGTCGCTGGCGTACCTCGTGCCGGTCCTCAGCGCCCTTCTGGAGGGCTCCGAGGCCCCCAACGGCCGGGGCGCCACCGCGCTGTACCTGGCGCCCACCAAGGCCCTGGCGGCCGATCAGCGGCGTGCCGTGGCCGAACTCGCCGCGCCGCTGGGCAAGGCGGTCCGCCCGGCCGTCTACGACGGCGACACGCCGTTCGAGGAGCGCGAGTGGGTCCGCCAGTACGCGACCTACGTGCTGACCAACCCCGACATGCTCCATCTGGGGATCCTCCCGGGCCACTCCCGCTGGTCCTCCTTCCTCCGGCGGCTGCGCTACGTCGTGATCGACGAGTGCCACACCTACCGGGGCGTCTTCGGCTCGCACGTCGCCCAGGTCATACGCAGGCTGCGGCGTGTCTGCGCCCGTTACGGGGCCGATCCGGTCTTCCTCCTCGCCTCCGCGACCGCCGCCGACCCCGGAGCCACCGCCACCCGGCTGACCGGCGTGCCCGTCGCCGAGGTCACCGAGGACGCCTCCCCGCGCGGCGAGGTCGCCTTCGCGCTGTGGGAGCCCCCGCTCACCGAACTGAGCGGCGAGCACGGCGCCCCGGTGCGCCGCACGGCCACCGCCGAGGCCGCCGACCTGCTGACGGACCTGGTGCTCGAAGGCACCCGTACGGTGGCCTTCGTCCGCTCCCGGCGGGCCGCGGAGCTGATCTCCGTGATCGCCCAGGAGCGCCTGGCCGAGATCGACCGCCGACTGACCCGGCGGGTCGCCGCCTACCGGGGTGGCTACCTGCCCCAGGAGCGCCGGGCCATCGAGCGGGACCTGCACACCGGGCGGCTGCTCGGACTGGCCTCCACAACGGCCCTGGAGCTGGGTGTGGACGTCTCCGGGCTGGACGCCGTGCTCCTGGCCGGGTACCCCGGCACCAGGGCCTCCCTGTGGCAGCAGGCGGGCCGCGCCGGGCGGTCCGGCCAGGGGGCGCTGGCGGTGCTGATCGCCCGCGACGACCCGCTGGACACCTATCTCGTGCACCATCCGGACGCCCTCTTCCGCCATCCGGTCGAGTCGACCGTGCTGGACCCGGACAACCCCTACGTCCTCGCCCCGCACCTGTGCGCAGCGGCGGCGGAGCTGCCCCTGGGCGAGCCGGACCTGGAGCTCTTCGGGCCCGAGGCCGCCGGGCTGCTCCCCCAGCTGGAGCGCCGCGGACTACTGCGGCGCCGCGCGGGCGGCTGGTACTGGACGCGGCGGGAGCGGGCCGCCGACCTGACCGACATCCGCGGCGAGGGCGGCAAGCCCGTCCAGGTGGTCGAGGCAGGCACCGGGCGCCTGCTCGGCACGGTCGACGCGGGCGCGGCGCACACCACCGTCCACGAGGGCGCGGTCCACCTCCACCAGGGCCGCACCTATCTCGTCCGGCACCTGGACCTGGAGGATTCCGTCGCGCTGGTGGAGCAGGCCGATCCGCCCTATTCGACGATGGCCCGCGACACCACGGCGATCTCCGTGCTCGACGAGGACCTGGTGGAGGAGTGGGGTGAGGCCCGTCTCCACTTCGGCTCCGTCGAGGTCACCCATCAGGTCGTCTCCTTCCTGCGCCGCCGGCTGATCACCAACGAGGTGATGGGCGAGACCAAGCTGGACCTGCCGCCCCGCACCCTGCGCACCCGCGCCGTGTGGTGGACGGTCACCGACGGCCAACTCGACGCGGCGCAGATCCACCCCGAGGAACTGCCCGGCGCCCTGCACGCCGCCGAGCACGCCTCCATCGGCCTCCTTCCGCTCTTCGCCACCTGCGACCGCTGGGACATCGGCGGGGTCTCCGTCCCGCTCCACCAGGACACCGGACTGCCGACCGTATTCGTCTACGACGGCCATCCCGGCGGCGCGGGCTTCGCGGAACGGGCCTTCGGCACCGCCCGCACCTGGCTCACCGCCACCCGCGAGGCGATCGCCTCCTGCGAGTGCGAGTTCGGCTGCCCCTCCTGCGTGCAGTCGCCCAAATGCGGCAACGGCAACGATCCGCTGGACAAGCAGGCCGCGGTCCGTCTGCTCGACGTGCTCCTCGCGGCAAAGGGCCCGTCGGAACCCGAACCCGCGGTCCCCGCGCCCGCCCCGGATCCGGAGTCCTGAGGGCCGGCCCGGGAGCGGACCCGGGCGGGCCCGACGGCGGCCGTGACATCGGCGATCTCACCGGTGACCGCGCAGCGCACCAGCCGCGCGTGCTGGGCGGCCGCGACCCGCCCGGCCACGGCGCAGGCGACCGCGCCGCCCCGCAGGGCGTGGTCGGCCGCGGCGAGGGCCGCGAGGTCCGCGGCGGCTCCGGCGCGGTGCCGGGCCGCGACGGCGGCGCCGAAGGTCAGCACCGCGCACGCGGCCAGCGCCAGCACCGCTCCCAGGAGGGCCGTCCAGACGGTGGCGGAGCCCCGGTCGCGCGCCCGCCCGTTCACGGCCCCTCCCGCGCGCCCTCCACGGAGGCCACCGCCTCACCGTGGAGGGTGACGGACAGGGTGCGGGCCTCGACGGTGACCCGGACCAGGTCGCCGCCCCGCTGCACCGAGACGGCGGCCCCGGCGGGGGCGGCCGTGCGGGCCGCGTCGAGCACCGCGCCCTCCGGCTCCTCCCGGGCCGCCGCGCGGGCTCCGGCCCGCGCGGCGTCGACGCAGCGGATCTGCGAGGCCGCCGCGGCCAGGCCCCACAGCAGCAAGGCCGTGAGGAACACCAGCGACGGGATCACCACCGCCGCCTCCGCCGTCACATAGCCGGCATCGCCGCGGCGCTCAGAACGCCACATCGAGAGCCCTCTTGATCAGCCCGCTGAGCGCGGAACTGACCACACCCGAGGTGACCACCTTGTAGAGCACGGCCGCGAAACCGCAGGCGGCCAGCGTGCCCACGGCGTACTCGGCCGTGGTCATCCCCTGTTCGCCGGTCCGGCACCGGCGCAGCAGCTTCTTCAGACAACGCATGTCTCCCCCTCAGATCGTCGTGCCGGCGAGGATCGCCCCCGCCAGCCCCATCACCACCGGCGCGACCCCCACGAGGAGGAAGGCCGGCAGGAAGCACAGCCCCAGCGGGGCCGTGATCAGCACTCCGGCGCGCCGTGCGCGCGCCGCCCCGAAGCGGGCGTGCTCGGCGCGGCAGCCCGCGGCGAGCCGCGCGATCTCCTCGACCGGCGGCACTCCCGTGGTCGTGGCGCGCTCCATGCAGCGGGCGAGCTCACGGCAGCCGAGCCGGTCCAGCCGGCCCCAGCACTCCGCGGGATCGCCGCCCAGACGGAGTTCGGCGGCGGCGCGGGTGAGCGCCTCCCCGAGCGGCCCGCCGAGGGACGGCCCGACCGCCTCCGCGGCCTCGCGGGGCCCGGCTCCGGCAGTGACGCAGGCCGCCATCAGATCGGCCGCCAGCGGCAGCTGACGCACGGCCCGGTCCGAATCGGCGCGCCCCGCGGGCCGGGGAGCCCGCAGCCGGCGGCGTATCGCATACCCGGCGCCGAGCCCGGCCGCGCAGCCGGGGACACCGCCGACGAGGGCGAAAGCGCCCAGGGCGACCCCGGCGACCGGGGCCCATTCCCGGACGGCCGCCGCACCCGGCCGTCCGCGGCCACGCGGGACCGGACACGGCCTGCCCGTCAACAATCGGAGTCTGCGCCGCGCGGCGCGCTCCCTCCGGACGGCGGCCAGAGCCCCCGCCATGCACAGGGCGGCGGCCGCGACGGCCACGGCGATCCCCAGCCTGTGGACGACGTCGCCGCTCATGACCCGGCCTCCGCCGTCCGCACGATCCGCGCGGTCCAGGCGAGCCCGGCCCACTCCAGGAGCCCTCCCGCGGCCAGGCAGCCCAGCCCCGCGGGTGTGCGCAGCAAGGTGCCCAGCGGATCGGCCCCCAGACCGGTGCCCAGGACCAGCCCGAAGGCGGGCAGCAGGGCCAGCAGCGCCACCGTGGAGCGGGGCGCCGCCAGTTGGGCCCTCAGATCCTCCCGCTGATCGCGTTCGGCGCGCAGGGCGGCCGCGATCCGGTCCAGCCCGTCCGCGAGCCCCGCCCCGCCGTCCACCGCCACCTGCCAGCACGCGGCGACCCCGGACAGCCCCTCGGCGCCCTCCAGCAGGGCGGCCGCCCGCAGCGCCGCGGGCACGTCACCGCCGAAACGGGAGGCGGCCAGCAACAGCAGTGCGGCGTCCGAAAGATCGGGGCGTTCCGGCCAGCCCTCACGGCCCAGCGCACCGGCCAGCGCGGCCGGCGGGGCCAGCCCGGCCCGTAGATCACCGGCGACCGCGGCACACAGCGCGCCGACCGCGAGGGCCCGGCGTTCCGCCTCGGCGCGCCGCTCCCGTCCGCGCAACCACCGTCCGGCGAACGGCACGGCCGCCGCCCCCAGGAGGACCGGCAGCACCGACTCGGCGGCGAGCGCCAGCGCCAACCCTCCCGGCAGAAACAGCACTTCACGTCCGAGGCGCCAGCCGAACCTCGCCCGGAAGGGCTCCAGCAGCCCGTTCACGCGTGCCTCGAGCCCTCGGGGCCCACGGACCCCACCGGACCTCTCGGGGGCCTCCAGACCGCCTGTGGGCAGCGTCCGCGCCCTTCGCAGCGCCTCGCCACGCGCGCACACCGCCCAGACGGCCGCGCCCGCGCACAGAGCGGCGAGGAGCACCACGGCGTTCATGGCCGCCCCCGCTCGCACAGCGCGGCCAATCGGCCCCAGCCCGGGCCGCGTTCGCCGCCCCCGAGCGCGGGCACGGTGCCGACGATTCCGTCCGCCCCGCGCTCCAGCACATGGACCTCGGCGACGCGGCGGCGGCCGGAGCGATCGCGCACCAGATGCACCACCACGGACAGGGCGGCCGCCAACTGACTGTGGAGCGCGGCCCGGTCGAGGCCCGCCACGGCGCCCAGCGCCTCCAGCCGGGCCGGCACATCCGCTGCGGCGTTGGCGTGCACCGTGCCGCAACCGCCTTCGTGGCCGGTGTTCAAGGCGCCCAGGAGATCGAGGACTTCGGGCCCCCGCACCTCTCCGACCACGAGCCGGTCGGGTCGCATGCGCAGCGCCTGCCGTACGAGGTCCCGCAGGGTCACCAGCCCGGCGCCCTCCTGATTGGCGGGCCTGGTCTCCAGGCGTACGACATGCGGATGCCGCGGCCGGAGCTCGGCGGAGTCCTCGGCGAGGACGATGCGCTCGCCCGGCGGGACGAGACCGAGGAGGCAACTGAGCAGCGTGGTCTTGCCGGACCCCGTACCGCCGGAGACCAGATACGACAGGCGGGCGTCCAGCACCGCTCGCAGGAGGGCGGCCGTGCCTCCGTCCATGCTGCCCGCGGCCACCAGTTCGTCCAGGGTGAAGGCCCGGGTGCGGACGACGCGCAGGGACAGGCACGGAGCGCCGACCACCACCGGTGGCAGCACAGCGTGCAGCCGGGTGCCGTCCGGGAGGCGGGCGTCCACCCAGGGCCGGGCGTCGTCCAGCCGTCGTCCGGCGGCGGAGGCGAGGCGCTGGGCGAGCCGGCGCACGGCCGCCGCGTCCGCGAACCGCACCTGGGTGCGCTCCAGGCCGGCGCCCCGGTCGATCCACACCTCGTCCGGCCCGTTCACCAGCACATCGGTGACGTCCGGCTCGGCGAGCAGCCCTTCCAGGGGCCCGGCTCCCACCATCTCCGAGCGCAGCGCGGCCACCACGTCCAGCACCTCGGTGTCGCCCAGCAGCCGCCCCTGCGCCCGCAGGGCGGCGGCCACACCGGCCGGGGTGGGCTCGTCCCCCGATGCGGCCAGCCGCAGCCGCACGGCGTCGAGCAGAGCGGGCGTCATGACGTCGGCGCTCACGCGGCCACGCTCCCGCCGCCGGCCAGCGCCGCCGTCAGGAAGGCCGAGCAGAACCCGGCCAGGGGGCCGCGGCCGCTGCCGCCCGGGGCCTCGCCGCCCTCCAGTGCGGCGGGCAGCCCGGGCTCCGGCGGCAGCTCGCCGGCGAGCGGCAGCCCCACCAGTTCCGCCACGGTCTCGTCGGTGAGCCCCGAACCGAAGGGACCGCGGGCGACAACCCGAAGATCCCGCAGCACCATGCCCATCCGGGAGGCCACCCGGCCCGCGGCCGCGACCGCGCGCAGCTCGGCGGGGACGACCAGCAGGCCGACGTCGATCTGGGCGAGCGCCTCGGCGACCGCCTCGTCCATCCGGCGCGGCAGGTCGACGACCACCACCCCGCCGCGCCGCCTGGCGGCGCCCATGACGGAGCGCATGGCCTGCGGCGGGATGACGACGGTGTCGCCGCGGTCCCAACTGAGCACGCTGAGGGCGTGACTGCGGGGCAGCGATTCCTCCAGCGCCCCGCTGTTGACCCGGCCCCGGGATTCGGCGAGGTCGGGCCAGCGCAGCCCGCCCACCCGTTCGGCCCCGAGCAGCACATCCAGGCCCCCGCCCAGCGGATCGGCGTCGACGAGCATCGTGCGGCGCCCGGACCGGGCGGCCGTGACGGCCAAGGCACAGGCAAGGGTGCTCGCCCCCGCGCCGCCGCGGCCGCCGGCGACGCCGATCGTCAGGGCCGGTTCGCCGGCGCCCTCCGCCGCGTCGGCGATCCGGTCGACCAGCCAGGTCTCGGCGTCGGGGAGCACGGCGACGTGCTCGGCCCCGACGTCCACGGCATGGCGCCACACCTCGGGATCGTCCGGATCCCGGCCGACGAGAAGCACGCCCCGGCGCCGCGCCGAGCCCGACACGCGTCGCGTGTCGTCGGCGCCGACCAGGACCAGCGGCGCGCACTCCCAGCTGCCCGGCACCGGCCGAACCCCGAAGGCCACCTCCGGCTCCGCGCCCGCGGCGGCGCACAGTCGCAGCAGGTCGTCCAGGAGCGCCCCGTCCTCGGTGACGATGAGCGGGCCACCGCCCGGATCGTCCTTTCCGCGCGGCCGTCCGGGCGCCCGCCCGCCGCCCGTTCCTTTTGTTCCGCCGTTGAATGTTGCGGCCACCTCGACGCCCCCTCGCTCGTTCCGACCCGCCCCATCGGTATGGGGCACATGCACCGGACACATCTCCGATGCGGCATTTGCCGCAAGAGTCTCGCGAGTCGCCGAAAATTGTTGATCTTGATGTCGATCCGTGGATAACTCAGCACTTGTGGATATCTCCACCACCCGCGCGAGTGGCTTCCACCGAACAGCACAACGAATGTGATCCGTCACTCAAAGTAACCAGAGAGAAAAGGGATCAGCCCCCCGCGGAAGCCGCGGGGGGCTGATCAACACGCCGGGCGCGTACGGGCACGTGGCCTGAATATGCCCCCGGACATGCGACGACCCCCGCCGGGGGGGAGAGCGGGGGTCGTCCCCACGGTCCGACTCGGGGGGGGAGGAGCCAGACCGGGTTAGCACGGTCGCGAACGATCCGTGACTTCCATGGTGTACCCGAAGGCCTTCTCAGGCAAACCCACGCGCAGGAGCTTACGCCGAATGGTGGGTCCCTATGCTCATCCTCGTGGAAAACCACCTGCCACCGCGCACCGCCGCGTTCTTCGATCTCGACAAGACGGTGATCGCCAAGTCGAGCACCTTGGCGTTCAGCAGGCCGTTCTATCAAGGCGGCCTCATCAACCGGCGAGCCGTGCTGCGGACCGCGTACGCGCAGTTCGTCTATCTGCTCGGCGGCGCCGACCACGACCAGATGGAGGGGATGCGAAAGTACCTCTCCGACATGTGCCGCGGCTGGAATGTGCAGCAGGTGCGGGAGATCGTGGCCGAGACCCTCCACGACCTCATCGACCCGATCATCTACGACGAGGCGGCCTCCCTCATCGAGGAGCACCACCTGGCCGGCCGCGACGTCGTCATCGTCAGCGCCTCCGGCGCCGAGGTCGTGGAGCCGATCGGCGAGATGCTCGGCGCGGACCACGTCATCGCCACCCGAATGGCGGTGGAGGACGGCCGCTACACCGGCCGGATCGAGCACTACGTCTACGGACCGGCCAAGGCGCGGGCGATGACCGAACTCGCCGCGACTGAGGGATACGACCTCAAGCGCTCCTTCGCCTACAGCGACTCGGTGACCGACATCCCGATGCTCGAGGCGGTCGGCCACCCCTACACGGTCAACCCGGACCGCGGGCTGCGCCGGGAGGCGGCGTCCCGCGAGTGGCCGGTGCTCGCCTTCAGCCGCCCGGTCCGGCTGCACCAGCGGGTGCCCGCGCTGACGATGCCCTCCGGCCCGGTGCTGGCGCTGGCGGCGGTCGGCGCGGCCGCCGCCACGGCGGGGCTCGTCTGGTACGCGGCCCGGCGGCGCAGGCCCGCCCTGTCCTGATACGCGCCCATCGCCCGTGCTTGCGGAAGATCCTGCTGATCAGACCCCGTATGCAAAGAAGTACGGCGAGGGGTTCCGGTTCTCCCGAAGGTGCAGTAGAAAGGTTGTACGGCCCGCGAGACCACGGACTTCCGCGAGGAACCCCGTTGAATCAGGCCCCACGGACCGAGCATGACAGCTGGGAACCCACGCGACGCAGACCCGCTGACCGGGCCGGCCGCACCAGGTGACGGGCGAAGTTCCCGACCTGATGGGCGCATATCGTGCACGCTTGGTAACCCGACGGTCATGCCAGCGGCGGCACCCGAGGGTGCCGCCGCAACCCTTTCCCGGACCTTCCCGGTATCGCCCGTCCCGCCCTACGCGGCGCCCCGCTGCAGGGCCTCGCAGACGGCCACGCTCTCCCGTACGCCCAGCCCCACGGCCCGCCCGCAGTGGGCGATCCACGCCGCCATGCCGTCCGGCGTCCCGGAGGCGTAGCCCCGCAGCGCCTTCAGGTAGTCCGCGCGCCCCAGTTCGGCGTGGCCGACCTCGGCCGGGCAGATGGACTTGGGGTCCAGCCCGCTCCCGACCAGGACGACGCGCTCCGCGGCCCGCGCCACGAGGCCGTTGTACGAACCGAACGGCCGCAGGCACAGCAGTTCGCCGTGCACGACCGCGGCGATGACCAGAGCGGGCGCCTGGCTGCCCGACAGCAGCAGGTCCGCGAGCCCGTCGAGCCGCGCGACGACCTCCGAGGGCTCGGGCAGCGGGAACTCCGCTTCGTCCAGCAGCGGCTCGTCGACCTTCTCGCCCGCCTGACGCGGCCGGCCGACCGTCTCGTCGGCCGACGCACCCCCTGCCGCGACGAGGTGCAGACGGGCCAGCGCCTGCAGCGGCGACCGCCGCCACACGGAGAGCAACTGGCCGGCCTCCGCGGTCAGCCGCAGCGCGGCACCCACCGCGCGCGACTCGTCGTCGGCGGAGAAGTCGCTGCGCCGGCGGACCTCTTCCAGCGGCCAGTCGGCGCCCGCGAGGGCCGCGGAGCCGCGGGCGCCGCGCAGCGCCGCCTCGGAGGTCACCTCATTGGAGCGGCGGCGCATCACCCGGTGCCCGTAGACCTGGTCCACGGCCTTCCGTACGGAGTCCACCGACTCGGCGACACCGGGGAGCGAACCGAGAACGGCGAGCGGATCAACTGTCGTACCCATACGCACGACCCTACGCACCCTCGGCGGCGGCCCGGTGGGCGAGTGGGCATCGTCACGCGCCCCCGGGCGGGCGCGCCGCACGGGGCGGAGGGCGGAAGTGTCCCGGAACGGGCCCGGAAAGTGCCCCGGATGTCCACCGACGGGTGAACTCCCGCGGCGGAGGCCGCGGGAAGAGGGCCCCGTCACTACTGTTAACGAACATGAAGATCGCTTTCGTCGGAAAGGGCGGCAGCGGCAAGACCACGCTGTCCTCCCTCTTCATCCGCCACCTGTCCGCCGCCCACGCCCCCGTCGTGGCCGTCGACGCCGACATCAACCAGCACCTCGGCCCGGCGCTCGGCCTCGGCGAGGAGGAGGCCGCCGCCCTGCCGGCCATGGGCGCCCGCCTCCCGGAGATCAAGGAGTACTTGCGCGGCGCCAATCCGCGGATCGCGTCGGCCGAGACGATGATCAAGACCACGCCGCCGGGCCAGGGCTCCCGCCTGCTGCGGGTCGCCGAGGAGAACCCCGTCTACACCGCCTGCGCCCGGCCCGTCCCCCTCGATGGCGGCGAGGCGCGGCTGATGGTCACCGGCCCCTTCAGCGAGTCGGACCTCGGCGTGGCCTGCTACCACTCGAAGGTCGGGGCGGTGGAGCTGTTCCTCAACCATCTGGTCGACGGCCGCGGGGAGTACGTCGTCGTCGACATGACGGCCGGCAGCGACTCCTTCGCCTCCGGCCTGTTCACCCGCTTCGACATGACCTTCCTGGTCGCCGAGCCGACCCGCAAGGGGGTCGCGGTCTACCGCCAGTACAAGGAGTACGCCCGGGACTTCGGGGTCGCCCTGCACGTCGTCGGCAACAAGGTGCAGGGCCCGGACGACCTGGACTTCCTGCGCGCCGAGGTGGGCGAGGACCTGCTGGTCACCGTCGGGCACTCGGACTGGGTCCGCGCCATGGAGAAGGGGCGCCCGCCGCGTTTCGCGTCGCTGGAGGAGCCCAACCGCGCGGCGCTGCGGCTGATGCGCGACGCCGCGGACGCCACGTACGAGCAGCGGGACTGGGAGCGCTACACCCGCCAGATGGTCCACTTCCACCTCAAGAACGCGGAGAGCTGGGGCAACGCGCGGACTGGCGCCGATCTCGCCTCCCAGGTCGACCCGGGCTTCGTGCTGGGCGAACGCTTCACCCTCACCGGGTAATCGTTCGCCCGTTCGGGCGAATCCTCATCCAAGGGGCCTTTATCTGCATTACTCTCCATTTACCGACTCTTGAGAGTAATCAAGCAATCACACTCCGCTGCTCTCAGCGTCGACAGCGCCCGCCGCACAGCCGTGACCACGACCGCGTACGCGCACCAGCCGAACGCAGCCGCGCCGCCCCGGAGGAGACGGGAACATGCACGCCAACCCAGAACCGCAGATGCAGTCGCAGGCCCCGCCGCAGGATCTGCCACCACCCCCACCCCGTGCCGATGCCGGGACCGCCGCCGCTTGGCGGCACGACCTTTCCGCCTCGATCACCGTCTTCCTGATCGCCGTCCCGCTGTCGCTGGGCATCGCCCTGGCCACCGGTGCCCCGCTGCAGTCCGGGCTGATCGCCGCCGCGGTGGGCGGCATCGTGGTGGGGCTGATGGGCGGTGCCCCGCTCCAGGTCAGCGGCGCCGCCACCAGCCTCGTCGTGGTCACCGCCGAACTCGTCCACCGCTACGGCTGGCGCACGACATGCGCCATCACGGTGCTGGCCGGACTCGCCCAACTCGCGCTGGGCGCGCTGAGGGTGGCCCGGGCGGCGCTCGCCGTCAGCCCGGCGATCGTGCACGGCATGCTGGCGGGGATCGGGGCCGCCATCGCGCTCGCCCAGCTCCATGTCGTGCTCGGTGCCCGACCGGACAGCTCGGCCCTCGCCAATCTGGCCGCCCTGCCGCAGCAGTTGTCGTCCCCGCATCCCGGCGCGCTGCTGATCGGTGCGGTGACGGTGGCGGTTCTGGTCGGCTGGCCACGCCTCCCCGGCCGGGCCGGGAAGGCGCTGCGCACCGTCCCGGCGCCGCTCGCCGCCATCGCGGCCGCGACCGCCGTCGGCGTGCCGATCGCGCTGCCGCGGGTCGACCTGCCCGCCTGGCACGCTGTGGCGCTGCCCGGGCTGCCGCACGGGCCGGTGCTGGGGATCGCCGCCGCGGTCCTGACCGTCACGCTCGTCGCGAGCATGGAGTCGCTGCTGTCCGCGGTGGCGATCGACAAGCTCCGCTCCCGGCGCGGGGAGCCCGGGGACGCGGTCCCGGCCCGGCTGAACCGGGAGCTGCTCGGTCAGGGCGCGTCCAACGTGGCCTCGGGCCTGCTCGGTGGACTGCCGGTGGCCGGCGGGGCGATCCGCGGCTCGGCGAACGTGGCCGCGGGCGCGCGGACGCGCCGGGCCACGGTGCTGCACGGCGTCTGGGTGCTGCTGTGCGCCGGGCTGCTGGCGGGGCTGCTGGAGCACATCCCGCTCGCCGCCCTCGCCGCGCTGGTCATGGTGGTCGGCGTGAAGATGGTGAGCTTCGCCCACATCAGGCATGTGCAACGGCACCGGGAGTTCCCGGTGTACGCGGCGACACTCGGCGCGGTGGTGCTGCTTGGGGTGCTCGAAGGGGTCCTGGCCGGCATCGTGGTGGCCGTCTTCCTGTCGTTGCGCCGGCTGACGCACACCAGGATCAGCGTGACCGAGGCGGCCGGGGTCCACCAGGTGCACGTGCGGGGGCAGTTGACCTTCCTGGCGGTGCCCCGGCTGACACGGGCGCTCACGGAGGTGCCGGAGGGCGCCAGCGCGGTGATCACACTGGACGGCTCCTTCATGGACCACGCGGCCTATGAGTCGCTGCAGTTGTGGTGCGAGGGGCACCGGGCGCGCGGCGGCTGGGCGACCCTCACGGGCCGGTCGGGCACGCCGATCTCCGTCCCGTCGAGCACACACGCGTGCCGCCCCTGGACTCCGTGGCGCAACCACCACTGCACCAAGCCCGGTACGGAGGCGGGGGCCGCGGGGCAGCTGGTCGGCGGCCTCAGCGCCTTCCAGCGCAACACGGCGCCGCTGGTCAGGGACGAGCTGGCCCGCCTCGCCCGCGAGGGGCAGCGGCCCACCCAGCTCTTCCTCACCTGCGCGGACTCGCGCCTGGTCACCAGCATGATCACGTCGAGCGGGCCCGGTGACCTCTTCACCGTGCGCAACGTGGGCAATCTGATGCCGCCGCCCGGCGCCGACGCCTCCTGCGACTCGGTCGGCGCCGCCATCGAGTACGCGGTCGAGGTGCTGAAGGTCGGCAGCATCACGGTGTGCGGGCACTCGGGGTGCGGCGCCATGCAGGCGCTGCTCGGCGGGGCCGGCCACGAGCCCGGCGCGCAGACCCCGCTGGCCCGCTGGCTCCGCCACGGCCGGCCGAGCCTGGCCCGGTTGGAGCGGATCGGCCGGATCGGACGCGGCGAGGTCGCCGTCGCCGACCGCCCGGTGGCCGACGAGCTCGAACGGCTCTGCCTCGTCAACGTGGTGCAGCAGCTGGATCATCTGATGGCCCACTCCTGCGTCGCCCGGAGGGTGGCCGAGGGATCGCTCCAGCTGCACGGCATGTACTTCCACGTCGCCGAGGCCCAGGCCTACGTCCTCGACCCCGGGACCGGCACGTTCGCCGCCGTACGGCCGGAGGTGCTCGACGCGGTCTGAGCCGCCCGCCCGCTCCGGGCGGCCTCGCGACGCCCGGCCCGCCGTGTACCTTCCGGCGGGCCGGACGCCTGCCCGGGCCGCACCCCGCGCGGACCAGGCCCCGCGCGGGGTGCGGCCCAGGGCGGACACTTCGCATGACAGGTCTAAACCAATATTTGCCGCGAACCCTTGTCATCCCGCCCCTCCGGCTGGTGAGCTATGGCCTGGGACACAAGAGGACACCCTGCGAAGGAGCACGGCGTGAGCAACGAGAGCCTGGCCAACCTTTTGAAGGAGGAGCGCCGGTTCGCTCCGCCCGCCGAGCTGGCGGCCGGTGCCAATGTGACCGCGGAGGCCTACCAGCAGGCCGGTGACGACCGACTGGGCTTCTGGGCGGCACAGGCCCGCCGGCTGACCTGGGCGAAGGAGCCGACCGAGACGCTGGACTGGTCCAACCCGCCGTTCGCCAAGTGGTTCGCCGACGGCACCCTGAACGTGGCGTACAACTGCGTGGACCGGCATGTCGAGGCCGGCAACGGCGACCGGGTGGCGATCCGGTTCGAGGGCGAGCCCGGCGACAGCCGGAGCATCACCTACGCGGAGCTCAAGGACGAGGTGAGCCGTGCCGCGAACGCACTGACCGAGCTGGGCGTGACGGCCGGCGACCGGGTCGCCGTCTACATGCCCATGATCCCCGAGACCGTCGTGGCGATGCTGGCCTGCGCCCGCGTCGGCGCCGCGCACTCGGTGGTCTTCGGCGGCTTCTCGGCCGACGCGCTGGCCGCCCGTATCGAGGACGCCGACGCCAAGCTGGTGATCACCGCCGACGGCGGCTACCGCCGCGGCAAGCCGTCCGCCCTCAAGCCCGCCGTGGACGACGCCGTCGGCCGCGCCGGCGGCGTGGAGAAGGTGCTGGTCGTACGGCGCACCGGCCAGGAGGTCGCGTGGACCGAGGGCCGCGACGTGTGGTGGCACGAGCTCGTCGACCGGCAGTCCGCCGAGCACACCCCGGAGGCCTTCGAGGCGGAGCACCCGCTCTTCATCCTCTACACCTCCGGCACCACCGGTAAGCCCAAGGGCATCCTGCACACCTCGGGCGGCTATCTGACGCAGGCCGCCTACACCCACCACGCGGTCTTCGACCTGAAGCCGGAGACCGACGTCTACTGGTGCACCGCCGACGTCGGCTGGGTCACCGGCCACTCGTACATCGTCTACGGCCCGCTGGCCAACGGCGCCACCCAGGTGCTCTACGAGGGCACTCCCGACACCCCGCACCAGGGCCGCTTCTGGGAGATCGTGCAGAAGTACGGGGTCACCATCCTGTACACCGCCCCCACGGCGATCCGCACCTTCATGAAGTGGGGCGACGACATCCCCGCCAAGTTCGACCTGTCGTCGCTGCGCGTCCTGGGCAGCGTCGGCGAGCCGATCAACCCCGAGGCGTGGATCTGGTACCGCGAGCACATCGGCGGCGGCCGCTGCCCGATCGTGGACACCTGGTGGCAGACCGAGACCGGCGCCATGATGATCTCCCCGCTGCCCGGCGTGACGGAGACCAAGCCCGGTTCCGCGCAGCGTGCGCTGCCCGGCATCTCCGCGACCGTGGTGGACGACGAGGCCCGCGAGGTGCCCAACGGCTCCGGCGGCTACCTCGTCCTGACCGAGCCGTGGCCCTCGATGCTCCGCACCATCTGGGGCGACGACCAGCGCTACCTGGACACCTACTGGTCCCGCTTCGAGGGCCGCTACTTCGCCGGGGACGGCGCGAAGAAGGACGAGGACGGCGACATCTGGCTGCTCGGCCGGGTGGACGACGTCATGCTCGTCTCGGGTCACAACATCTCCACCACCGAGGTCGAGTCGGCCCTCGTCTCCCACCCGAAGGTCGCGGAGGCGGCCGTGGTCGGCGCCACCGACGCCACCACCGGGCAGGCCATCGTCGCCTTCGTCATCCTGCGCGGCACCGCCGCGGCCGAGGACGGCGACGAACTGATCGCCGCGCTGCGCGACCACGTCGCCAAGACGCTCGGCCCGATCGCCAAGCCCAAGCGGATCCTCACGGTGGCCGAGCTGCCGAAGACCCGCTCCGGCAAGATCATGCGCCGTCTGCTGCGCGACGTCGCCGAGAACCGGGAACTCGGCGATGTCACCACCCTGACCGACTCCACGGTCATGGACCTCATCCAGACGAAGCTCCCGAGCGCCCAGAGCGAGGACTGAACCGGCCCCGTCGCCGCACACGAAGAGGCCCCTCTGGGGGCCTCTTCGCCGTTCCGCGTCGTTCACCCAACGCCCGCGCGACCCCGGCACAGGCCCCGCGCAACCCGGGCACAGCCCCGGCACAGGCCCTGCGCAGGCCGGGCGAGGGGCCTCGGATGTCCGTAATGTGAACAACGCCGGAGGCTCCGGACGTCCACCGACAAGCTGATGAACGCGTCAGAAACGCGCAAAAGAATCAGGGCGAGCCGGGAAGTCTGGTCGGCGAGGTGATCAGCCATGCCGAGCCCGACCGGAGGTCGACCCGTGACCGCGACCAACCGCCGCCGTTCCGTCTTCCTGGGCCGGCTGCCGCTGCCCGAGCGGAACTACGTCGCCGACGCGCTGCGGACCGAGACCGTGGGCGGCGTCCTGCTGCTCCTCGCCGCCGTCGTCGCGCTGGTCTGGGCGAACAGCCCGCTGAACGCCTCGTACGAGTCCACCGTCGCCTTCCGCTTCGGCCCGGAGGCGCTCCATCTGGACCTGTCCGTGGGGCACTGGGCCGCGGACGGGCTGCTGACGGTCTTCTTCTTCGTCGCCGGGATCGAGCTCAAGCGCGAACTCGTCGCGGGCGAGCTGCGCAACCCCTCGGCGGCGGCGCTCCCGGTCATCGCGGCGCTCTGCGGCATGGCCATGCCCGCGATCGTGTACGCGGTGGTCAACGCCGTCGGCGGCGGTTCCATGCAGGGCTGGGCGGTGCCGACGGCGACCGACATCGCGTTCGCCCTGGCGGTGCTGGCCGTGCTCGGCACCTCGCTGCCGGCCGCGCTGCGCGCCTTCCTGCTCACCCTCGCGGTCGTGGACGACCTCTTCGCGATCCTGATCATCGCGGTCTTCTTCACCTCGGGCATCAACCTCGTCGCCCTGGCGCTGGCCCTGGCCGGGCTGGTCCTGTTCCGGCTGCTGCTCCGCAACGAGGTGCACGGCTGGTACGTCTACGTACCCCTCGCACTGGTCAACTGGGCGCTGATGCACGCCAGCGGAGTGCACGCCACGATCGCGGGCGTCGCGATGGGCCTGATGCTGCGCTGCCACCGCCGCGAGGGCGAGGAGCGGTCCCCCGGGGAGCGGATCGAGCACCTCGTGCGGCCGCTCTCCGCGGGCCTGGCGGTTCCGTTGTTCGCGCTCTTCTCGGCCGGGGTGCCGATCGCCGGCAGCGCGATCGGCGAGGTGTTCGGCCGTCCGGAGACGCTGGGCGTGGTGCTCGGCCTGGTCGTCGGCAAGGCGGTCGGCGTCTTCGGCGGTACCTGGCTCGCGGCACGGTTCACCCGTGCGCGGCTCAACCCCGACCTGGCCTGGGCCGACCTGCTGGCCGTGGCCACCCTCGCGGGGATCGGCTTCACGGTCTCCCTGCTCATCGGCGAGCTGGCCTTCGAGGGCGACCGGGTGCTGACGGAGGAGACCAAGGCGGCCGTCCTGCTGGGCTCACTGATATCGGCGGTCATCGCCGCGGTGCTGCTGAAGCTGCGCAACGTGAAGTACCGCCGCATGTGCGAGGACGAGGAACGCGACGAGGACCTGGACGGCGTGCCCGACGTCTACGAGTGGGCGAACCCGGAGTTCCACCTGCGCATGGCCGCGATCCACGAGGCCAAGGCGGCCGAGCACCGCAGGCTCGCGGAAGTGGCGCGCTCGGGGGGCACCGACGAGGATGAGTCGGGCATGATCAGGGGGTAACCCGATTGCCCCGAATAACGACTGACGCACCATGACGACGACGGAGGACGCGATGAGCCCAGCGGACGAGCCCGTGAAGGCGGGCGTGACCGTGAGCCCCAACGGAAGCCGCAGCCTCGGTCAGCTCTTCGCCTCGGCCACGGCGGATCTGTCCGAACTGGTCCACGAGGAGATCGCCCTCGCCAAGGCGGAGCTCCGGCAGGACGTCAAGCGCGCCGGCATGGGCGGCGGAGCGGTGACCGCCGCCGGCATCCTGGCGCTCTTCTCGCTGCCGGTGCTCAGCTTCGCCGCGGCGTACGGCATCCACAACCTGGGGCTGGGCCTGGCCTGGTCGTTCCTCATCGTGGGGGGCGCCTATCTGGTGCTGGCCGGCCTGCTGGGCCTGATGGCGCGCTCGAAGTTCAAGAAGATCAAGAAGCCGGAGCGCAGCATCGCCTCGGCGAAGGAGACGGCAGCGGTGCTGCAGGGCGTCAAGCCGCATCCGCGGAGCACCACCTCCGGCGGGACAGGGGCCACGGTGGAGGTCAAGGTGTGACACGCTCAAGGCATGACGGTCGCTGATAGTTCCTCGGTGGTGCGGATCGACGGGCCCTGGACCCACCGGGACGTCGCCGCGAACGGTGCCCGCTTCCACATCGCCGAAGTCGGCGACGGCCCCCTGGTGCTGCTGCTGCACGGCTTCCCGCAGTTCTGGTGGACCTGGCGGCACCAGCTGACCGCGCTGGCCGACGCGGGCTTCCGCGCGGTCGCGATGGACCTGCGCGGCGTGGGCGGCAGCGACCGCACGCCGCGCGGCTACGACCCCGCGAACCTCGCGCTCGACATCACCGGCGTGATCCGCTCGCTCGGCGAGCCCGATGCCGCGCTGGTGGGACACGACCTGGGCGGCTACCTGGCCTGGACGGCGGCGGCGATGCGCCCCAAGCTCGTCCGCCGGCTCGCGGTGTCCTCCATGCCGCACCCGCGGCGCTGGCGCGCGGCGATGCTGACGGACCTGCGGCACAGCGCGGCCGGCGGTTACGTCTGGGGCTTCCAGCGCCCGTTCATCCCGGAGCGGCAGCTGGTCGCGGATGACGCGGCCCTGGTCGGACGGCTGCTGCGGGACTGGTCCGGGCCCCGGCTGCCGGAGGACGGGACGGTGGACGTCTACCGCCGGGCGATGTGCATCCCGTCGACGGCGCACTGCTCGATCGAGCCGTACCGCTGGATGGTGCGTTCCCTGGCGCGGGTGGACGGCTTCCAGTTCAACCGGCGCATGAAGCGGCCGGTACGGGTGCCCACGCTGCATCTGCACGGCTCGCTCGACCCGGCGATGCGGGCCCGGCACGCCGCGGGCAGCGCGGAGTACGTGGAGGCGCCCTACCGCTGGCGGCTCTTCGACGGGCTGGGGCACTTCCCGCACGAGGAGGATCCGGCGCTCTTCTCGGCCGAGCTGATCAACTGGCTCAAGGACCCGGAACCGGACCGTTAATCTCGTATGACCATCGGCCAAATGCCGGACGCATAGGCCAACTGATGGAGCGCCAGGCGGTTACCGACCATGGACCCCGGGCAGACAGCTCGGTATGGGCTGGACGCACGACTACCGTGACGTGTCACGCGACCGCCGCGCCGACAGAGCGCGGATCACCACCGGGACGCAGGCCCCGGACCACCGGTCCGGAGGCTCCCGACTCGGCATTCCCCATATCCTCAGGCGCCGCGCACGCTGGGTGGGCGCGCGCCTGAGGCATACCCGCGGCGACTGACCGCGCGGTACCGCGACCGACCGGCCGGCACCCCGGAGTGCCTACAGGGCACAGCCCTGGGTGTCGACCTGCCGGTCGGCGGTACGCCCGGCACGGATGTCCGCCTGGATCTCGTCCGCCGTCAGGGCGTAGCCGGTGTCCGCGTCGTCGAGGGACTTGGCGAAGACCACGCCGTACACCCGGCCGTCGGGCGTCAGCAGCGGTCCGCCGGAGTTGCCCTGGCGCACCAGCGTGTACAGGGAGTAGACGTCGCGGTCGACGGTGCCCCGGTGGTAGATGTCCGGTCCCGACGCGGGGATGCGGCCGCGCACACGGGCGGCCCGTACGTCGAAGCCGCCGTTCTCCGGGAAGCCGGCGACGATCGCGTCGTCGCGCGACTCGGCGTCGGTGGCGCTGAAGGACAACGCGGGCGCCTCCAGGGACGGTACGTCGATGACCGCGATGTCGCGCTGCCAGTCGTAGAGCACCACCTTGCCGTCGTACACCCGGCCCTCGCCGCCGATCTGCACAGTGGGGTTGTCGACGCCGCCGACGACGTGGGCGTTGGTCATCACCCGGTGCGGCGCGAAGACGAAGCCGGTGCCCTCCAGCACCTTGCCGCAGCTCGGCGCCGTACCGACGACCTTGACGATGCTGCGCCGGGCGCGGCCGACGACCGCGCTGTCGGCGAGCGCCGGGTCGGGGGCGGGGACGGCGGTGATCGGCTCGTTGCCGAACGGCGAGAAGACCTGCGGCAGTCCGTTCTGCGCGAGGACCGAACTGAAGTCGGCGAACCAGTTGTTGGCCTCCCCCGGCACGATCTGCGCGACCCCCAGCAGCACCCTGGAGGAGCGGACCTCGCGGCCGAGGCTGGGCAGCGTGGTCGTGGTGGCGAGCGCCGAGCCGATGAGCCAGGCGACCAGCAGCATCGCCAGGACGTTCACCAGGGCCCCGCCGACGGCGTCCACCGCCCGCGCCGGCGACCAGCTGATGTGCGTGCGGACCTTGTTGCCCAGATGCGTGGTGAACGCCTGCCCCACCGACGCGCACACGATGATCAGGACCACCGCGGCCACGACGGCCACCGTGCCGGGCGCGGCGTTGTCGGTGACCGCGTTCCAGATCGCGGGCAGCACGTACACGGCGATCAGACCGCCGCCGAGGAACCCCACCACCGACATCACGCCGACGATGAATCCCTGGCGGTAGCCCACGATCGCGAACCACACGGCGGCCAGCAGCAGCACGATGTCCAGCACATTCACCCGGACACCGTCTCATGGAGGATCAGCCCAGCGGGACCGTCTTTGCACGATCCCAGGGTCGTTCCCAGCCCGTGTGGTGGAGGATCCGGTCGATCAGGCCGGCCGTGAAACCCCACACCAGGGCGCCCTCCACCAGGAAGGCGGGCCCCTGGAAGCCGCTGGGGTGCGTCACGGTGGCGCGGTTGGCGGGGTCGGTGAGATCCGCCACGGGAACCGTGAACACCCGCGCCGTTTCCGCCGGATCGACCGCGCACACCGGTGACGGCGTGCGCCACCAGCCCAGCACCGGCGTCACCACGAAACCGCTCACCGGGATGTAGAGCCGCGGGAGCACCCCGAAGACCTGCACCCCCGACGGATCGAGGCCGGTCTCCTCCCATGCCTCGCGCAGCGCGGCCCGCAGCGGGCCCTCGCCCTCCGGGTCGCCGTCCTCCGGATCGAGCGCGCCGCCCGGGAAGGAGGGCTGGCCCGCGTGCGAGCGCAGCGAGGCCGCCCGTTCCATCAGGAGCAGCTCGGGTCCCTCTCCGTCGCCCCCGGCCCCGAGGAGGATGAGGACGGCGGAGGGCCGGCCGCCGGCCGGCGGCGGCAGGAAGCGGCTGAGCTGCTCCGGCCGTACGGCGTCGACCGCCCGGACCACCGGATCCAGCCAGGACGGCAGCCCCTCGCGGTCCACCGCGACGGCGTCGATGTCGGGTCGTGCCTGCGTCACTCCACCTCCAGCGGCGGCGCCGCCTGCCCCGGGAATCCCGGCGGCGGCTTCAGCCGCTGCCCGGGACCGCCGCCCATCTCGTACTTCAGCAGCTTCTTCGCCTTCTCCGGATCCGTCTCGCCCTCTCCGTACGCCGGGCACAGCGGGGCGATTGGGCAGGCGCCGCAGGCGGGGCGGCGGGCGTGGCAGATCCGGCGGCCGTGGAAGATCAGGCGGTGCGAGAGCATCGTCCACTCGCTCCTCGGGAAGATCTCCATGATCTCCTGCTCGATCTTCTCCGGCTCCTTGGCGGCGGTCCAGCCGAAGCGGTGGACCAGCCGTTGGAAGTGGGTGTCCACGGTGAGGCCGGGGACGCCGAAGGCGTTGCCGAGCACCACGTTGGCCGTCTTGCGGCCCACGCCGGGCAGCGTGACCAGGTCCTCCAGCCGGCCCGGCACCTCGCCGCCGAAGTCGTCGCGGATCGCCGCCGACAGGCCGAGCAGCGCCCGCGCCTTGGAGCGGAAGAAGCCGGTGGGGCGGACGATCTGCTCCAGCTCCTCCGGGTCGGCCGCCGCGAGGTCCTCGGGCGTCGGATACTTCGCGAACAGCGCGGGCGTGGTCTGGTTGACCCTCAGATCGGTCGTCTGGGCCGAGAGCACCGTGGCGACGAGCAGCTGGAAGGGATCCTCGAAGTCGAGCTCGGGGTGGGCGTACGGATACACCTCCGCGAGTTCGCGGTTGATCCGGCGCGCCCTGCGCACCATCGCGAGCCGCGACTCGGGCTTGCGGGATGCCCGCGCGCGGCCGGCCGGGGGCCTTCCGGCACCCCGTTCGCTCACAGCGGAATCAGGGTCGGCGGTCACCCTCCCGGCCCCGCCACTCTGCCGTTTCTTCTGCGCACTTGGCGTATCGGACACCCGGCCAGCCTAAGCCTCGGCACCGACAATCGCGCTGGAGAGCCGCGATCCGGCCCCCAAACGGACCCCCGGAGCACAATCACACGAGCACATAAGACAGACTTGTGATTGATCGCACTGTTTTGCTGTCGGGCATGATGGGGACCGACCCAGCGATGTCGACAAGGAGAGAGCTCGTGGACGACGTTCTGCGGCGCGCACCGCTTTTCGCGGCGCTCGACGATGAGCAGGCCGCTGAACTGCGCGCCTCCATGACGGAGGCCACGCTCGCGCGTGGCGACTCGCTGTTCCACGAGGGGGAACCCGGGGACCGGCTGTACGTCGTCACCGAGGGCAAGGTGAAGCTGCACCGCACCTCCCCCGACGGGCGCGAGAACATGCTCGCCGTCGTGGGCCCCGGCGAGCTGATCGGCGAGCTGTCGCTCTTCGATCCCGGCCCGCGCACCGCCACCGCCACCGCGCTGACCGAGGTGAAGCTGCTCGGGCTCGGCCACGGCGACCTGCAGCCGTGGCTCAACGCCCGGCCCGAGGTCTCCACCGCGCTGCTGCGCGCCGTCGCACGCCGCCTGCGGCGCACCAACGACGTCATGTCCGACCTGGTCTTCTCCGATGTGCCGGGCCGCGTCGCCAAGGCGCTGCTGGACCTGTCGCGTCGCTTCGGCGTGCAGTCCGAGGAGGGCATCCACGTCGTCCACGACCTCACGCAGGAAGAGCTGGCCCAACTGGTGGGCGCCTCCCGTGAGACCGTCAACAAGGCCCTCGCCGACTTCGCGGGCCGCGGCTGGCTGCGCCTGGAGGCGCGGGCGGTCATCCTGCTGGACGTCGAGCGGCTGGCCAAGCGCTCGCGCTGACACCCGTACCGCGTTCTCACGTAAGGGGCGCCCACCCATGGTGGGCGCCCCTTACGCTTTCTGCGTTCCGGGGTGGGGAGACGCATGTACGAGGAGAAGGCGCCGCAGTCCGCCTGGAAGCCCACGAAGCGGCTGCGCTCGTTGAAACCGGTGTGGCGGGCGGCGCACGACGGCCGCGCCGAGCCCGAGGCGCTGGGCAGCCTGCTGGACGGGGACACGGTCGTCAGGGCGGCCTTCGACCGGGTGCGGGCCTTCGGCACCGATTCCGGCGAGCAGCGCTGGGCCTGGGAGGTACCCGGCCGCGACGTGCTGTCCGCGGTCGCCGACGAGCCGATGGACGGCGTCACGCTCCTGGCCCACCGGCCGGACACCTCCGACGACGGGGAGAAGGCCGGCGGCGTCACCGCCTTGGACACCGCTTCGGGCAAGGAGCTGTGGTCGGCCCGGCTGAACCTCTCCGGGCTCTGGCACCACGACCACGGACTCCGCGCCGGCACCCTCGCCCTGTCCGGGCGGCGCGCGGCGGTCGCCACGGTGGACGGGGTCGTCGCCTACGACGCCCGCACCGGCGGACGCGTGTGGTCCGTGCCGCACGACCCGGACCGCGGGGCGCGGATCGCGGCGGGCGGCGGACGGCTCGTCCTGGTGACCGGGGACTCGGGCACCGCGACCATCCGGTCGATGCGCCTCGCCGACGGCTCGGTCCTGTGGGAGAAGCCCCTCCCCGTCGACGGCCCGGTCGACGAGGTCCGTCTGCTCGGCGCGGACCCGCTGCTGCTGGCCGTGGTGGGCGAGGGCCGCCGCGGCCGGCAGTGCCTGCTGCGCCTGGGCGAGGACGGCGGGACCGTCATGGAGATCCCGATGGCCGGCGACCACGGCACGATCGAACCGGACCACTGGGACGTCGCCGATGTGCGTCGCCGGCTCGTCGTCGCAGCGGACACGCTGATGGCGTTCGTCCGGCCCTCGCCGGAGGATCCCCTCGTCCGGCTGGCGGGCTTCTCGCCGACCACCGGCCGTCACCTGTGGACGTGGGACCGGTGGGGCATCGGGGCGCTCACGCTCCACCGGGGCCATGTGGTCGCCGTGCGCCACTCCGACGAGTTCCGCTCCGCCGCCTTCGTGCTCGACCCGGCCACCGGTCGCGAGGTGGCGCACCGCCCGCTGCGGACCACCGGGCAGGACACTCCGTACACGCTGCACATGCGCGGCGGACGCCTGCTGTGGGTGGGCAAGAGGAGCACCGCGGCCACCGCCCCCGTCAAGGCGTACGACTGGCGCTGACGGCCTCCCACGGGACCGGGACCACGGCTCAGTCCGCGCGTGCCTGCCGGCCGCGTCAGATCAGGCCGTGCTCCAGCAGGTAGTCCAGTTGGGCCCGCACCGAGAGCTCGGCCGCCGGCCACAGGGCCCGGTCGACGTCCGCGTAGACGTGGGCGACGACCTCGGAGGGGGTCGTCAGACCCGCCTCGACGGCCGTCTCGACCTGGGCGAGGCGGTGGGCGCGGTGCGCCAGGTAGAACTCGACGGCTCCCCGGGCGTCGGCCAGGACCGGGCCGTGGCCCGGCAGGACGGTGGCGACGCCGTCGTCCATCGTGAGCGCCTGGAGGCGGCGCAGGGAGTCCAGGTAGTCGCCCAGGCGCCCGTCGGGGTGGGCGACGACCGTCGTGCCGCGGCCGAGGACGGTGTCTCCGGTGAGCACGGCCCGGTCGGCGGGCAGGTGGAAGGAGAACGAGTCCGCGGTGTGCCCGGGGGTGGGCACGACGCGCAGCTCCAGACCGCCGGTGGTGATGACGTCCCCCGCCCCCAGGCCCTCGTCGCCCAGGCGCAGCGCCGGGTCCAGGGCGCGCACGGCGGTACCGGTCAGCTCGGCGAAGCGTCCCGCGCCCTCGGCGTGGTCGGGGTGGCCGTGGGTGAGCAGGGTGAGCGCGATCCGCTTGCCGAGGGAGTGCGCGGTGGACACCACGTTGTTCAGGTGGCCGTCGTCGAGCGGGCCGGGGTCGATGACGACCGCGAGGTCCGAGTCCGGTTCGGAGACGATCCAGGTGTTCGTGCCGTCCAGCGTCATCGGCGAGGGATTCGGCGCGAGTACGCACACCGCCCGGGCGGTGGCCGGCCCGCCGATCTCCGCGCGGGGCTTGCCGGGCTGAAGGGCCGAGGTCATTCGGCGGCTCCCATGCGCTTGGTGAATTCTTCGTGGCCCGGCCAGGTCAGGACGATCTCCTCGCCCACGACCGCCGCGCGGGCCAGCACCGGGGTGAGGTCGCGCCCCTCCGCGGCCCCTTCGAGGGCGGCCGCCGCCGAGGCGTACGGCAGCAGTTCGCGCAGGGTGGCGACGGTCGGCGGGAGCATGATCATTTCGCCGCGGTCGTAGCCGGCCACGGCCTCGGCCGGCGGCAGCCACACCGTGCGGTCCGCCTCGCCGGACACGTCGCGGGTGCGCTGGCCGGGCGGCAGCGCGGTCACGAAGAACCATGTGTCGTAGCGGCGCTCCTCGAACTCCGGGGTGATCCAGCGGGCCCAGGGGCCGAGCAGGTCGGACCGGAGCACCAGGGCGCGGCGGTCGAGGAAGTCGGCGAAGGACAGCTCCCGGGAGACCAGGGCGCGGCGTTCCGCCTCCCACTCCTCGCCGGTGGTGTCCGCGACGACGGAGGCCTCGTCGGGGCCGGCCAGCAGCACGCCGGACTCCTCGAAAGTCTCGCGCACGGCCGCGCACACGATCGCCTGCGCGGAGGCCGGGTCCAGGCCCTCGCCCAGCCGGGCGGCCCAGGTCCGCGGCGAGGGTCCCGCCCACGCCACCGGCCGCTCGTCGCGCGGGTCCACGCCGCCGCCGGGATAGGCGTACGCGCCGGCGGCGAAGGCCATGGAGGCCCGCCGCCGCAGCAGGTGCACGGCGGGGCCGGCACCGGTGTCCTTGAGCAGCAGGACGGTCGCCGCGCGGCGCGGCACGACAGGCTCCAGGGTCCCCGCCGCGAGGGCCCGGATGCGGTCGGGCCAGGTCGCCGGGAACCACTGGCCGTTCGTGGTGGTCATGGGGCGGATGCTATGCGCTTCCGCGGGGATGTTCGATAGGGCCCGGGCCGGGCGGGCCCGGGGTACCCCTCCGGTGGCCGGGGCGCGCCCCGCCGGAGGGGTACGGGACGTCAGTCCTCGATCTCGACCTGGATCTCGACCTCGACCGGCGCGTCGAGCGGCAGGACGGCCACGCCGACGGCGCTGCGGGCGTGCACGCCCTTGTCGCCGAGGACCTCGCCCAGCAGTTCGCTGGCGCCGTTGACGACGGCGGGCTGCCCCGTGAAGTCGGGGGCGGAGGCGACGAAGCCGACGACCTTGACCACGCGCTTGACGCGGTCGAGGTCACCCACGACGGAGCGGACCGCGGCCAGGGCGTTGAGCGCGCAGGTGCGGGCGAGCTGCTTGGCCTCGTCCGCGGTGACCTCGGCGCCGACCTTGCCGGTGCAGGTCAGCTTGCCGTCGACGAGCGGCAGCTGGCCCGCCGTGAAGACGTACGCACCGGACCGCACGGCCGGGACGTACGCGGCGAGCGGGGCGGCCACCGCGGGGAGCTCCAGCCCCAGTTCCGCGAGCCGCTGCTCGACGGCGCTCACGCGCTCTTCTCCCGCTTGAAGTACGCCACCAGCTGCTCGGGGTTGTTGGGGCCCGGCACGACCTGGACGAGCTCCCAGCCGTCCTCGCCCCAGGTGTCCAGAATCTGCTTCGTCGCGTGTACCAGCAGCGGCACGGTCGCGTATTCCCACTTGGTCATGAGGGGACTGTAATGCCTGGCACAGCCCCGCCCCTGCGTAGCCCCGCCCTCAACTGGTTAGGCTCGCAGGTGTGAGGCTCCACATCGTGACGGGCAAGGGCGGTACGGGCAAGACGACGGTCGCCGCGGCGCTGGCACTCGCACTCGCCGCCGAGGGGCGGCGGACGCTGCTGACGGAGGTGGAGGGGCGGCAGGGCATCGCACAGCTCTTCGAGACCGAGGCCCTCCCCTACGAGGAGCGCAAGATCGCCGTGGCACCGGGCGGCGGCGAGGTGTACGCCCTGGCCATCGACGCCGAGCAGGCGCTGCTGGACTACCTCGACATGTTCTACAAGCTCGGCCGGGCGGGCCGGGCCCTGAAGAAGCTGGGCGCCATCGACTTCGCCACCACCGTGGCCCCCGGGCTGCGCGACGTCCTGCTGACCGGCAAGGTCTGCGAGGCCGTGCGCCGCAAGGACCGCGCCGGCTGGCGGGCGTACGACGCGGTGGTGCTGGACGCGCCGCCCACCGGGCGGATCACCCGCTTCCTCAACGTCAACGACGAGGTCGCCGGGCTGGCCCGGTTCGGGCCGATACACAATCAGGCGCAGGCCGTGATGCGCGTGATGAAGTCCCCGGAGACGGCGGTGCACCTGGTCACCCTCCTGGAGGAGATGCCGGTCCAGGAGACCGTGGACGGCGTGGCGGAGCTGCGCGAGGCGGGGCTGCCGACCGGCGCCGTCGTCATCAACATGGTGCGCCCGGTGGTGATGGACGGCGCGGCCGTGGCCGCGGCGCGGGACGGGCAGCGCGCGGCGATCGCCAAGGCGCTCTCCCAGGCCGGGCTGGGCGGCGCGCGGCGCGGCGGTCTGGCCGAGCGGCTGGTCGACCCGCTGCTGACGCAGGCGCACGAGCACGCGGAACGCGTGGCCCTCGAGCGCGCCCAGCGCGAGGAACTGACCTCGCTCGGACTGCCCGCGTACGAACTGGAACTGATGGGCGACGGCGTCGATCTCGGCGGGTTGTACAGATTGGCTGAAAATCTGCGGAAGCAGGGGCTGGGGGTCGCATGAGTCTGGAGAGTCCGGTATTGGACATCGACCCCCTGATCGACGATCCGAAGACCCGGATCGTCGTCTGCTGCGGCTCGGGCGGCGTCGGCAAGACCACCACGGCGGCGGCGCTGGGCGTCCGCGCGGCCGAGCGCGGGCGCAAGGCCGTCGTGCTGACCATCGACCCGGCACGCCGGCTGGCGCAGTCCATGGGGCTGACGGAACTCGACAACACCCCGCGCAAGGTGGCGGGGATCGACGAGTCCGCGGGCGGCGAGCTGCACGCGATGATGCTCGACATGAAGCGGACCTTCGACGAGGTCGTACTGCAGCACACGGACCGGGAGCGGGCCCGGGCGATCCTGGACAACCCCTTCTACCAGTCGCTCTCCGCGGGCTTCGCGGGCACGCAGGAGTACATGGCCATGGAGAAGCTGGGCCAGCTGCGGGCGCTCGACGAGTGGGACCTGATCATCGTGGACACCCCGCCGAGCCGCTCGGCACTGGACTTCCTGGACGCGCCGAAGCGGCTGGGGTCCTTCCTGGACGGGCGCTTCATCCGGCTGCTGATGGCCCCCGCGAAGGTCGGCGGGCGGGCCGGCGTGAAGTTCCTCAACGTCGGGATGTCGATGATGACCGGCACGCTCAGCAAGGTCATGGGCGCGCACCTGCTGCGCGACGTGCAGACCTTCGTGGCGGCGATGGACTCGATGTTCGGCGGCTTCCGCTCCCGGGCGGACGCCACCTACAAGCTGCTCCAGGCGAACGGGACGGCGTTCCTGGTGGTGGCCGCACCGGAGCGGGACGCGCTGCGGGAGGCCTCGTACTTCGTGGAGCGGCTGGCGGCGGAGAACATGCCGCTCGCCGGGCTGGTGCTCAACCGCGTGCACGGCAGCGGCGCGGCACGGCTCACCGCGGAACGGGCGCTGGCGGCGGCGGAGGCGCTGGAAGACCTGGGCGCCCTGGAGGCCGCCGACGACGACCCGGCGGCCGAGGATCCGCCAACTCCCCAGCCGACCGGGGAGTTTGACGAATCCGCAGAAAATCTTCAAAGCGTCGGCATTGTGGATCAGCCCGGCGGGAAGGCTGGACTCCGTACGGCCGACGGCGGCGAAGGGACCCCCAGTACGGACAGTACGGACACGAACTCTCCCGGAGCACCCGCCGGCTCCCCGACCCCGTCCCCGACCGCCTGCGCGCCCGCGCAGGGCCCCGCCGCGGGGCGACCCGCGGACCCTCCGGACGCCGACCGCATCGCCGCCGGCCTGCTGCGCCTGCACGCCGAGCGGATGCAGCTGGTCGCACGCGAGCGGCGCACCCGTGATCGCTTCGTCTCCGTCCACCCCGACGTGCCCATGGTGGACGTCGCCGCCCTGCCGGGCGACGTGCACGACCTCGAGGGCCTGCGCGCGATCGGCGAGCGCCTCGCGCAGGGTCAGCCGACGGCGGCGTAGTCGTCGTAGCCCTCGCCGTAGTCCTCGTCGTCGAGCGGGAGCACACCCGTGCTGCGCTCGTACTCCGTACGCGCGGTCTCCAGCAGCCTGCGCCACGAGGTGACCGTGGGGCGCCGGCGCAGCAGCGCCCTGCGTTCCCGCTCGGTCATCCCGCCCCAGACGCCGAACTCGACGCGGTTGTCCAGGGCGTCGGCCAGGCACTCGGTGCGTACCGGGCAGCCGGTGCACACCGCCTTGGCCCTGTTCTGGGCCGCTCCCTGGACGAAAAGTTCATCCGGATCCGTCGTGCGGCACGCGGCCTGCGTACTCCAGTCCGTAACCCAGCTGCTCATGCTGGCGCCGTCCTCTCCCGAATCGAGGCTCCCCCACGGCGGCAAGCGGCATATTCACCGTTGCCAGTTGAGGACGTTACGGAAGGTGGGCACGACGCAACAGCCCTTTCAGGCCCAATCTTGAATGGCCCGAACGGACTATGGGTACGCGGCAGATCACCCGACGGAGTGAGCCGACGGCAGAATGGGCGAATTGCCGCAAAGCGGTCAGTTCGCCACTTCTGGGGCCCGAGACCCAGGTCATATGGCTGGCATATGACAGGAATTCGGGCAGTTCTCATCACCCACAAGAGTGAGGACGGAAGACAGACGTGTGCGCAGTGTTCGCGCCTGTCTGTTACAGAGTAGGCGAACAAGCATGCCCACGTCTTAAGAATGGCAACGTAAGCTGCACCCCATGGGTCACAAGCGATCGCGCCCCACCAGCAGCGGCGGCACCAGTACCGCGCAGCAGGCCGCCAAGTTCCTGGGTGTCAGCGTCCTCGCCGGCGTCGTGCTGGCCGGCATCGCCCTCCCCGCGGCCGGGGCGCTCGGACTGAGCGCCAAGGGCACCGCGGCCGGCTTCGACTCCCTGCCGGGCGAGCTGAAGCGCCCGCCGCTCTCGCAGAGCACCCGGATCCTGGACGCCAAGGGCGGCCTGATCGCGAACGTCTACTCGCGCGACCGCACGGTCGTGGGGCTCGACAAGATCAGCAAGTCGATGCAGCAGGCCATCGTCGCCATCGAGGACGCCCGCTTCTACGAGCACGGCGCCATCGACGTCAAGGGCATCCTGCGCGCGCTCAACAAGAACGCCCAGGAGGGCGGGGTCTCCGAGGGCGCGTCCACCCTGACGCAGCAGTACGTCAAGAACGTCTTCGTCGAGGAGGCCGGCGACGACCCCACCAAGGTCCAGCAGGCCACCCAGCAGACCGTCGGCCGCAAGATCAAGGAGATGAAGTACGCCATCCAGCTCGAGCAGGAGCTGGGGAAGAAGAAGATCCTCGAGAACTACCTCAACATCACCTTCTTCGGCGAGCAGGCGTACGGGGTCGAGTCCGCCGCCAAGCGCTACTTCAGCAAGTCCGCCAAGGACCTCTCGCTCACCGAGTCCGCCCTGCTGGCCGGCCTCGTCCAGTCGCCGAGCCGCTACGACCCGGTCAACGACCCCGAAGAGGCCAAGAAGCGCCGCGACGTGGTGCTGCAGCGCATGGCCGACGTGAAGGACGTCACCCAGGCCGAGGCCGACGCCGCGAAGGCGAAGCCGCTCGGCCTCAAGGTCAGCCAGCCCAAGAACGGCTGCATCACCGCCGTCAACGGCGCCGGCTTCTTCTGCGACTACGTGCGCGAGGTCTTCCTCACCGACAAGGTCTTCGGCAAGACCAAGGCCGAGCGCTCCAAGCGCTGGGACCAGGGCGGCCTCACCATCCGCACCACCCTCGACCCGAAGGCGCAGCAGTCGGTCCAGAACTCGATCACCGACCACGTCTACAAGAGCGACGACGTCGCCACCGCCGTGACGCTCGTCCAGCCCGGCACCGGCAAGATCGTCGGGATGGGGCAGTCCCGCCCGTACGGCTTCAAGAAGAACCAGACCCAGATCAACCTCTCGGTCAACCAGTCCATGGGCGGCGGCGTCGGCTACCAGCCCGGTTCGACCTTCAAGCCGATCACCGCGGCCGCGGCCATCGAGCAGGGCACCAACCCCTCGACGACCTACCCCTCGCCGTACAAGATGACCTACCCGAGCCCCGTCACGACCTGCGGCGGCAACTGGGTCAACACCGAGGGCAGCACGGTCGAGAACGAGAACGAGTCCGAGAAGGGCCCGTACTCCATGAAGGAGGCGACCGCGAAGTCGGTCAACACCTTCTACGTCCAGCTGATCAGCGACATCGGCGTCTGCCCGGTGGTCAAGATGGCCAAGTCCATGGGGATAGAGCGGGCCAACGGCAAGGCCCTCACGCAGGTGCCCTCGCTGACCCTGGGCAGCCAGGAGGTCTCGCCGCTGACCATGGCGAACGCCTACGCGACCTTCGCCAACAAGGGCGTCTACTGCACCCCGGTCGCCATCCAGTCGATCACCGACGCCAACGGCAAGAAGCTGAGGGTGCCGAAGACCGACTGCAAGCGGGCCATGTCCGAGCAGACCGCCGCCACCCTGAACACGCTGCTCAAGGGCGTGGTCGAGGACGGTACCGGCCAGCAGGCGGGCCTGTCCGACCGGGACAGCGCCGGCAAGACCGGTACGACCGACGAGCGCTACGCCGCCTGGTTCGTCGGCTACACCTCCGACATGGCCGGTGCGGTCTGGGTCGGCGACCCGGCCCACAAGCGCCACATGACCAACATCACCATCGGCGGGGTCTACCACGCCAAGGTCTTCGGCGCCGACACCCCGGGCCCGATCTGGCGGGACGCCATGTCCGGCGCCCTGTCGGGTACGACCTCCGCGAGCCTGCCGACGGTCGCCATCCAGGAGCCCGAGAAGCCCCGGGACGACGATGACGACCACCAGGGCCCCGGCGACCACCGCGGCAACGGAAACGGCAACGGCGGCGACGACGGCCTCTTCGGCGGTGTCTTCGGCGGCGACACGCTGGGCGCCAACGGGACCAACGGCTTCACCACCGGCGGCGGCGACGGCCGCAGCGGCGGGAACAACGGAGCCGGCGGACCCGGGACCGTCGACCCCGGAACGGGGAGCCCCGGGCCGGGCTGATCCCCCAGGACGTGACGCCGAAGGGGCGCCCGGACCGGATGGTCCTGGCGCCCCTTCGGCGTTTCCGCGATGCCCCCTCGGGCCCCGTTACCCGGTGCCGGGCCCCGGTGGCCTCGGGCCGGCGCGGGGCCGGGCGGCGCGGGCGGCGCGGGATCGGGCCGGTGGATCGGGCCGGTGGGTCGGCCCGATCGGCCGCGCGCCCGGCCCGGTGGGCTCAGCCGCCCGCGAGCTGCTTGCGCACCTCGGCCGCGACCCGGCCGCCCTCGGCCAGACCGGCGACCTTCGGGTTCACGATCTTCATGACCGCGCCCATCGCCTTCGGCCCCTCGGCCCCCGACTCCTCGATCGCCGCGGCGACGATGCCGGCCAGCTCCGCGTCGTCCAGCTGCTTCGGCAGGTACACATCCAGCACCTCGCCCTCGGCCAGCTCGCGCTCCGCGGCCTCCTTGCGGCCGCCCAGCTCGAACGCGTCGGCGGCCTCCCGGCGCTTCTTCGCCTCGCGGGCGATCACCTTCAGCACCTCGTCGTCGGAGAGCTCGCGCGCCTCCTTGCCCGCGACCTCCTCCTTGGTGATCGCGGTGAGGGTGAGACGGAGGGTGGACGAGATCAGCTCGTCCCGCCCCTTGATGGCAGCCGTGAGGTCGTCCTTCAGACGCTGCTTGAGCGTGGTGGTCATGCCGTCGAGTCTGCCAGGTCGCCGCCGTGGGGGCCGGAAATTTATCCCTGACGAGCCGTCTGCCACCATGGACACCATGCGCGCGCGATACGGAGTACCCCTGGGCATCACAGCTGCCGGCGCGGCCTGCGTGGCCTACGCCGCCGGAATCGAGGCGCGGTCGTTCCGCCTGCGCAGAGTGCAGGTGCCGGTGCTGCCGGCCGGGATGCGGCCGATCCGCGTCCTGCAGGTCTCCGACATCCACATGGTCACCGGCCAGAACAAGAAGCGCCGGTGGCTGCAGTCCCTGGCGGGGCTGCGCCCCGACTTCGTCGTGAACACCGGCGACAACCTCTCCGACCCCCACGGCGTCCCCGAGCTGCTGGACGCCCTCGGCCCGCTGCTCGACCTCCCCGGCGTGTACGTCTTCGGCTCCAACGACTACTACGCCCCCAAGCTGCGCAACCCCGCCCGCTACCTCGTCGAGCGCGTCCGGGGCCAGCACGGCCTGAACGGCAAGAACGACCCCGCGATCGGCGTCATCCGCAACCCGTGGGAGGAGGTCCGCGACGCCTTCGACGTGGCCGGATGGGTCGGGGTCAACAACACCCGCGGTCGTCTCAAGCTCGACGACGGCATCGAGATCGCCTTCGCCGGCCTCGACGACCCCCACATCCGGCGCGACCGCTACGCCGAGATCGCCGGCGGCCCCGAGTCCGACGCCGACCTCTCCCTGGCCGTGGTCCACGCCCCGTACCTGCGCGTACTGGACGCCTTCACCGCCGACCGCTACCCGCTGGTCCTGGCCGGCCACACCCACGGCGGGCAGCTGTGCATCCCCTTCTACGGCGCGCTCGTCACCAACTGCGACATCGACACCGACCGGGTCAAGGGCCTGTCCACTCACGAGGCCGCCGGTCACCGTTCCTACCTGCACGTATCCGCGGGCTGCGGCACCAACCGCTACACCCCGGTCCGCTTCGCCTGCCCGCCGGAGGCCACGCTCCTCACCCTGACGCCGCCCGCCTGAGCCGCCCGCGAAAACCGGATTTCGTCTCCAGCGGGAGGTCCGCTAAAGTAATCCTCGTTGCGCCGGGCCCGAGGCCACGACGCAACACCGGGGTGTGGCGCAGCTTGGTAGCGCGCTTCGTTCGGGACGAAGAGGCCGTGGGTTCAAATCCCGCCACCCCGACTTCGTAGATGCAGGTCAGGGCTCCTAGGAAATCTTCCTAGGAGCCCTGACTCGTTTCGCGTGACTATCTGCGTGACTAACGCTCGCGACCCCGGTCGAAGATTCCGTCCATGACGACCGCCCCCGTCTGGATCACAGGGCGGATCTGCTTGCGGTAGACCTCCTCGGTGACCGAGGTCCCGGAGTGGCCGACAAGGCGCGAGATCTCTTCGAGCGGCACCCCGCTGTCCGACAGCAGCGAGACGAAGCTGTGCCGCAGCTCCCGAGGAGTCCACTCGGCGGGATTGACGCCTTCGGCTCCCTTGAGAGCCACGCGGAAGGCTCGCCGGACGTGAGACGCGTCCAGTTCATTGCCCACCGCGGAGGCGAAGACGAGCCCGTGCTCCTCCCACTTGTCGCCGGCCGCCAGGCGGTCCCAGCCCTGGTCCTCCCAGTGCTCCCACAGTGCCTCCACGCACCGGGCGGGCAGCGCGAGCGTGCGGCGAGACTTGCGTGTCTTGGTATCCCCCGAGGCACGAACCGATCGCCAGACCGCGATGTGCGGCGGCACGGGCGGCACGGCGCCCGGGTCCCCCTTGAGCACGACGTGGTCCCACGTGAGGGCCCGCAGCTCCTCTGTCCGGGCCCCGGTGAGCAGTGCCACAACGATGTAGGCGTGCATCGAACTGCCCTCAGCAGCCTTGAGCACTGCTCCGGCCTGCGCGAGGGTCAGAGCCTTGGAGGGACGTCCCTGCCGCCCCGTGGGGACCGCACACAGTTCGACGACGTTGCGCTTCACCTTGTCCCGGGCCATGGCTCGCTTGACGGCACGGTTCAGGCACGAGTGGACCCCTTGGAGGGTCCGCGTGCTGAGCGTCTTCGACTTCTCGGCAAGCCACTTGTCCACATCCTCTGCGCTCAGATCGCGAAGCTTCCGGGCACCAAGCGAAGGGATCACGTGCGTCCGGCTGAGGAAGGCGCAGGCTTCAAGCGTTCCCTTGTCCCGATCCACCAGGCCGTACGAGAGCCAGTCGTTCACCGCGCTCTCCACCGTGTAGCCGGACGGCGCAATGGCGAGCCCGTCTTCGTAGTCCCGAAGAATCTCCCTCAGTCTGGCCTTGGCTTCGGTCTTCGTCTTGCCGCTGCCGCGCTTCACGATGCGCCGGCCACTCGGGTCAAAGCCGAGGCTGGCAGTGGCGATCCAGCGTTGCCGCTTCTCGTCCCAATGGAGACCGCCGTCTCCCCTACTGCGCCGTTTGGTCATGGCTGTCCCCCCGCCTCGCGTTCCAGCAGAGCCACGTAGTCACTGATGGACGACGCAGGTATGAGACGCGCCCGGCCCTCCCTGACTGTGCGGAGACGGCCCGTACGGATCAGCTCGTAGACCACGGTCCGGCTAAGGTTCAGCACCTTCACGGCGTCCGGAACCCGATAGAGCGCGGGTCGAGGGGGACTTGCGGTCGTCATGGTCACCACTCCCCCGTTTCCTCGTCGGGTAGGTCGGCGAGGGCTTCGCGGGCGGTGTCGCGGTTGGTGCGGATGTCCCGGGCGATCGAGGCGGCGAGCCAGGACTCTCCCGGCGTGTGGCCGTGTCCGGCGTAGGTCCAGTGGGCGAGCACGAGCGTGGAGCCCTCCAAGGTGTCATCGAGGTCGGGGAGCCCGCGCTGCTGGCGTTCCTGGCGGGCGCGGTAGTCGGCGCGGACCTGGCGCAGCGCGCCAAGGGTGGTGGAGTAGCGGCGGGATTTGGTGGAGAAGTGGCCGCGAAAGCCCAGCATGTGGGCCCAGGCACGCAGCTTGCGGTCCGGGTAGTGCGGGTCGAGGTCGAAGCAGGCTTCGATCAGGCGCCGGGTGTGGGCGGGCAGGTCGAACAGGTCGAGGGCCTCGCGGTTGCCGACCCGGCGGTCGACGGTGCCGGTGGTCTCAGCGGCCTTGGTGGCGTACTTGGCCACGTACGCGGCAACCGCCTGTTCGGTCAGCTCCTGCCCGTCATCCGTGCCGATCGGGCGGACATCAACCTGCTGGCCCCAGCGCAGCTCCCGCGCCGGGAGGGTGCCGGCGGCCGGGACCGGCACCGAGACCCGAGCAGCAGCGGCATGGATCGCGGCATCCAGCAGCGCCACGCTCGCCCACGACGGCGGGACGTCCTCCGGTCCTTCGGGGCCGTCGAGACGGACGATCGCGTGAAAGTGCACGGCCCCGCGCTTTTGGTACTCGGCGACCTTGCCGAAGGAAACCCGGCAGACCTCCTTCATGGCCGTCTGGGAGAGTCCGGCGCGGGCGGCGATCTCCCGCCGCAGGTAGATCGTGAAGCGCCGCCACAGGTCGCCCGCGTGGTTGTTCCACAGCACCGCCCCCGCGTAGTCATACCGTTCCGGATCCAGCGGTGTTCCGACCGCGGTGTCGTGCTCGCCATGGGCGGTCCCGCAGCGGCAGCGACCGGTGTCGGGGCGGTTGTGGACCGGCCCGAACGACGGCGCGGTCAGCGTGGCGAACACCTTCGGATGCGTGCGGACCGCCACGGGGACGTCCTTGCGCTCATCCCCGGTCAGGCCCGCGCGGATCAGGTGGAAGGTGTCCCCGGCGTAGGTCCAGGCGCACGAGGGGCAGCGCGAGGCCCGGCGGTTGCCACACGCCACCCGTAACCGCCCACCCGGCTCCCCCTCGGTCGAGTACGAGTAGAGGACCTGACCGGTGGCGGCGTCCCGGGTGACGGTCAGCCCTTGCAGATGGATCGGGTCGGCACAGCCACCGGTGCGCTGCACCTGCTCCCGCCACCGCTCGAAGCCCGGGTCATTGGCCAGCCGCAGCGCATCGGCCAGCGTGTGGGGGTCGGTGCCGCAGGCGGCCGCAGCATCAGCCACGACCGCCGGGACAACAGGCGTCAAGGTCACGCGACCACCGCCACCGGGCCGGTGAACAGGGCCGCGCGCACGGCGGCGTTGTGGCGCATGCAGGCCGTGAACAGCGGCCCGTCGTCTTCGATGTAGTTCAGCGGGATCGGCACCCAGCCGGTGTGGCCGCCGTCGTGGTCCCAGGTCGGCACCCAGCACGGGCAGTGCTCGCCGGGCCGGTCGTGCAGGTTGTGGAAGCGGCACTCCCCGCACGGCAGGACCACGCCGGGCAAGCCGGTCAGCGAACCGTCGTTGTCGATCTCTTCGCCGGAGCCCCGGCAGCTACCGCAGACATCGGCGGCGAGACGGGGACGAACAGCGAGCGTTGCAGGCATGATGAAGGCTCCCTTTGTGGGAGCCCCGGGCGGCGTCGTGATCCTGGCAGAGAGCGCGCCGCACGGGGCGTGGTCATGTAGTGGAGCAGTAACTCGAAGCTACTCGCAGGAAAACTGCGGGTCAATAGAAAAGCTGCGACTAGCAGTAGATCTGCACTTCTGCGATGCTGGGAATCCGGCATCGAGGAGGAAAGATGAGCAACTTCGCGCTGTTTGTACGCTTCACGCTCAAGGAAGGCGGAGCCGAAGGCTTCGACGCCCTGGTGCGCGAGACCACCACCGCCATTCGCGCGAACGAGCCCGGAACCCTCGTCTACGCCTGCCACGAGGTCGACGGCGCCCCAGATCAGCGCATCTTCTTCGAGCTGTACGCCGACCGTGCCGCCTTCGATGAGCACGAGCGCCAGGCCCACACGAAGCACTTCCTGTCCGAGCGGGACAAGTACGTGGCGCACACCGAGGTCGACTTCATGGCCCCGTACGCCGGCAAGTACCCGACCGAGGCCCCCCAGTGAGTGACACCGACAACCGCACCGCGGGCCAACGCGTCGCCGAACTGCGCCGCAAGAGAGGCCTGTCCCAGCGCGACCTGGCGGCCGAGATGGGCCGCTCCGAAAGCTGGGTCTCCCAAGTCGAGCGCGGGGTGCAGCCGATCGAGCGCCTGTCGGTGCTCCAGGCCCTGGCCGACGCCCTCGGAGTGCCGGTGCGCGAACTGCGCCCGGAAGCCGAGATCACGCCCGAACCCGAGCCCGCTCAGCAGCCGCAGAGCAACGACCTCGACGGGCTGCGCGTCGCCCTCACCGGACACCCCACGCTGGGAAGCCTCTTCGGGCAGATCACCGCCTGCCCGGAGCCCTCACTCGACGACTTCCACCGGCACGTCGACGAGCTGTGGGACCTGGCCCACGCAGCGAGCTACGCGACACTGAGCAACCGGCTCTCCAAGGTGCTGCCGCAACTCGAAGCCGCCGTACGCCACGGCCCCGAAGCCGAACGCGCCGAGCTTCACGCCCTCCTGGCCCGGACCTACCAAGTAGCCGCGGCAAGCTTCGTGCGCCAGGACGAGCCGGACGCCGCGTGGGTCGCCGCCGACCGAGCACTCCAGGCAGCCGAACGCGCCGGCCAACCCTTGGAGGTCGTCGCGGGCCTCTTTCGCTTGGCCCACGCCTTCATAAGGCAGCAGCGCACCGACCAGGCCGAACAGGCGGCAATGTCGGCGATCAACGTCCTGACCCCACGCTGCCAGGCAGACGCCAGCCCACCGGAGGAAAGGTCGCTCCTGGGCGCCATGCACTTGGTCATGGCCGTCATCAGCGCCCGCGAGGGAACCCGCTCCGCCACCCACGCCCACATCGATGAGGCCCGGCGCATCGCCGCCACCAACGGGACCGACCGCAACGACTTTGACACCGAGTTCGGCCCCACCAACGTCGAGATCCACGCCGTCAGCACCGCGGTCGACCTCGGCGACGCCGGAATGGCCCTGGACGTAGCCGAACGCGTCGACCCCTCAGGACTGTCCCCGGAGCGCCAGGCACGTTTCCTGGTTGACGTGGCGCGAGCGCACGCGCAGCGGCGACACGTCGGCGAGGCCACCGCCGCACTCCTCGAAGCCGAAACCCTGGCCCCCGAACAAGTCCACTCCCACCACCTGGCCCGCGAAGCAGTCCGCGACCTCCTCCAGTTCTCCGGACACCGAGTCCCCGAACCCTTGGCAGGACTCGCCGACCGAATGACGATCGCCTAACGCTAGGAACTCCGCGCCACTGCCTGCGGATCCCCGTAACGGAGAAGCGAATGATCAACCACTTGGAACGGCTGGCCTTGCTGCTGCCTCCACCCTCAGTCCAGGTTGCCGAGCCGCCGTGGGAGCAGTCGCCGGCAGAGGTGGGATTCAGCTTTCCCTCGGACTACCGGGCGTTCGTAGACAGGTATGGCGGTGGCTACGCCAGCACCCCGGATTCGCTGAGGTCGTACGTACTTGCGCCATCCTCGGTTCCTCTCAGGCCCAGTGCCATTGTTGGTTTCAGGGGCTTCGTCGACTGGCACGTTTCTGAGATCGCCCCCATGTTCGAAGGGTGGGACAAGGACGAGTGGGGCGGCACCTTTTACCCCATGTATCCAGAGCCGGGAGGTTTGCTCACATGGGGCGAGAACGAGGCTGGTGACCTGTATTGGTGGCTGACCGAGGGGGACGACCCGGATGCATGGCCGGTCGTCATGTGGGCGCGCGGTCCGGCCACGACCTATCGGTTCGACTTCGGCATGGTCCGGTTCCTTCATTCCATGGCCAGCGGCGTATACCCCACTCCCGACTGGATGCACTCTCCCCAGACACGCTGGACCTTGACGACGGACTGGCTACACCGGTGCCTGAATACCTCTGCTGGACCCGCTTAGCCCCCTGAACAGGCCTGTTACGGGTTTCTCTACCTCATCAAGGCACCCGGCGTCGCTCACGCTCCGCCGGGCGCGCGGCCCGCGTCCGGCCGCGCCCACGCTCCTGCCTCCGTCCCGCTCGGCACGGCCGTCCGCCGCCGCGCGCCAGCAAGGTAGGCCCAGGGCATGAGGTGAGAACCGCGGTGGCCGGGGCGGCCGGCTCCGCGACTTTAGGCAGCCGCCCTGGGGCGAGCCTCGAAGATCGGGGCCCACATCGGGCTATTGCGGGCAGGCAAGGAGCCAGCCCGATTCGCGGCCAGCGTACGGGCCCCGATCTCTCGCCCCAGGGCAGCTCCCGCCCAAAGTCGCTCCGCCGACCTCAGTAGATTGCGTACGCCAAGTCGTCGTGAGATCCGGAGATTGCATGAAGACGATCAAGGACTTCGTTTCCGTCCTCGGAGCGCCAATCCGACAGGCAGAGCGTCCCTTGATAGAGGACATCGCATCCTCATGGTCGGTGCCGCTGCCGGACGACTTCGCGGAGATCGCAGGCGCCTACGGGGACGTCGTCATCTCAGAGTTCATCCTTCTCTGCGGATCACGGTCACTGCAGCCCTACAGCAGCCAGATGGGACGTCTCCTAGCAGAGAATCCCAAAGTGCCCCACCCGGTGCTCCCCACGCCGAACGGCGCTTTGCTCTGGGGCAATACGATCGAGGGAGACCAACTGTTTCTCGTGCCCCGTGCGAACGGCCAGTGGACCGTCTCCGCCTTCCGCCGAGGCTGGGGCGACTGGCACGACACAGACCTCGGATTCAGCGACTGGCTCTATCTTGCGCTGACCGGAAAGACCGCTACCGACTGGCTACCTGAGTGGGAACCCCTGCCTCACCCCCTCGAAATCATCGATTGAGCCGCTGCCGTGCAACACGCCCCGTGCCACTCCCGTGCCAGAACGGACGGGGATTCACGGGGAACCGGGGTACTCCGGAGGACGTGACGTCGCACCCCACCCAAGGCAGGGAACCTGCAGGTCACGACTGTGATCGCCCCACCTCGCTCCTAAAGCGGTGATCCCGAGGGCGCCGGCGTCTCCTCATGCTGGAGTCGCTAGGCTCGGACTCGTGAGCGAAGACGCCCCACTAATAGCGAACTACCGCGTCCACGTCGTGCCTGTGGTCTTGGCTCTGGCCAATCCCCCGTGGCAGCGGGAAGTGTGGCTCGACCCATCGAAGTTCGAGAACTTGGACCATGTCTTCCACACCCTCTTCGATGACTTCTGTGACGCCGACGAGCCTGAGCGGTACCTCGGCGTCAGCCTGAGAACTCAGGAAGAGGTCGTCCTGATGAGAGAGCTCGGTGTCGCGCTCAACGCCGCAGCGCACGAGGCGACCAACGACACCGACGCGGAATATCTCGCGTCAGCCGCCTGGCCGGAAGTCGTGGCCGTCGCCGGACGCCTTGCCCAGGTCATGGTCACAAACGACCTGAGAGAGCTCGCTGCAATGCACGATCCCGAGCCGAGGCATGGGCCGACCACTAGCCGTCATCCTGAGCGACAGGATTGAGTGTCTAACTGCGTGACAACGCCGACATACAGTGGAGGACAAGCGCGGACACCTGCGGACCATCGCAGCAGGTGAGAAGTGCACCGGCCGCTGGTCGAGCGCCCGGCCGAGTTGCTTCGGGACGAAGAGGCCGTGGGTTCAAATCCCGCCACCCCGACTTCGTAGATGCAGGTCAGGGCCGGTTTCCTCACTGAGGAAACCGGCCCTGCTTGCTGTTGAGTGTCTAAGTGAGTGCCCACGGCTTCGGCTCGCGCTTGAAGATGCCGTCCATCACGACCGCCCCTGTCTGAATCACGGGGCGGATCTGCTTCCGGTGGACCTCCTCAGTGACCGCCGTCCCCGAGTGGCCGACCAGGCGCGAGATCTCCTCCAACGGCACCCCCGTGGTCCGAGAGCAGGGACACGAAGCTGTGACGCGGCTCCCGGGGCGTCCACGGTGCCCTGGTCGCGGCCTGCCACGTAGGCCATGACCTCGGTCTTCGTCTTTCCGCCGGCCCGCCATCATGGGGTGCCGAGGGAAACCCTCTGTGGCTGGGGCGGTCGGCTTCGCGGCTTCACACGGCCACCATGGGGCGAGCCTCGAAGATCGGGGCCCACATCGGGCTACTGCGGGCGGGCAGGAAGCCGGCCCGATTCGCGGCCGGCGCACCTTCATCGCACCCACCTCTCCGCCTCGCGGGAGGCGGGGGTTGTCCGATGCCCCATTGTGATGCGCGGGTGTACAACCCCGTGCGGATGCCGGCTGTCTGTAAGGCGCTGGAGGGATGGCCTTCGGCGCCTTTCCGTAAGGAGATTGGGGATCAGGTGGGGAAGGTCTGGAGAGCCGTCGTAGCCGGTGGTGCGGCGGCGGCGTTCACAGCCGTGGCCGCGGCGCCGGCCTCGGCGGCCGAGGGTGGGGCTTCGTTCACCCGTGTCCAGGTGAACGGCGGCAAGCCGATTGTGATCGGGGTGTCGAAGGAGGTCGCGGTGCCCGTCTCCTTCCGGATGGCGACCACTCACAAGTGGAAGTGGCCGGCGGTGTTCCTGTACCGGGGTGGTGCGGGTGATCGGCTGTGGCACGCCATCGAGACGAGCGACTGCATCAAGGTGAGCTCGGGCGTCTGCGACATCAACGAGACGATGTTTTTCGACCCGAGCGTGTGGGACATGCGCAACAGCGAGGCCGGGGCCTGGAAGGTCGGGGCCGAGGTGTACTTCGAGGGCGGCGGTGGTGACACCGACGACAAGGGTTTGACGGTCCACGTCAAGCGCAACTCCCGCCTGACCGTCAACGCCTCGCCCGAACCGGTGTCCAAGGACAGGACCATCACCGTGACCGGAAAGGTCACGCGGGCCAACTGGGAGACCAGGAAGTACGCCTCCTACGGAGGCCGCCTGGTGAGCCTGCAGTTCAAGCCTGCCGGCACCGCCTCCTACACCACGGTGAAGAAGGTGTACGCGAACGGCTCGGGCGATCTCAGGACGACCGTGAAGGCCTCCAAGACAGGTACGTGGCGCTGGGTGTACTACGGCAACACCACCACCGGACCGTCGACGTCGTCCGGGGACAACGTCGTAGTGAAGTGATGTCCGCGGTGCCGGCGGACTGGTGGGGGCCGAGCCTGCGGCAACGGCTGCGACGGCAAAGGCGTCGGGTCCGCGGCGATCGTGGCGGTACCGGTGGCCTGGCCCAATATTGCTTGGGGACGAAGAGGCCGGGCTCAAATCCCGCCACCCCGACTTCGTAGATGCAGCTCAGGGCCGGTTTCCTCACTGAGGAGACCGGCCCTGCTCGCTTCTGGTGTCCCCGTGAGTCTTCGGATCGCTCCCGACGATCCCGCCCGTGATCACCGCTCCTCTCCGGATCACGGGGCGGATCTGCCCTCGGAACCGTCGGGAGTGATCGCACCCTTCCGAACCCGTGCGGCACGGCCCCTAGGATCGGCCCATGACGTCACCTCAGGCGGATGCCGCGTAGGTCCCCGCGCGAGATCAGGGCCACCGCGCTCGACGGGCAGGGCGGCGGTGGGGTGAGCACGCTGCTCATCAGTGCGTGCCCCGGGCAGCCGGTATGCGCCGCCGTTCACACGTACCTCTTCGTCGACGGACTCGACATGGTCGCGCGCAGCGACGGCGGCATGGCCGGCCTCGATCCCCGGCGGCTGCTCCGCCCGGGCGGACCGCTCTACCCGACGGACGTGCCGTGCCAGGTGGAGATGGCAGCCCAGGAGCTGCCCGAGCCGGGGCCGGGCAGGCTGACCATCCGGGTCCGGCTGCGGGGTGAAACGGTCATCTGGTCCGATCTGATGTACCCGGGCCTCGATGGAGGGGCCGTCGAGGAGGTTCGCTTCCGCCTGGACCAGTACCTGGGGGAGGTCGGGCGAGCGTACGCGGCGTGCCGAGACCGACCCGGATCCCCGGCCGGCTGAGATCATCCTCGGGTGGCAGACGCACAACTCCCCCCTGGGTGGACCCTTCAGCAGATCCGCGACGTGTCCGGGGACCAAGAGGCTGCCGTCCTCGAGGCAAACCGGGCGGTGAAGTGGGTCGCCCTTGATGGCGGAGCTGACGAAGTGCTGCATCCGGAAATCATTCTCGGGTTCCGCGGCCTGGCCCTCGTGAGGGCCGTCCAGGACGACGACTGGTACATGGGCGACCTGCACGGCGACGGCAGCATCGCCTGTTGGGCAATCTACGACGATCTGAACAACGCGCTGCGCGGTCTGTAGAGGCGCGCCGGACACCGCACGAGGCGGCCAACCACACCCCGGACCTCTTGGTCCCGGCTTGCGCCTCCACAAGGCGACGCCGCACGAGCCAGGGTGGACCGGGGTTCTCCGGTCACCGTGTACCCGAACCCTTGGCAGACCTCGCCGACCGCATCGCGCTCGCGTGGGACTTCCTGGTCATACAGCACGTCAGTAGGCTCGCGAAGTGACAGACCACGGCATTGAGCTGCCCTTCTTCCGACTGCACGTCGTACCGGCGGTCCTGGCACTCGCGACCCCGTCATGGCAACGCGATGTCTGGTTGCGGCCGGAGGAGTTCGAGGATCTGGACTACGTGATCCACGTCCTCTTCGACGATTTCTGCGACGCAGGCGATCCCGTCTCATGGCTGGGCAAGAGCCTGCGCACGCAGGAGGAGGTCACGCTCATGAAAGAACTGGGTGACGCCTACTCCGTCGTGCAGAATCAAGTCGGCAGCAGTGCGCCTGATCAGGACTACCTGGGCAGTCCGGAATGGGCTTCGGTGGTCGCGATCGCTGCCAGGCTGGCTCAGGTGATGGTGACCAACGACCTGCAGGCCGCCGCTCTCCTCCACGAGGAACAGTCTCAGCAGGGCACAGACCGCCAAAGCTCCTCGCGCCCGTGAGTCAAACGGCCTTGGCGACCGCTCATCACCGGGCCAGGCGTCCAGTACCTCACTCCACACCGGCGATTCCGCGTCGGCGCGGCCGGTGGCGGGCCGGAATCTTGATCCGGGGAGTGAGCGGGGGTTCAATCGGCGCATGCCTGAGAACCGCGTCGACTTGGGAGTCGTGACGGCGCCGTCCGGTGTTCTCGTGCTGGGAATGGCCTCTTGGATCGACTACTGGCCCCGGCTCGGCGGCTCCTTGTCCCGGCGGGCAGCCGCGGCGGCGTCCTCGGGGGGCGGGCACGTCCATGAGTGGCTGTGCGAGATGGTCGCCGTACCCGCCGCCGTGGACGTGCCGTTGACGGTGCGGGCCGGCACGGCCGCCTCGCCCTTCGACGGGGGGCCGACGATCGCGACCCTCGAGATCGATCTCGGCCTTCCATGGAGCAGTGCCGCGGAAGGCGACGGGCCGAAGGCCATCGGGGACCTGCCGGTGGACCCGTGTGGCATGGTGCTCGGCGACGCGATCGCCCTGGACTCCTGGACGGGGGACGGCCGGCCGTCGGACGACGGGCTGGCCGACGTCACCTACTGGGGCGGCTACGCGGATGCCGCCCAGCGCGAGTTCGGCGGCGAGTTCATCCCCCGGCACAACAGCCGCGTGCGCGGATGGCTCGACCTGCCCCTTGAGGAGGCCAAGGCGATCGGCGGCTCCCTCAGAGCCTGGTCGGGGGACGAGCAGGGCAGGGGTGTCATGGTCGCGGTCGAAGAGCACACCGACTTTCACCGCTTCAGCCGCGCGAGCCGGGCCCATCCCCTGCTTGTCGGTGCCGTCGAGGTCGCCGGCTGCCCGGTGATGGGTATCGGCTGGGACAGCGGGGATCACTCGATCAGGCATCGCGGCGAACGACGCTTCGGACACGTCTATCCCGTGACACTGGAACGCGATCACGAAGGCCGGACGGCGCTTCGTTGGACCATCCCGCCGTACGTCCCCGGCGGCGGAACGGCCTGACGGACGGAACGGGAGACGAGGGAAGCGACATGGGACGGATCGTGCTGGGGAACGCTGTGACGTCGTTCCTCGTGGCCGCGGTGGGCGTGCTGGGGTGGGCGCTGCTCGACGACGGGCCGATCTGGGGGCCGATCAGGGTCGGCGTGTTGATGTTCGTGCTGCTCACGGTGGTCGGGTCGGTCCGGGAGTGGCAGCGTTCCCGGAGGCCCCGGCGGTAGGGGCGGCCGCCCGCGCGCGGGGCGGCGCCGCGGATGTCGCCGGTGTCAGTCGCAGACCGTGCCGACGGGCGGGAGGCCGCCCTCCGTCAGGTAGTGGTCCACGGCGTCGTCGATGCAGGTGCTGCCGCGGTGGTACGCGGTGTGCCCGTCGCCGTCGTACGTGAGGAGCCGGCCGGAGTCGAGCTGGCGGGCGAGGGACCGGGCCCACGGATACGGGGTGGCCGGGTCGCGGGTGGTGCCGACGACGAGGATCGGGGCGGCTCCGGACGCGGCGATGGGATGCGGGGCCTGGGTCGCCGGGACCGGCCAGTGGGTGCAGAGCACCAGGAACGTCGCCAGGGACTCGCCGAACTGGGGCGAGGCGGCCAGGAACGCCGGCAGCGCGGCCTGGGCCTGCGCGCTGGAGAAGCGGGCGCCGAGGGTGGAGCTCAGGCAGTCGATGGCGAGGAGGGCGTCCGCGGCGTTTCCGGAGCCGTTCTCGTCCGTGTCGGCGAACTGCTGCAGACTGCCGATGTCACCGGCCAGCACCTGGCGGAGCATGGTGCGCAGTTCCTCCCAGGAGGCTTCCCGGAGCGCGGTGATGACCGCGGTGACGAGATCCTCCCCGGTGATGGTGATGTCCTTGCCGTGGCGCAGCGGGGTGCGGTCCAGCCGGTCCCGCAGGGTGTTCAGGACACGGCCGGCCTCGTCCACGGTGTGGCCCACCGGGCAGTCGGGGCGGGCGGCGCAGTCGGCGGCGAAGGACTCCCAGGCCAGTTGGTAGCCGGCGGTGCTCTCCAGGTTCTCCCGGTAGCCGTCGAGCGCGGGGTCGATGGCGCCGTCGAGGACCATCCGGCCGACCCGGGAGGGGAAGAGCTCGGCGTAGGTGGCGCCCAGGTAGGTGCCGTAGGAGTAGCCGAGGTAGTGCAGGCGCTTGTCGCCGGTGAGCGCCCGCACGACGTCCATGTCGCGTGCCGCGTCGGGGGTGCCGAGGTGGGGCAGCAGCCGGCCCGCGTACTTCTCGCAGGCGTCGGCGAGTTCCTCGAACGCCTCGTAGGAGTCGGTGATCTCCGTCGCGTCGCCGGAGAGCCGCAGGCCGAAGCCCATGGGGGTGGCCGCGGTGTCGGTGGCGCAGTCCACGGGGGTGCTGTACTGCACGCCGCGCGGGTCGAGGGCGACCAGGTCGTACGCGGAGCGCATGGCCGGGGAGAAGGTGCCGACGGCGGCCACCAGGTAGTCGATGGCGGACTCGCCGGGGCCGCCGGGGTTGACCTGGAGGGTGCCGACGCCGGCGCGGCCGTTGCCCGTGGCCCTCACACGGGCGGCGGTCAGGTGGATGTCGCCCGCCTGCGGGTGGGCGTAGTCCAGGGGCACCGTCACGGTGGCGCACTGGAAGTCGGGCACGTCCTGGCACGCCTTCCAGTCGAGCCGCTGCTCGTAGTAGCGCCGCAGTTCCTCGGGCGCGCCGGCCGTGGGGTCCGTGCCGCCGGGCTCCCGGGCGGCGGCCGCGGCGGCCGCCAGGGCCGCGGCCCGCGGCTGCTGCGGGCGAGGGGTGGCGCAGGAGGCGGTCAGCACCAGCCCGCAGGTGCTCAGCACCGCGAGCGCGCCGCGCAGCCCGCGCCGGGATATCCCGCCGGAGCCGATGCGGCCGGTGCCAGTGGTGCGACCGGTGCGACCCGTACGGCCGGTACCGGTGGTGGTGCCGCCGGTGCGACCCGTACGGCCGGTACCGGTGGTGGTGCCGCCGGTGCGACCCGTACGGCCGGAGCGACCGATGCGGCCGGTGCCGGTGGTGCCGCCGGTGCAGCCGGTACCGCCGGTGTCTCGGACAGCGATCATCGCCACGCCTTCCTCGTGCGCCCTTGTGACGGGGGCTGCCGGACGGGGCTTCGTGGCGCGGGTCGGGGAGCGGTTCCCGGGATCGGGCCCGGGGGCGTCCCGTCCGTCGAGCCGTGGTCCGGGGTCGTGTCGCGGAGCGGTCGACCCCCCGTGACTCCGCTGCGTCACCACCTCATCACACATCGTGCCGGGCGGCGGCCCCGGCTGGGCCGAACGCGTGAACCGCCGGGGCACCCGGAAGGGTTCAGCGGGGTGCGTAGGCGACGCGCTCGAAGGGCCAGGCGCGGGCCAGCCAGTCGGAGACGACGCGGTGGAGTTCGGCGTCCAGATCGGCGTGGTCGGCGCTGACCCAGGAGCGGACGTCGACGACACCGGGCTCGCCGCGGGAGCCGTAGACGTACACACAGCCGATGACGTCGCCGCCGGGGACGGACAGCACGGTGTAGGTGAAGCCGGTGCGCCGCTCGAAGTCCTCCGCGTGCCTGCGCAGGTCGTCGAGGTTGGCCTCGAGGGTCATCCCGTCCGGCGGCGGCCAGGAGCGCCCCTCGAAGCCGGGGGTGGCGCGGATGTGGTCGATGCCGGACATCCAGGCGGCGTGGTCGGCGGCGTTGTGCTGCGGGCCGAGGGGCTCCAGGCGGAATCGCCCGGTCGCGGGCGGCGCCGGAAGGGGGAAGTCGGCTGCGACGAGGGGCTGTTCGGGGGCGGTCATGGCGCGAGGGTACCCGCGCGGTGTCCGCGGGGCGCCCGGGATCTCGTCAGGCCGCCGCCCGGCGTGCGAAGGTGTGGCCATGGGTGTCGAGTTCGTGGTCTTCATGACGCTTCCGGGACTGGTGATCCTGCTGATCGGGGTGGCGTTCGCCGATCAGCTGCTACGGGCCGTCGGGTGGGGCGGACGGAGCGGGCAGGTCTCCTCGACGGGCTTCGAGCAGCTGCACGCGAGCTTCTCCCCCGGCAAGCGGAACGAGTTGGACGAGCGCCGGGCGACGCTGATGCTGCGCGACGAGGAGGGCGACGGGGCGCCTCCGCGGTCGCGGGTGGACCTGGGGCGCGGGACGGCGCGGATCGTCGTTCCGGGGCCTGATCCCCGCGGGTGACGACGGCCACGGTCCGCGGCGGGGCACGATCGGGTTTGATGGTGGCATGAGCGACGTCATGGCTGGTATGCCGGATTGGGAGAAGCGCTTCCGGGCGCCACGCGTCGGACTGCCTGAGTGGGCGGAGGACGCCCCCCATCGCAGCCTGTTCGTGTCGAATGCGACGGGTACCTACGAGCTGTACGCGTGGGACCGGACGACCGGAGCGCAGCGGCAGGTCACGGATCGGCCGAACGGCACGTCGGACGGGACGCTGACGCCGGACGGCGCGTGGGTGTGGTGGTTCGCCGACACCGACGGCGACGAGTTCGGGGTCTGGATGCGGCAGCCCTTCGAGGGCGGACCGGACGAGCCGGCCGCGCCCGGCCTGGAGCCCTCGTACCCCGCGGGGCTGGCGCTGGGCCGGGGCGGGCTGGCGGTGGTCGGTCGCTCCACCGACGAGGAGGGCACGACGATCCATGTCGTGCGCCCCGGGGCGGAGCCGGTGGAGATCTACCGGCACGAGGAGTCGGGCGGGGTCGGCGCGCTGTCGGAGGACGGCACGCTGGTCGTCGTCGAGCACACCGAGCACGGCGACGCGATGCACTCGGCGCTGCGCGTCGTCACGGCGGAGGGCACGACGGTCGCCGAGCTGGACGACAGCGAGGGCGGCACGAGGGAACTGGGCCTGGAGTGCCTGGGGTTCGCGCCCGTCCCCGGTGACGGCCGGCTGCTGGTGGCGCACCAGCGGCGCGGCCGCTGGGAGCCGATGGTCTGGGACGTCACGGCGGGCACCGAGACCGCGCTGGGGATCGACCTGCCGGGTGACGTCGCCGCGGAGTGGTACCCGGACGGCACCGCGCTCCTGGTGGTGCACTCCTACCGGGCCCGCAGCGAGATCTTCCGCTACGAGCTGGCGAGCGGGGAGCTGACCCGGCTGGACACCCCGGCGGGCTCGGTGAGCGGCGCGACGGCCCGTCCCGACGGCACGGTGGAGTTCCTGTGGTCGTCGGCGGCGGCGCCCTCCGAGGTGCGGTCGACGACGGGCGCGGTGGTGCTGGAGGCGCCCGGCGAGCGGGCCCCGGGCTCGCTGCCGGTGGAGGACGTGTGGGTGGACGGGCCGGGCGGCCGGGTGCACGCGCTCGTCCAGCGGCCCGCGGAGGGTACGGGCCCGTATCCGACGGTCTTCGAGATCCACGGCGGGCCGACCTGGCACGACTCGGACGCCTTCGCGGCGGGCCCGGCGGCCTGGCTCGACCACGGCTACGCGGTGGTGCGGATCAACTACCGCGGTTCCACCGGCTACGGCCGGGAGTGGACGGACGCGCTCAAGCACCGCGTCGGCCTGATCGAGCTGGAGGACATCGAGGCGGTCCGGGCGTGGGCCGTGGAGTCGGGCTTCGCCGACCCGGCCCGCCTGGTGCTGTCCGGCGGCTCCTGGGGCGGCTTCCTGACGCTGCTGGGGCTCGGCACCCGGCCCGAGCTGTGGACGGTGGGCCTGGCGGCGGTGCCGGTCGCGGACTACGTCACGGCGTACGGCGACGAGATGGAGGCGCTGAAGGCGCTGGACCGCACCCTGTTCGGCGGCTCCCCCGAGGAGGTCCCGGACCGCTACGAGGCGTCCTCGCCGATCACGTACGTGGCGCGGGTCAAGGCCCCGGTCTACATCTCGGCGGGCCTGAACGATCCGCGCTGCCCGATCCGGCAGATCGACAACTACGTCGAGCGGCTGGCGGGTCTGGGCAAGACTCACGAGGTCTACCGCTACGACGCCGGGCACGGCTCGCTCGTCGTCGACGAGCGGATCAAGCAGCTACGACTGGAGCTGGACTTCGTCCGGCGCCACCTCGGCGGCTGAGGCCGGAGCGGGCCCCGCCTCCGGGGCGAGGCCGAGCTCGGCGTCCCGCCGGGTCTCGGCCTCGCGCCGGACGAGCCGGAACCACATGAAGACCACGAAGCCGGCGAAGACGAACCACTCGCCGGTGTAGCCGAGGTTCTGGAATGCCTTGAGGTCGAGCCCGGTGCCGCTCGGCGCGACCGGCGGCACGGCCCGCAGCGGCGCGCGGACGTCCTCGGTCTGGGTGATCCAGGCGCCGTAGACCTGGTACGGGACGAGGTTGACCAGGGACGCGGCGCTGATGATCCCCAGCTGCCCCTCGGGGAGCCCTCCGTGGCCGATCGCGCCGTCGGTGTCCGCGCTCTCGGAGGCCTGCAGCGCCCCGGTCACGGTGACCTCGCCGGCGGGCGGGGCGGGTACGCCGGCGGCGGACGCGCGGCCCGCCTCGCCGGGCAGCCAGCCGCGGACGACGGGCAGGGCGGCCGCGCCGTCGCCGATCCGCAGCGGGGTGAGCACGTAGTAGCCGGTGCGTCCGTCGAGCTCCCGGCCGGGGACGAGGAACTGGTGCGCGGTGTCGTAGCGGCCGGTGGCCCGTACCGTGCGGCCGGCCGTCTCGATGGTGAGCGCGGAGGTCGCCTCCGGCAGCAGCCGGTCCAGTGGCGCCGCGTCGCGGGCGGCGGCGGCCGCAGGCGCGCTCTTGGCGGCGCGGTGGCCGTCCACGCGGGCCTCGAACCGGCTCAGCTGCCAGCTGCCCATGAAGGTGCAGAACACCACGGCGCACACCATGAAGAGGTGCCCGCCCAGCCAGCGGGGGGACAGCAGAAACCGGTACACGGCGTCAACGGTACGGGGCGCCCGGCCGTCGCCCGGAACCGCCCCCCGCGAAGGGTGTCCTAGGAGGCGGCGACGAGGCCGGTCTTGTAGACCGTCCCCGCGCAGGCGCCGCCGATCGTCGCGTTGACGACCGGGGATCCGGCCTTGGGGGTGTGGCGCAGCAGGATGCCGGCCGAGCCCTGTCCGGGATCGGAGTCGCCCGCCGCGGGCGCCGACGCGTCGCCGGCCGGGCCGTCGCTGGAGGTCGCGGTGGGGGTGGGCGACGCAGGGGTCGCGCAGCCGCCGGGATCGCCGCCCGAAGCGGGCACCCAGGTGAAGTCGACGCGGTAGCTCTGCCCGGTCCCCAGGACCAGCGTCGCGAGGCCGTCGGGCAGTGCGGTGCCGTCGCCGGCGGTGTGGTCGACGACGCTGATCCGGGCGGATTCCGCGGAGCCCTGGGCGACGAAGTCCACCGTCCCGGCGCCGTCGACGGTGCACGAGCCCCCGGAGATGTTGGCCACCTGGAACCAGCCGCTGACCCAGCCGGCGCCGTCGGCGGGGCCGGCGTAGCCGGAGGCGCTGCCGAGGTCGTCCGCGGTGCAGGTCGGGGCGACGGCCGCGAGGGTGTTGGAGGGCCCCCGCGTGCCGGACGACCCGGAGCCGGGCCGCTGCGGGGAGTCGCCGCTGTCCATGCGGTCGTCGCCGGTGTGGTCCCCGCCGGGGGACGGGCTCGGCGAGCCGGTGCCCCCACCGTGGTCGTTCGCGTCGCCGCCGAGGCCACCGGTGTCCTGGGAGCTGGCGGCGCTGGCGGAGTCGGGGCTCGCCGATCCGGAGAGGTTCGCGGCGTGGAGGGCCGCGGGGACCGCGACCACCGCCAGCAGGCACGCGGCCGCGGTGCCGGCCAGCAGCTGGCGGCGGTGGGCCCGACGGGCGGGAACCGCGTGCCGCAGGTGCTCCAGCGCCTCCTGGCCGGGCTGGATGTCGCTCACGGCGTCGCGCATGAGCCGGCGCAGCGCCAGTTCGTCGGGACTCAGCCGCTCCTCGGGAGTGCCGCCGCTGATGTCGTTCTCAGGTTCCATGCCGCCAGGTGGATTCAGGTTGATCATGCCGGGGCCCCCATCGCGACGCGGAGCGCCGCAAGGCCGCGTGAGCCGTACGCCTTGACCGAGCCTATGGAAATACCCAGGGTCTCGGCCACTTGGGCCTCGGTCATGTCGGCAAAGTAGCGCAGGACGAGGACCTCGCGTTGCCGGCGCTGCAGCGTGCGCAGCGCCGCCTTCAACTCGTCGCGCTCCAGTGCCTCGTACGCGCCCTCCTCGGCGCTCGCCATGTCGGGCATGGGCTTGGAGAGCAGCCGCATGCCCATGATGCGGCGGCGGAGGGCGGAACGGGAGAGGTTGACGACGGTCTGCCGGAGGTAGGCGAGGGTCTTCTCGGGCTCACGCACCCGCTTGCGGGCGGAGTGGACGCGGATGAAGGCCTCCTGGACGACGTCCTCGCAGGAGGCGGTGTCGTCCAGCAGGAGCGCGGCGAGGCCGAGCAGGGAGCGGTAGTGGGCCCGGTAGGTCTCGGTGAGATGGTCGACGGTGGTCCCGACTGACATCGCGCGATCAGTGTCGCCGCGGTCGCGGTCCGAGGGCGCCTGCACGACAGGCCAGGGCGCGATCACCGGGATCCCGCCGACTGCACGGGACGGTCGCCGGATGTATGGGCGCGCCGGGGCGCTGCTCCGCCCCACGAGGGCCGCTTCGATGCCGAGTACCTCTGCCACGTCTGTTGGACACGCGTCCCCCCGTCAGGGTTGTACGCCAGAGGCACCGTTTTTGACGGTGTAGCACATATGCCCATGCGTACCAACTCTTCCCCAATGCCCCTTTTGCCCGGCGCTGTTACGCCGCACCCCCGTGCGCAGCACAGTAGGACAGTGCGCTGACACAAAGACGCTCCCTGCGCGTCGCGCGGTTGCGACACACAGGGAGCTGAAATTGTCTGGTGCGTACAGGCTTCCTATCAAGCGGTCCAGACCAGAATTTGGATCGCCCGACCGAAACGGGACGGCTCAGCGGCCGGTTCCTCCGTAGACGACCGCTTCGTCGGTTTCGCTGTCCAGGCCGAACGCGCTGTGGACGGCGCGCACGGCCTCGTTCACGTCGTCGGCGCGGGTCACGACCGAGATCCGGATCTCGGAGGTCGAGATGAGCTCGATGTTGACGCCCGCGTTCGACAGCGCCTCGAAGAACTGCGCCGTGACCCCGGGGTTGGTCTTCATGCCGGCGCCGACCAGCGAGATCTTGGCGATCTGGTCGTCGTAGCGGAGCGTCTCGAAGCCGATGGTGCCCTGGACGCGCTTCAGGGCCTCGATCGCCTTCGGCCCGTCGGCCTTGGGGAGGGTGAAGGAGATGTCGGTCAGGCCGGTGGCCGCGGCCGACACGTTCTGCACCACCATGTCGATGTTGATCTCGGCGTCCGCGATCGCCCGGAAGATCACGGCCGCCTCGCCCGGCTTGTCGGGCACACCGACGACCGTCACCTTGGCCTCGGATGTGTCGTGCGCGACACCGGAGATGATCGCGTGCTCCATGCCCTTCTGGTCCTCTCGCGGCTCATTGCTGACCCAAGTGCCCTGGAGGCCGGAGAACGACGACCGGACGTGGATCGGGATGTTGTATCGGCGGGCGTACTCCACACAGCGGTGGAGCAGCACCTTGGAGCCGGAGCTGGCGAGCTCCAGCATGTCCTCGGACGAGATCCAGTCGATCTTCCGCGCCTTCTTCACCACGCGCGGGTCGGCGGTGAACACACCGTCGACATCGGTGTAGATCTCGCACACCTCGGCGTCCAGGGCCGCCGCCAGCGCCACCGCGGTGGTGTCGGAGCCGCCCCGGCCGAGCGTCGTGATGTCCTTGCTGTCCTGGGAGACACCCTGGAAGCCGGCCACGATCGCGATGTTGCCCTGGTCGAGCGCGGTGCGGATGCGGCCCGGCGTGACGTCGATGATGCGCGCTTTGTTGTGGACGGAGTCGGTGATGACACCCGCCTGGCTGCCGGTGAACGACTGCGCCTCGTGTCCGAGGTTTTTGATCGCCATCGCCAGCAGGGCCATGGAGATCCGCTCTCCGGCGGTCAGCAGCATGTCGAACTCGCGGCCGGTAGGCATCGGAGATACCTGCTCGGCGAGCTCGATCAACTCGTCCGTCGTGTCACCCATCGCCGAGACCACGACGACCACCTGGTGGCCGCTCTTCTTGGCATCGACGATCCGCTTGGCAACGCGCTTGATGCCCTCGGCATCCGCAACGGAGGAGCCGCCGTACTTCTGCACGACAAGGCCCACGTGCGCTCCTCAAATCCGGTACTGCGTTCGGCTCAGTTTAACGAGCAGGCCGGGACCGACCCCTCAATATCAGATGCTGAGACGCCGAGCCCACTCTGCGAGCCATCTGCCCAACGACACGCCGACCTATGCACACCGGGGCGCGTGCTCCGGGTCACTACGGCCCCGGGTCACCACCACGGACACGCGATCACGCGCCCGCGATCACACACGCGCGCCCGCCCCACGGGAGGGGCGGGCGCGGCGGGGGTTCAGCGGCTGGGGCGCAGTCCCAGCGGCTTGGCGATCTCGGCGGCCATGACCCGGCCGGCCTCGGCGGCGAGCTTCTCCTCGTCGTCCGCGCCATGGTCGGTGTCCAGGCCGTCCAGCGCGTCCAGCGGGCTGTCCAGCCGCACATGGGCGACCAGGGACTGCAGGGCCCGCAGGGAGGCCGAGGCGGTCGGTCCCCAGTTGGACAGGTAGGAGAACTGCCACCACCACAGCGCCTCGCTGACCCGGCCCTCCCGGAAGTGCGCCAGGCCGTGGGCGAGGTCCGTCACCACGTCCGCCAGGTCGTCGGAGATCCGGCAGGCCACCGGCGTGCTGCGCGGCACGTACGGGTCGAAGACCTCGGAGTAGACGTCGATCGGCTCCAGCAGCACCGCGAGCCGCTGGCGCAGCTCGTCGGCGTCGGGCTCCGGGCCGATGTCGGGCTCGTAGCGCTCCTCCGGCACGATGTCCTCGTGCGCCCCGAGGCGGCCCCCGGCCAGCAGCAGCTGGGAGACCTCCAGCAGCAGATACGGCACCGCGCTGTCGGGGTCGTCGCCCTTGGCGACCTCCCGTACCGACAGGATGAAGCTCTCGATCTGGTCCGCGATCGAGGAGGCGAAGTCGTCGGGGTCCAGGGCGTTGTCAGACATCAAGCAGCCGCCTTCCTTCAAAGGCCCGGCCGAGCGTGACCTCGTCGGCGTATTCCAAGTCGCCGCCGACCGGCAGGCCGCTGGCGAGACGGGTGACCTTCAGTCCCATCGGTTTGACCATGCGTGCGAGATACGTGGCCGTTGCCTCCCCCTCGAGATTGGGGTCGGTGGCCAGGATCAGCTCGGTGACGGTGCCGTCCGCGAGCCGCGCCAGCAGCTCCCGTATACGCAGATCGTCCGGGCCGACCCCCTCGATCGGGCTGATCGCGCCGCCGAGCACGTGGTAGCGGCCGCGGAACTCGCGGGTCCGCTCGATCGCCACCACGTCCTTGGGCTCCTCGACCACGCAGATGACGGCGGGATCGCGGCGCGGATCACGGCAGACCCGGCACTGGTCGGCCTCGGCGACATTGCCGCAGACCGCGCAGAACCGGACCTTCGCCTTCACCTCGCTGAGAGCGTGCGCGAGCCGTCGGACGTCGGCGGGATCGGCCTGCAGGATGTGGAAGGCGATCCGCTGCGCGCTCTTGGGACCCACGCCGGGCAGCCTGCCCAGCTCGTCGATCAGGTCCTGAACCACGCCCTCGTACACGCTGTGCCCTCTTCGTCGCCTGGAACTAGAAAGGAAGGCCGGGGATGCCCCCGAGGCCCTGGGCGAGCGGGCCGAGCTTGCTCTGCTGCAGCTCCTGCGCGCTCGCGGTCGCGTTGTGCACGGCGGCCACGACCAGATCGGCCAGCGTCTCCGTGTCCTCGGGATCGACCGCCTTCGGGTCGATGACCAGACCCCGCAGCTCGCCGGCTCCGGTCACGGTCGCCGTCACCAGGCCACCGCCCGCCGAGCCCTCGATCTCGGTCTCGGCAAGCTCCTGCTGGGCCGCCGCGAGGTCCTGCTGCATCTTCTGTGCCTGCTTGAGCAGCTGCTGCATGTTCGGCTGACCACCACCGGGGATCACGGTCTCGCTCCTGCCTCACGACATCGGTTGTGCGGGTAGGGCGAGCCTACGTGCTCGGGCGCCCACTCGCGCTACCCGTACGAGGGAACGAGCGGCGCGCGTCGCCCGTTCCGCCCGCGCGGTGCCGTTTCCCGAGGGGGAACGGGGCGGCCACGGCTACTCGTTGGCGATCTCCTCGATCACGGTGGCGCCCAGCTCGCGCACGATGAGGTCGTGGCCACTCAGCGCCGTCTCGTCCAGATCGGGATCGTCGTCCTCGGGCATGTCGTACTCGACGGGCGGGGGCTCGTCGGCGACGGGCGCGTACGCGGGCGCCGCCGGCGCCGCGTTGACGGCGGCCCGGGCCGCCGCGGCGGCCGGGGGCGGCGGTGGTGCCGGGGAAGACGCCGGGTTCTGGGGCTGCTGCTGAGGCTGTTGCTGCGGCTGCTGCTGATACGGCTGCTGATACGGCTGCTGCGCGGGCGACGCCGGGGACACGGGGGCGGGGCGGGGGCCACCGCCGCCGGGCCCTCCCCCCGGGCCGCCGCCCGGTCCGGCCGGACCGGGGCCGCCGCCGGGGCCGCCACCGGGGCTGACGATCGCCTCGATGCGCCATTGCACGCCCAGGGCCTCGCCGATCGCCTGCTTGAGCACGTCCTCGTGACCGCGGTTGGCGAAGCTGTCGCGGGCGCCGGGGTTGTCGAAGCCGATCTGCAGCGTCGAGCCGTCGAAGCCGACGAGCCGGGCGTTCTGGTCGAGCAGTATCCAGGTGACCTTCCGCAGCCGCTTCACCGCCTCGAGGACGGTAGGCCACATCTGGTGCACGCGCGAGGCGTCGCCGATGGACTGCGCCGCGGGGGCGGCGGCCGGGGCGGGCGCGGGGGCCTGCGCGGGCGGGGCCGCGGGGGCCGGCGCCGGTGCGGAGGCGGCGGCGGAGGCCGCGGTGGGCCATGCGCCGGGGCGCTGCCCGCCGCCGGGCGCGGCGGCACTCGGCCAGGCACCGGGCCGCTGCGCGGCGGGGGCCTGCGCGGGCGCGGCAGCGGGCGCGTCGACGGGCGGGGGCGTGGGCTCGACGGGGGCGGGCGGCACGGGGGCCTGGGCAGGGGCGGCCGGTGCGGGAGCAAAGGCGGCGGCCTCGGCGGGCCGCGCCTGGCCGCCCATCGCCGCGCGCGCCGCGGCGGGCCCGCCACCGGGCGGCAGCGGTTCGCCGAACTCCACCACCGGGGCCGCCGGGCCGCCGGCGGGGACCGCGAAACCGCCCGCGGACGCCCGGCGTTCCAGCCGGTCCAGACGGGCCTGGAGCGACCGCTCGTCTTCGTACGCCGCCGGCAGCAGCACCCGGGCGCAGATCAACTCCAGCTGCAGACGCGGAGAGGTCGCCCCGCGCATCTCCGTGAGCCCCGCGTTGACCAGGTCCGCGGCGCGGCTGAGCTCCGCCGCCCCGAAGACCCCGGCCTGGGCCTGCATCCGCTCCACGACATCGGCGGGGGCGTCCATCAGGCCCTTCTCCACCGCGTCCGGCACCGCCGCGAGGATCACCAGATCCCGCAGCCGCTCCAGCAGATCGGCCACGAACCGGCGTGGGTCGTGCCCGCCCTCGATCACCCGGTCGACGATCTCGAACGCCGACGCGCCGTCCCCGGCGGCGAAGGCGTCCACCACGTCGTCGAGGAGCGCGGCGTCGGTGTACCCCAGCAGCGAGGTCGCCATGGCGTAGGTCACACCGGCCTCGCCCGCACCCGCGAGCAACTGGTCCATCACCGACATCGAGTCACGCACCGAACCGGCACCGGCACGGACCACCAGCGGATACACCCCGGCCTCGACCGGGATCGCCTCCCGCTCGCAGACCTCCGCCAGGTAGTCGCGCAGCGTGCCCGGCGGCACCAGCCGGAAGGGGTAGTGGTGGGTGCGCGACCGGATCGTGCCGATGACCTTCTCGGGCTCGGTGGTCGCGAAGATGAACTTCAGATGCTCCGGAGGCTCCTCGACCACCTTCAGCAGGGCGTTGAAGCCCGCCGAGGTGACCATGTGCGCCTCGTCGATGATGTAGATCTTGTACCGGCTGCTCGCCGGCCCGAAGAACGCCTTCTCCCGCAGGTCACGGGCGTCGTCCACGCCACCGTGCGACGCGGCGTCGATCTCGATCACGTCGATCGACCCCGGGCCGTTGCGCGCCAGGTCGCGGCACGACTGGCACTCCCCGCAGGGTGTCGGGGTCGGGCCCTTCTCGCAGTTCAGGCACCGCGCCAGGATGCGGGCGCTGGTCGTCTTGCCGCAGCCGCGCGGCCCGCTGAACAGGTACGCGTGATTGACCCGGTTGTTCCGCAGCGCCTGCTGCAGCGGGTCCGTGACGTGCTCCTGCCCGATGACCTCGGCGAAGGACTCGGGACGATAGCGGCGGTACAGAGCGAGGGACACGCCTACGACGATATCGGCCCCCACCGACACCCGGGCCCCGCGCGTGTGACGGGCCCCACACCGACGGCCGCCCCGGCCGCCCCGGACCGCGTTCCCGCAGGTCCGCGGGCAGCAAAAGACCCCTCACGCACCCGCCAGAGCCCACCTACCCTTGCTGCCTTCCGGCCCTGGGGGAGTTCAGCGAGATAGCGCCACGTGAGGGGCTACGCCCACCCTACCTGATCCGATCACCCGGGAACGAGTTCGCGAGCACTCCCTCCGGTCTAGTAATGTTTGCCGCGGAGGATTCGCCTAGAGGCCTAGGGCGCACGCTTGGAAAGCGTGTTGGGGGCAACCCCTCACGAGTTCGAATCTCGTATCCTCCGCCAGTGCCTCACCGGGCACGATGTCGAAGGGCCCCACCGCTCGCGGTGGGGCCCTTCGACGTTCCCCGGCCCTCGTCGTCCTGGTTCGTGTCCGCGGCGGGTGCATCCGGGCCGCGCCGCCCGGCTCCGGCCCCATGATCCGGTCGATGACCCGGTCCGGGACCCCCGAGGGAATCAGGCCCGATGCGCGGCCGGCGATATCATCGTCGGGTGGTGGAGCCAGGCTGCGCCGCACGCGAACGGGCATCCGCCCTTGCACGTGAGGTGACTCCATGACGTCGGTGCCGGTCTACGCGATCTACGTGGTGGTCGCGGCGCTGTACGTCCATGCCCTGGTCGACTGCGTCAGGACCCCCGCGGCGCGCGTGCGCATGCTGCCCAAGGCGGGCTGGCTGGTCATCATGATCCTGTTCCCCGTTCTGGGCGCCATAGCCTGGCGAAGCCTGGGCAAGCGGTCCGCTCCGGTCGAGGGCCGGCCGTCTGCAGCCTGAGCTCGGATGCTCGCCGCTCCCCGTCCGGTTGTAGCGCCGGGCACGGAAACTCCCGCCGCGCGGGATCCTGCCCCCGCTTCGGCGCCCCCATGGAAGTCGGGTCCCCAGGCCCAAGCCCCCTCGGGATCAGGGGGATTCCAGGGGGCTTCGTCGTGCCGCGCCACCGTGCCGCCCGGTCCGGGTCACGGCGGAAGCCGGGAACCGGACCGGGGAGCGGGTCACTTTACGGAGACGCCGTCGCCGTAGGCGGTCGCGCCGCTGGTGGTGCCGGTGCCGGCGAAGTTCCAGCGCCAGGTGCCGCTGGAGTTCGCGGTGACCGTGGTCCGGAGCTTGCCGGCGCTGTCGGTCTTCACGGTTTTCACGGTGGTGTACGCCGAGGAACCGGACTTCTTGAACTGCAGGGCCACGGACTGGCCGGTGTACCCCGCGTAGACGTTGGTGTTCCAGTTGGCCCGGGTGAGCGCGCCGGTGACGGTGAGCTTGCCGCCCCGGCTGACCGGTTCGGGAGACGCCTTGGTGTCCGACAACTTGGCGTACCGCTTCACCTTGACCGTGGCGCTGGTCTCCAGATCGTAGAAGTCCTGGTCCATGGCGGCGGCCTCGGCGGTGAAGTGCCAGGTGCCGGCTTCGTCGTTCTGGAGGTCGAAGTAGTCGTCCTTGTCGTTGGCGTCCAGGGTGAACGTGAACGCGCACTTCCGGGTCGTCGAGGAGGGCTTGGTGCAGTCGGCGGTGTTCGCGTAGAGGAGCGTGTCCTGGGGGCTCCGCAGCTTGGCGCCGTAGATGTCGCGAATGCCGGAGTTGTCCTTCGCGGTGGCCGTGACGGTCAGCTTCTGTGCCGCGCTGATCCCGACGTTGACGGTCGTCTTGCTGAAGGTCACCGAGGTGAAGACGGTGTCGCCCTTGTGGGTGTCCGCCTGGGCGGCGGAGGCCGTGAGGGCGAGCAGTGCCAGGGCGCCGACGGCGGCGGCCGAGGCGATGTGTATGCGCATGGTTCTCCAAGACCGGTGGGCCGGAGCGGTGTCCGGTGGGCGCGCGAGCCGGCAGCGGAGGGACGGTGGGGGGACGGCCGGCGAATGCCGCCGTGCTTCCCCCTCCCCCCGACCGCGCATCGGCTCCGCGGTGCAGCAGAAGGTACAACACGCCCCGGAGCTCCTCGCGGCCCGCCCCGGATTTCGCGGAACCCGCCCTGACCTGGGCGATCGCGCCTCTCGGGCGGAAGGGCGTGCGGCAGGGGGAGATCACCGTCCGCCTCGGTCACTTGCGCACCCGGGTGACCGTGACGGGCGGGTGTCCGGTCGTCTCGGCGATCACCTCCACCAGCAGCCCTCGGTCGCACGTCGTGTACGCCTCGCCTCCGCCGGTCCGCGCCGGGAGCCCCGGGCCGGACGCGACCAGGCAGACCGCGGCATGGAAACACGCCGGGGCGCTCAGTCGCCGGGACAGCGTCACCCGGCCGTCGGGGAGCTCCACCGCGAGATGCGTCGGCCGGGCGGGATAACCGACGTAGCCGACGACAGGGCAGTCGATCGTGTCGGGACGCGCTTTCCGCCGTCCTCGCCGGCGTCCCGGGTGTGCCCCCTTCAGCGACTTGATCATGACGCCCTCGGCACCCTGCGCTCGCAGCGCCTCCCACCAGACCCGCGCCTCGTCGGGAGCGGTCGTCCCCGGCGTGGACTGGATCGGCGACTCCTTCGACGTGCAGCGCAGGGCCATCAAGGCCACGTCGTCGCGGATCCGCCCGCCGGTCCACGAGCGCAGATCGTCCAGTACGCGGTCGAGCAGAGGGCCCGGATCGTTCTCGCCCATCACTTGGAGGGGCTCGGCGACCGGGTAGAAGCGGCCGTGCAGATTGCGGGCTTCGGAGGTGCCGTCGATGAAGAGCAGCAGCAGGTCGCCGGGCCGGAAGGGGATCTTCTGCGATCGGTACGCGGCATCGGTCAGTTCGAGCAGCCCCAGGGGTGGCGCCGGCACCTCGGGCGATACCTCGGTGACGGCCCCGCGGCGGCGCAGCAGCGGCGGGGGGTGGCCGCAGTTGACGATGACGGCCGTGTCGTTGTCCCCCGGTGCCTGCGTGACCAGGATCGCGGTGGCGAAATCCTCGCTCCGGTCCCGCCGGGCGACGGCGCCGTCGAGCCGCGCGGCCACGCCGTCCAGGCCGGGTTCGGTCCGGGCCGCGTCACGGAAGACCCCGAGGATGTCGGACGCGGCCTCGACGGCATCGACTCCCTTGCCGCGGACGTCGCCCAACAGCACCCGCACGCCGAACCTGGTCTCCAGCATGTCGTACAGATCCCCGCCGATGCGGGCATCGGGCTCCGCGGCGACATAGCGCACCGCCACCTGCATACGGCCGATCCGGGGCGGCAGCGGACGCAGAAGGGCCCTCTGAACCGCCTCGGTGATGCCGTGCAACCGGGCCGCCGCCCGCTCCTCCCGGTGCAGCAGGGCGATGACGCCCGCGGTGATGGCGGCCGCCATCAACACGCAGCCCGCGGCGCTCACGTGGACGACCGTCGGCACACCCGCGTTCCTCCAGGCGAGCACGATCACCACGACGATCGCGAGGGCACCCGCGGCCAGCGGAGTCCAGACGCTCCGGGCGCGGACCGCGGCCAGCACCGGTACGGCGATCAGGACCGGGGAGAGCGTGGTCTTCGGCCCGGTCATCAGATCGATGATCACGCAGGCGACGATCATCAGGTAGCCGACCCCGAGGAGAAGCTTCGCGCCGAGGGGCAACTCCGCCCACCTGTGACGCTCATACCAGGCATGAGCCATCGGGTGTCACCCTTCTGTCCCGGGCTCTCCCTTCCCAATGTTCCGCATCGTGACCTCCTCCGTTGTCGCCCGGTGGCCACCGCCCGACCTGCCGCGCCGGAATGCCGGAAGCGTCGGTGAACGTGAGGGATACCGGCCCGCCGCGGAAGTTCGATCAGGTCGTGGTCGTCGTGGACGAGGCCGGCCCGTGTGGAGCGGTGCACGACGATCGAGGCGCGGCGCGCATACGTCCAGGGTCTCCCCAGGTGACGGCGGTCGCATCCCGGCCGCGCGGGTGCACGGGTGCAGGCACGGGAAGGGCCCGGCCGCGGCTTGGACCGCCGTCCGGCCGGCCCGCGGAGCCCGTGCCGGCGGCGGACGAGTCCCGGATCAGCACAACCCTCGGCGCCCTCCGGGTGTCCCACAGGTGAACTCCGCCCCTCGGACACCTGGGAGCCCCCGTGCGCACACGGATGCGAACGTATGTCACAGCCGCCGCCGTCGCCGCCGCGGCCACCGCCGGGCTGACCCTCCCGGCCATGGCCGCCGGTCCCGCGCCGACCACCGGCGACTTCAACGGCGACGGGTACGCCGACCTCGCCGTCGGAGTGCCCAACGGCACGGTCAACGGCAAGGCGAAGGCCGGCTACGTCAACATCGTCTGGGGCGGGTCCAAGGGGATCGGCGCCCACGGCAGCATCCGCGTCAGCCAGGCCACCCCCGAGGTGCCCGGCTCTCCCGAGGCGGGCGACCGCTTCGGGAGCTCGGTGGCGCTGGTGGACACCAGCGGCGACGGCATGGCGGAGCTCCTCGTCGGCACCCCCGGCGAGGACGTCACCGACCGCGGCAAGGACGCCGGCTCGGTCACCGCCGTGGGCGGCGCCAAGCGCGGCACGGGCCCGGGCTCCGTCGTCCTCAACGGCCCCTCCGCGTCGGCGGCGTTCGGCCTGGCGGTGACCTCGACCGACGTGACCGGCGACGGCAGCAGGGACATCGTGATCGGCGGCAAGGACAAGGTCGTCCTGCGCACGGCCGACGGCATCTACACCACCGTCCTCACCGCCCCCATGGGTGGCCGCGCCCCCGTCCTCACCACCGGTGACTTCACCGGGGACGGTACGGACGACCTGGCCGTCGGCTACTGGACGACGACCCCGTTCACGCAGTCGCACGTACGCCTGTGGGCCTGGGACCCGGCCGAGCAGTCCATGGCCAACACCTGGAACACCGACAACGCCGGCGTCTCCGCGCTCGCCTCGGGCGACTTCGACGGCGACGGCCACGACGACCTGGCCCTCGGCGAGTGCCGTGAGATCGCCGACGAGAACATCGACGACCCGTGCGGCCCCGAGCAGATGGCCACGGGCGGCGGCATCCACGTCCACTACGGCAACGCGACGCCCGGCAGCTTCGGGTCCCGCCGGCAGACCCTCAACCAGGACACGGTCGGCGTGGCGGGCATCGCGGAGACCGGTGACCGGTTCGGCGCCGCCCTCGCCGTCGCCGACATCAACGGCGACGGCCGCGACGACCTCATCGCCGGCGCCCCGGGCGAGGCGATCGGCACCCGCGCGGCCGCGGGCGCCGCGACCGTGCTGTTCGGCGGCCCGACCGGCCTCGTCGACGCGTATGACGAGGGCCACTCCGTCGCGTTCAACCAGAACACCGCACGCGTGCCGGGCGCCGCGGAGCCCGGCGATGCCTTCGGTACCGCCGTCGCCACCGGCGACTACAACCACGACGGGAAGGCGGACCTGGCGGTCGGCTCCCCGGGCGAGAACTCCGGCTCGGGCGGCGTGTGGCTCCTGCCCGGGGCGAGCGCCAACGGCTCCTTCGCCCTCACTCCGGCCAAGCTGGGCCTGCCCTCCCCGACGAGCGCGCTCGCGTACGGCAGGTACCTCGGCAACCGCTGACGGCCCCACCGGCACCCGCGGGCACGCCATGTGTCCTCAGGACCGGGGCGGCGACGACCACGCGCATCTCGTCGCCGCCCCGTGCTTGGCGCACCTCGTCCGCGGCTGTCGGACGGAGGGCCAAGAGGTCGCTGGAGGGGTGCCGGACGACGGCGTCTTCGAAGTTGCGATCAGCGCTCGTCCGGGCGCAGGGTTGGCGGCGTGGGCCGCTCGAGGGTGGCGCACCCTTCGCGAATGAACCGTCCGAGCTTCTCCTGCACCGCGTTGAAGCGAACGTCGATTCGCTCGTCCATCTCCACGACGGCCTCGCGCGGCAACTCCCCCGAAGAAGATCTCGCCTCGTGCTCCTCGGCGCAATTCAGCAGGTCACGCAGGCTGGAGAGGCACTCCTCGGCCTTGGAGGACACCTCCTCGGGGCCCTGCAGGCCGACACCATACGAGGCCATCACGGCATCTCTGTGCGCCTTTCTGCCCTCCATGCGAAGGGCGACCGTGTTCTCCGACAGGGCGTCACTTCGAAGGCAACAGCGGTGATAGTCGAGCGCCGCCCCTCGGGCCATCAGAACCCTTTCGGCGAATTCCTGATAGGCCGCCCTCCTGTGCTCCCTCCTCCAGCGATGGTGTTCCAATCGGAGATCGAATCCCTGCACGCTCGCCTGCCGGTGGGACTGGCGTTCCTCGTGTCGCTCCAGAGCCTGCTGTTTCGTACGTTCCGAGCGGAGGGCGAGAAACCCGGTCAGAGCACTGCCGATCAAGGTTCCGATGATCCCCGCGAGGGAGAGGAGCAGCGAGTCGGGCATATTTCATGACTGCGTCGGACGGCCCACGGTTACTCCAGTCCTGCCGGCCGGGTTCCGGTTCTCAACGTGCCTGGGGCGCCAGCCCGTTCGGCTGAGCGGCGCCGCCGCGGAAGGCGCGAAGGGCCCCTGGAATCCGCCGATCCGGCCGGGGCCCTTCAGGTCGTACGCGGGGTGGGTCAGCGGACGGTGGAGCGGGCGGCCTGCTCGATGATGCGGGTCACCGCGCCGGGGCGGGAGACCGAGACGGCGTGGGAGGCCTTGATCTCGACGGTGTGGGCGTGGGCCCGCTCGGCCATGAAGCGCTGGGCGGCGAGGGTGATGTTCTTGTCCTGGGTGGTGACCAGGTCCCAGGACGGGATGGTCCGCCAGGCGGCGCCCGCGGCCTTCTCGTCGAAGACCGACGCGGCCACGGGGCGCTGGGTGGCGGCCATCTGCTCGGCTACGGACTTCGGCACGTCGGCCGCGAACTGGGCGTGGAACTTGTCGGCCTTGATGTAGAGGTCGGTGCCGGTGCCGCCGCCGGGGAGCGGGAAGGGCACGGCGTTGAGGGTCTCGCCGAGGGTGCCGCCGGGGAACTTGTCGGAGATCTGCGTGACGGTCTCGCCCTTGTCCGGGGCGAAGGCGGCTATGTAGACGAGCGCCTTGACGTTGGGGGAGTCGGCGGCGGCCTCCGTGATCACCGAGCCGCCGTAGGAGTGGCCGACGAGCACGACCGGGCCCTTCACGCTCTTCAGGAAGCTGTGGACGTACGCCGAGTCGCTCGCCAGCCCGCGCAGCGGATTGGCGGGGGCCACGACCGGATAGCCCGCATGCTTCAGGCGCGACACCACGCCGTTCCAGCTGGAGGAGTCCGCGAAGGCGCCGTGCACCAGGACGACCGTGGGCTTCTTCTCCTGGGGGTGGTGCGCGGCCTTGGCGGCGTTGGCCGGGGCCGTGGCCGCCAGCGTGAGCGCCGCGACGCCCGCGGCCGCGCCGAGGACGGCGACGCTCTTGCGGGTGGGGCGAAGCACGGTCTTGAGGTTCACGGGGCTCTCCTCTGCCACGGCGCCCGGCACAGGCCGGACAAGCGATCCCGGGTGTCCGCCCGGGGCGATGCAGAGAAATCTAGCGCCCGTTTAAGTTGTGCGCAACTGAGTTGCGTCCAACTTCATGGCTCGCATGGAAAATGTGGTGCCGCCCGCCCCGACGGCCGGCCGTACGCGGTCACGGGCCACCCCGGTGCGGACGTGAACCCCGGCCGACGCGGGCCGGGGTCCGTGTCCGGAACGGTCAGGTGCTGGTCAGCGCGGCCCGCCCGCGGTCCGCCCGCGTCGGTCCGGTGGCCGACGGCCGCACGTCGAAGTCGAACATGGCGGTCGGCACGTACAGGGAGCAGCACGCGTTGGGGATGTCCACGATGCCGCTGATGCGTCCCTCTATCGGGGAGGAGCCGAGCAGCAGGTACGCCTGCTCGCCGCTGTAGCCGAACTTCTTGAAGTACTCGACGGCGTTGAGGCAGGCCCGGCGGTAGGCCAGTGTCGCGTCGAGGTAGTAGTTGGTGTCCGTGTCGTGGTCGACGGAGATCCCGATGAAGGTGAGGAAGTCCGAGTAACGCGGCTCCACGTTGCCGGGCATGAACACCGGGTTGGTCGAGATGCCGTACGCCTCCATGCCGCCCTTGATCAGGTCGACGTGGAAGTCGATGAACCCGCCCATCTCGATGGCACCGCAGAAGGTGATCTCCCCGTCGCCCTGGCTGAAGTGCAGGTCGCCGCCGGAGAGCTTGGCGTCCTTCACGTGCACCGGGTAGAACACCCGGGATCCGCGTGTGAAGTTCTTGATGTCGTGGTTGCCGCCGTTCTCGCGGGCCGGCACCGTACGGGCGCCCTCCGCGCAGATGCGCGTGGCGAGGTCGCCGGTGGCCGTGCCGGCGAGCGCGTGGGAGGAGTCCGGGGGAACCGCGAGCGGCGGGACCCGGTTCGGGTCGGTGTCGATGAGCGCCTTCTCCCGCGTGTTCCACCGGCCCAGCAGTTCGGCGGAGGGGGCGGTGCCGAACAGTCCGGGGTGGGTGATGCCGGTGAAGCGGATGCCGGGGAGGTGCCGGGAGACCGCCTGCTGCCCGTGGAAGTCCCACACCGCCTTGTAGGCGTCCGGGAAGTAGTCGGTCAGGAAACCTCCGCCGTTGGCCTTGGCGAAGATGCCGGTGTAGCCCCAGCCCTGACCCGCGGCGTCCCCGGACTGCTGGGGAACGGGGCCGAGGTCGAGTATGTCGACGACGAGCAGGTCGCCGGGCTCGGCGCCCTCCACGCCGATCGGGCCGCTGAGCATGTGGGGAATGGTGAGATCGATGTCGCGGACGTCGTTGGCGGAGTCGTTGTTGCCGACCTGGCAGTCGGTCCAGTCACGGCATTCCATCCGGAACTCGGCTCCGGGCTTCACCATGGCGGCAATGGGTATGTCCGGGTGCCACCTGTTGTGTCCTGGAGTGTCCTGATCCCGCATCGACTTGGTCTGGTCCACGCTGAAAACTACTTCGGGCATGACAGCCTCTCTTCTCTGATCCGGTCAGGACGTTGTGCCCGTGCTCCCGGCCGATGCCGCCCGGCCTACCCCGGGGACCCGGCCGACGCCGCGGCCCGGGCCTCCTCCCGCGACTTCCTGGTGAGCGGCCACAGCGCGGCGAACACCACCACGCCGAAGGCGCCCAGGGCGATGGCGATCTCCGTGGTGTGCTTCCAGTAGCCGGACAGCAGCAACGCCGCGGGAATCACGCCGGTGACCCAGCCCTCGATCGCCGTCACCCAGCCCACATACGTATTGAGTTCCGTTTTCCGGAGACCGAGCACGACGAAGAACAGAGCCCACAGGAACGCCCAGTACAGCCAGATCACGCCGAACGGGTAGTCCTTGAAGAGGTGGAAATTGACGAACGAGTAGCCCAGGGCCACAATCGCCACGAACAGGGAGTAGTACCCGACGCAGATATTGTCGATACCGGCGAGCAGGACGATACCCACGTAGAGATAGGTGAATCCGAAGAGGTAAATCCCGGACGCCGCCAGAATCTTGTCCTGGTCACCGTTGGCCGTGAAGATGAGGTAGGTCGGTGTCAGCACCTGCAGCGCACCCACGAAGAGGTTGAACACCGCTGCCGACTTGGGGTCGACCTTCCCCAGCAGCAGCAGGCCGTTCATGAACAGCACCGCGCCGACGAAGAGCAGTCCCACGTTCGCCACGGGGACGCACCTCCTAAGTCCGCATGACGGATTGCGGCCGGCGCGCCACCGGGTCCCGCCTCGGCGGGAGCAACGTCCGCGCCCCGGCGTCGGCCCCCCTGAACACCACTGCCTCGCCGACCACCGCCCTCAGGGCCTGGGCAGCCGCGAGAGCGCGGGGTGCGGCCGCGGAGCCGCCCGCTCACGGGGCGGCGGCGCGGTCACCACGTCCGGCATCTCACGGGACCTCTCCTCCCGTTCGCGGAAGGAGGCGATCCCGTGCGGGGTCGCGGTGAGGGAGGGGGACGAGAACACCCGCCTGGACGCGCCCGCGCAGACGGGGCAGTCGTAGGCGGCCGGCGCGGTGCCGATCGCGAGCTTGACGTCGAAGGGCCCGCAGCCGCTGCAAAGATATTCATAGGTTGCCATGAAGTTGCCTCCGGTCACCGGCGCACTTTGGTCAACCTCGACGTCTGCGACACACCCCGTTGAGCGCACGCCGGGGAAACAATCCCTATCTCAAGGAGACGCCACGGCAACACAGTTGTCAAGGTCGGCGGGAAGCGCCCGGGCGTGGCGGAGAGGGGTTGCGGAGTTCCCCTCCGGTGCCCGCGGAAAACCATGGGTTTCACCGCCGGCCGACGCCCGGACGCATGACGGGGCGACCTTGGCGGGGATTGTTTCCGCGTTTTCTCCCGAACCGGCGGACGGATATCCGCGGCACCCGCGCGACGGGATTCCCGTCCCCACCGCTCACCGGAACACGGTCGCAGCCGGGCCCGGCGGCGACCGGCGCGGTGGGGCCTCCGTCCGCCCCTCGCCCGGCCCGGGCCGGGCGTCGCGCCCCGGGGAGGAGGTGGGCGGTATGCCCGCTGTGAGGCGGTTCACTGCCCTTTTCCTGGACGAATACCACTCGCGGCTTTAGCGTTCATATGCATCGGCCTTTTCCGTGAATGCAGTGGCAATGACGCCGCGCTCATCGGACGGCACACAACATCGCGGAACAAGGCGAACGCCGGAGAGGTGGACAAGTTGAGCATGGACGCCGTGTGGGTCCGTGGCGTGAACGGGCTCCAGATGCATCACGTCACCGACCTCCAGGACGCCGGAAGGTTCCTGGGCAACGCAGCCATGGCGCTGCGGGCCGCCCACGTACGGACCGGGTCCGACCACTACGAAGGCCTCGCCACCGAGCTCAAGGCCCTGGTGTCGCGGGTGCGGGAGCTGGAGGACCAGGCCCGCTCCGCCATGCACGAGCTGCACGCGACCGACCCGGAGCGCTTCGCCCGCTGCCGCGACGGCCACGAGCCCTGGCCCGGCGAGATCCAGGCCGGGTTCATCCCGCGCCACACCTGCCGCGACGAGTGCCTCTACCACGACCGCGGCGTGCTCGAGGCGATCACGCAGTGCACCTGCGGCAGGCCGCCCTGCCAGGCGTGCGAGATCGGCGGAGCACCCGTGATGAACTGATCCACCGCGCTGCGCGGCCGCCCTCGGGCGGCACGAAGGCCCCGGCCCGAAAGGCCGGGGCCTTCGTCGCGCCCGCCCGGGTTCCGCCGGCCCACGGGGCGGCGGGGTCCCTACACGAGGAGCCTGAGCAGCAGCACCGCCACCACCAGGACGGCCGCCGCGATGGCGACGACCCGGGCGACCCGGCGGCGGGAGGGCAGCGGGAGCACCTCGATGCCGGCGGACCCCGGGAACGCGTAGAAGACACGGTCGGGGTCGGTGGGGACGGTGATGCGGGCGAGGGGCAGGTGGCGGAGGACGACCGTGCGGTGGACCTCGCCCGCGCGGGGTGCCAGGTGCGGTTCCAGGGCCTCGGCGTGCGTCGCGTCGAGATCGCCGGGCAGCGCGTCGTCGCCGGTCAGCTCGGCCTTGCGCCAGTGGCCCGACCGGGCGGTGCGCAGGCGGACCCGGAACGGGGGCCGTCTGCGGGGCCGGCGCACCACCTCCCCGCGGCTGCGCTGCTCGATGAGCCCGCCCATCCATGTGGTGACGACCCCGCTCCCCGCACAGGCGTCGTGCGCGACGGTGCCGCCCGCACCGCACTTCGGGCAGTCGACGAGCCCCGTCCCCTTGCACTGGGAGCACTCCGTCCGGCCCCGCCCGGCACAGGTACGGCACGCGGCCTCCGGACGGCGGCACTTGGCGCAGCGGACGCGTCGCGGGACGGCACCGGAGGCGGGTTTCCCGGCGCGGTCGCCGCCCTTGGGACGCGGGCGCGGTGTGCCGGTGCCGCCGCATTCGGCGCAGGGCTCGAGTCCGCGGCAGTCCGGGCAGGCCGTGGTCGGGTCGCAGGGGAGGCTGCCGCGCCCCTCGCACCGCCCGCAGGCCCATTCGCCGTTTCCGCACTCGCAGGTGCGGTGGTGTACGGATCCCTCCCGGACCAGCTCGATCCGGCGTGTGGTGCCGTGGTCGCCGGGCGGGCCGGGCCGGTAGCCGGCGATGTGCGTGTAGGTGGGGAGCGCGGTGAGGTCCTTCCGGCCCTTCTCGGTACGGGGGGTCTCGCTGCGGGTCTCCGTGGTGCGGCGGATGCGGCAGTCGAGGATCGAGTGCCAGGAGAGGTCCGCGCTGCCGGGCGAGTCGAGGCGGACGGCGCCGCCGTCCCGGGAGAGATGCCGGGCCAGGGCCTGGAGCATGTCGTCGTCGGACGGCGGACCGGACGGGCTCTCGGCCAAGGCGACCACTCCCCTCGACGGGCGCGAGGCGCGCTGTCGGCAGGGTACGGGGGACCTGACGTGCCATCAAGATCCAGGGCGGGGAGGGGGCTTGATCCCCTCCCCGCCGTGTGCTCAGTTCTCGCCGGTGGGCGCGCCGCTCCCGTAGGGGCGGGTGATGACCTCCATGCCGTGGCCGGCCGGGTCCATGAAGTAGACGCCGCGGCCGCCGTCGTTGTGGTTGATCTCGCCGGGCCGCTTGCCGTGCGGATCCGCCCAGTAGGTCAGTCCGGCGTCCTGGATCCGCCGGAGGATCCCGTCGAAGGCGTCCTCGGGGACGAGGAAGGCGTAGTGCTGCATGACGATCGAGTCCGCGGGGACGGTGGCGAAGTCGAGGGTGACGCCGTTGGCGAGCTGCAGAGGGACGAACGGGCCCCATGGCTCGCCGGCCCGCAGGCCGAGGATGTGCGCGAGGAAATCGGCGGATTCCCGGTTGTCCCGGGCGTGCACGATGGTGTGGTTCAGTTCGACTGACACGGTGGGATGCCTCCGCAAGGCATTCTCACGGGCACCTCCATGCCTCACCCGGCCGGTGACCGGCACGCGATGCCGTGCCGTCGATCCTATGCCGCTGCGAACCGCTCCGAAATCCGGTGGGCAGGGAGCCGTCGTGACCGTACGGTGGACGGCCGGACCGAGCGGGGAGGACGAGGATGACGGGCACGACGACGCTGTGGCGGCCCACCGGGCCGCAGGAGCTGGCCCTGGTGGAGGCGTCGGGCTGGACGGAGTGGCCGCCGCGGCTGCCCGAGCAGCCGATCTTCTATCCGGTGCTCGACGAGGAGTACGCGATCCGGATCGCCCGCGACTGGAACGTGCCCGCCTCCGGCGTCGGCTACGTGACGCGCTTCGACGTCGAGGCCGCTTTCGCGGCCCGCTATCCGGTGCGCCAGGTGGGCGGTCGGACGACCTCGAACTGTGGGTCCCGGCGGAGGAGCTGGCGGAGTTCAACCGGCACATCGTGGGACGGATCGAGGTCGTCCACGAGTTCCGCGGCGCGTAGCCGCCCTGCTCACGCCCTGCTCACGCCCGGCGTCGCCGGGCCCCGCCGCCCGCGGACGCGGGCCGCCCGGGCATCGGACCGACCGGGCGGAACTGGGGACCGTAGGTGCCGCGCCCGTCGGGGAGCGGGATCTCCATGAGGGCGAGGGCGGGCTCCTCCAGTTGTTCCATCGCCTTGATCGCGCGGTTGAGCGCGCCGTGGTCCCCGGACTGCCAGGCGGCCTCGAGGTCGCGCAGCAGTCCCGCGTAGGCGGTGTCGAAACGGTGGAGCAGCGGCGCGGCCTCGCGGGACGGGGCGGGCCAGCCGCCCCGGGGGACCGCGCCCATCGGGTGGACCTCGGGGAACGGGATGGGCGGACCGCTGAACTCCCAGAAGCCGTCGACCTCCTGCAGGGCGCGGCCGTGGTGGATCTCGGCGAAGGCGTAGTAGTGGGCCATGGCGCGATGGCCCCCGGTGGCCTCGGAGGAGGGAGCCTCGGGGGAGGAGGAGCTGCCCTCGCCCTGCTCCTTGATGATCTCCAGGGCCGCGACGACGTCGTCGAGGGTCCGCATCGGCCGCAGTTCGTCGGGGCCGATGCGCTGGCCCATCTGACCGCGGGTGGTGAGCTCGGGGCGGTGGTCCAGGAAGGCGGTCACCACCCCGTCGTAGAAGTCGCCGATGGTCGGCGGGCCCTCGGACGGATCGGGGAGCGGGGACTCCGGGGTCTCGATGGCCATGAGGACGTCCCGGACGTACTCCCGGGTCAGACCGGAGAGGTACACCGTCAGCTCGCCGCGCACCCCGCCGGGCAGAGGGCAGGGGTAGTCGGGCGTGGTGCCGGCGATCCGCGGCCGTCCGCCGACGGCGACCAGCATGTTGCAGGCCAGGCCCATGTGGAACATCTCGTCGGCGACGATGCCGCGGATGAGGCGGGCCACCGTGGCGTTCCGGTCCCGCACCGACCACCAGGCGCACAGATACGGCGGGATGGTGGCGAGTTCCAGTTCCACGGCCACCTGCAGGGCCTGCCGCAGCCAGCCGGTTTCGCGGGAGGGAGCGGGCACGGCCATCAGCCGGGCGACCATGCCGCGGGCGGCTGCCGCCGCCACCCGGGGCGCGGCGGCCGGTGCCGCGGCGGCGGCGCCGGCCACCGCGGACGACGGTACGGACGAGGGGGCGAGCGGGGCCGCGTGGGCGGCGGCGCCGAGGACGGCGGGGCTCACGGCGGCCAGCGCGGCCGACTTGACGAAGCCCCGGCGGTCGAGGGCCGCCGGCGGGGTCGCGGTGGTCTCGTGCTGGTTGTCCCTGTCGTCTGTCGGCCCCGTCACGCACGTCTCCGTCCCCGAGAAGAATGGCGCGCGGGACACGGCACACGGCGGGGCCCCGCGAGGCTGGCGAAGCTATCAGCCGGGCCCGGGGCCTCGGGCTCGCGACGCCGCGAGTGCCGTGTCGCTCCGCCCGTGCGGCCCAACGGCGCTCGTGGTGGCGGTGGGCAGGCGGTTGTTCTTCGCGCCTCCGAACGCGACGGCCGAGACGGGCGCGGGGGCGCGCGGCCCGCCGCCGCACGGGGCCCCTTGCCCCTCCCCTCCACCCTCGCCCCCGCCTCGCCCCCCTCTCTGCCCCGGTGGGAGCGGCGGGGCAGAGAGGGGGAGGGGGCGGGGGCGGGGAGGCCAACGACGCGCGGGGGGAGAGAGCCCCACAAGCCCGGCAGACACGAGCGGGGGGACTCCTCGTCCGGGTCGAGCGCGGGACGACTGGCGCGCGTGGAGCCGGCCTGCCGGTCCGTCACCCCCCGTACCCCGCTTGGGAACGGACATTCAGGGCATCCGAAGGTCAGGAGGTGCTGACGATGGTCCCCCTGACGGCAGGCCCCGAGGACGATGAGAGTGAGGTCGGGCGCCTGCGCGCCGAGAACGACCAACTGCGCCGGGCGCTGGGCAGCCGGGCGGTCATCGACCGGGCCGTCGGCATGGTGATGGCGCTGACGCCCTGCCCCGGCGACGTGGCCTGGGCGGTCCTGGTCCGGGCCTCCCAGTACGGCAATGTGAAGCTCCGCGACGTCGCGGCCGCGCTCGTCGCGAGCGCGGAGGGCGGGCCTCTGCCGGCCGGCGTCCGGCAGGCCCTCGTACGGGCGTCGCCTCCGCGCGGTGTCCGGTCCGGGGGGGGGCCGCGGCCCCCCGGTACAGGCGGCTGAGGGACGACGCGGGGCCGGGCCTCAGCGCTCCCCGGTCCCGGTGATCCGCGCTGCCTCCCTCCGTGCGGCCTCCCCCGCCTCCCTCGCCCCCGCCCGCTCCGCTTCCTCCGGCTGCTCGACCTCGTCGCGCAGCCGGCGGCAGGTCCGGGTGATGAGCCGGGAGACGTGCATCTGGGACAGGCCCAACCGGTCCGCGATCTGACTTTGCGTCATGTCGCCGAAGAAGCGCAGGTAGAGGATCTGCCGCTCACGTGGCGGGAGTTCACGCAACCGGGGGCCGACGGCGAGGCGGTCCACGACGGAGTCCAGGCCGGGGTCCTCGGCCCCCAGGGTGTCGAGGAAGGTACGGCCCTCGGCGCCCGGGACGGCGGAGTCCAGTGAGGCAGGGGCGAAGCTGTCGAGCGCCTCCATGGCGGTCAGCACGTCCGCCTCGCTCAGGCGCGCGTGGGCGGCGATCTCGGCGACGGTCGGGGTGCGGCCCCCGGTCCCGGTGAGTTCGAGGCGTACGGCGCGGACCCGGCTCCTGAGTTCCTGGACCCGGCGCGGGACGTGGACGGCCCACAGGTGGTCGCGGAAGTGCCGCTTCACCTCTCCGACGATGGTGGGCACGGCGAAGCTCTCGAAGGCGCTGCCGCGTTCGGGGTCATAGCGGAGCACGGCCTTCACCAGGCCGAGCGCGGCGACCTGCCGGAGGTCCTCGGTGGTCTCGCCGCGGTGCCGGAAGCGACCGGCGAGCCGCTCCGACATCGGCATCCAGGCGATGACGACCTGTTCGCGCAGGGCGTCCTTCTCCGGGCCGTCGGGGAGGGCCGCGATCCGCCGCAGCGCATCGGCGGTGTCCGGGGCGTCGCCGTGACGGGGACGGGGACCTGGACCGGGACCGGGACCTGGGGCTGTGGACGGATGCGGGTGCCTGGTACGGGAGTTTCGGACGGCCATGACAGGTCCTGCGCCTTCCTGCGGAGTCCGGGAACCGGGGGACCGCGCCGCGCGGGACGTGCCGTGCGGGATGGCACGCCCCGCGCTCCGGGAACCCTGCCGGGCGCCCCGCGCGTGCGTGCCTCCCTTCCGAAGCACGGAAGTCGCCTGCCCGGAGCGGCCGTCCGCAAACCCCGCACCCGCGCGGCGCCGTTCCGCCATCCGGCGACCGCACGGACGTCAGCCGCAGGACACCGGGACGTCGCGGGGACCGGGCATGAAGGGGCGACCACACCTGCGGACAGGCGCGTGACGCGCGGGGACGAGCGGACCATGGGCATCACCACCACGACGGCTCGACTCGTGCCGCGCGGCGCGACGCTGCGCCGGATCGCCTGCCTGGCCCCGATCGCGCTGGTCGGCTGGTGGGTGGCCCGGCACTGGCCGCTGATCACCGCCGGGGGCCGCGAACTGCTCGGCGCCGACCGGGGCTGGCTGCTGGCCGCCGTGGCGGCGACGGGGCTGGCCTGGGTGGCGGTGTCGTTCATGCGGCAGGGCGTGGTCCTGGAACGGCTCCCGGCGGGACGGCTGCTGGCCACCCAGTTCGCCGCCGGCGCCGCGAACCACCTGCTGCCCGCGGGCATCGGGGCGAGCGCGGTCAACCTGCGCTTCATGCGGGCGTGCGGGCTGCCGCCGGCCCGGTCGGCGGCGGCCATCGCGCTCTACTTCCTGGCCGAGTGCGTGGGCCGCGGAACGCTGCTGGCGGTGCTGCTGGCCGCGTTCCCGCACGCGCTGCGGCTGGACGGGCTGCTGCCCGACGGCGTCTCCCTCCCGGTCGGCCCGGTGGCGGCGGTGGCCGGCGGGGTCTGCGCGCTCGCGTCCGTGACGCTGGTGGCCGTGCCCCGGCTGCGACGGGTGGCGTGGACGTTCCTGACCACGGCGCTGACCGACGCCCGGACGCTGCACGCCCGGCCGTCGCGTGCCCTCGCGCTGTGGGGCGGCTCACTCGCCTTCCCCGCGCTGCAGGCCACCGGGCTCGTCGCGGTCACGATGGCGCTGGACGTCCCGGTGCCGTTCGCGCACGTCGCCCTCGCCTACCTCGTCGCCAGCGTCGCGGCGGCGGCGCTGCCGACCCCGGGAGGCGTCGGCTCGGTCGACGCGGCGCTCGTGGTGGCCCTGGTCGCCTCGGGTGCCTCGCTGACCGCGGCCACCTCGGCCGTCCTCGGCTACCGCATCGTGACGGTCTGGCTCCCCCTGGTCCCCGGGGCGCTGGTGCTGGGCGCGCTGGTCCGCCGGAAGGTCGTCTGAAGGCGCCCCGCCGCCGTCCGCGCTCCCGCGCGGCCCGGGCCGCGCGCCGCTCAGCTGCTGCTGGGGCTGGTTCCGGTGCCGTTGGTGGGCGGGAACGCGTAGACGTGGTCCGGGGTGACGATCTTGGTCATCGCCTCGGCGAAGAGGCTGCTGGGCTCGTTGCCGCCCACGGCGGTGTCCGTGTTGAGCAGCACGACCATAGTCGCCTTGGCGTCGGGCAGGTAGACGGTCGCGCTCTGGTAGCCGGGCAGCGAGCCGTTGTGCCCGATCCAGCCGTGGTTGTCGAAGAGGCCGAGGCCGTAGCCGATCCCCGGGTAGGAGGTGGGGAGGAAGGCCGTCCGCTGCGCCTGGGTCTCCTTGCTGAGCAGGGTGCCGTCGGCCAGGATGCGGGACCAGGCCCGCAGGTCCTGCTGGTCGGAGATCATCGCGCCGGCCGCCCAGGCCCAGGAGGGGTTCCAGTCGGTGGCGTCGGCCTCCTTCCCGTCCTTCGTCTGGTTGGTGTAGCCGCGGGCGTGCGGGGTGGGGAACGCGGGCCCCTCGGGGAAGACGGTGTGCTTGAGCTTCGCCGGGTCGAGCACGTTGCGCCGCAGGTAGTCGCGGAGCGGCATGCCCCCGGCCTTCTCGATCACCAGTCCCAGCAGGATCGTGTTGGTGTTGGAGTACTGGAAGCGCGACCCCGGGCTGAACTGCGAGGAGTGCTGGAAGGCGTAGGCCAGCAGTTCGGCGGGGACGAACTCCCGCTTGGGGTCGCCCTCCAGGGCCTTCTGGAAGTTCGGGTCGTCCGTGTAGTTGTAGAGGCCGCTGCGCATCTCGGCGAGCTGCCGCAGGGTGATCCCGTCGCCGCCGGGCACCCCGTCCACGTACCGGGAGACGGGGTCGTCGAGGCCGACCTTCTTCCGGTCGACGAGGGTCAGCAGCGCCGTCACGGTGAAGGTCTTGGTCTCGCTGCCGATCCGCAGGTAGAGGTCGGGCGACATCCGCGCCTTCGACTTCCGGTCGGCCACGCCGAAGGCCCGTACGTAGGAGCCCTTGCCGGGGGCCCACAGCCCCACGACGACCCCCGGCGCGCCGGTCTTCTTCAAGGTGTCCTGCACCGCGCGGTCGAGCTTGCCGACGACGTCGCCGGAGAGCGCGGGGAAGTTCCCGCCGCCCGGTGAGCCGCTGGGCGACGCCTCCGCCGGGGACGCGGAGGGCGAACCCGCCGTCGCGCCGGGCTCCGCGGTCCGTGCGAGCGGCGTGGCCGGCGCGGACCGCGCGCCCCGTGTGTCCTCGGGGGAGCGGACGGTGTCCGCGGGCCCGCCGCAGGCCAGGGCCGTGGGGAGCGCGGCGGCGGCGAGGGCCGTCGCCACGGCCCTCCGCACGGTGCTGCGGATCCTGGGCGGACGTGCGCACGGATGCGTCATGCCAGTGCCTTTCGGCCGTGGGAGCGGGGGCGGGGCGGGGACACGCCATCGCGAACGTAAGCCGCCCGCCGCGGTGGGGCGACCGGGCGCGCGGACCGGCGCGGCCATGCGGGTGACCGCCCCCGGAGGCCGGGGTCTTGACGGTACGTCGGGCCATTGGTTGAGTGGCTCATCCACTGACCCCTGGAGGTGTGATGGAAGCGCTGCCGCGCACGTCGATCGTGGACGTCCTGGAGGACCGGCTCCGCGAGGAGATCCTCACCGGCCGTCGTCCCGCGGGAAGTCTGCTGCCGCCCGAACGCACCCTGGCCGAGGGCTACGGCGTCACCCGCACCACCCTCAAGCACGCCTTCGGGCGGCTGGTGCAGGCCGGGCTGCTGGAGACGCGCCACGGTGTCGGCACCCGGGTGCGGGACTACGAACGCCTCGGCGGCGCCGACCTGCTGCCCATGCTCGTACGGCACGACGCGCGCTGGCTCGCCGAGATCTTCGAGGTGCGGCGCGGGGTGGGCGCCCTGATCGCCGGCGCCGCGGCGGCACGGGCGGCCGGCCCCGCGCAAGCCCGGCTGCGGGAACTGGTGGAGGCCGTGCGCGCGGCCGAGGAGCCGGACGCGGTGCAGCTGGCGGACGCCGAGGTGCACCGGGCACTGGCCCGCGCCACCGGCAACCGCGTCTACGTACTGCTCACCAACACCCTCTTCAACGCCTACCTGCCGATGCGCCGCCACCTCGCGGGCCCCTTCCAGGACGCGCAGGAGGCGTACGCGCGGCTGGAACCGGTGGTCGCCGCCGTCGAGGCCGGCGACGGCGCGGCCGCGCGCGCGGCGGCGGAGACGTATCTGACGGCGACCGAGAAGATCATGCGCGAGGGGCTGAAGTCCCGGTGAGTGCGGGCCGCGGGACGGTCTTCGCCGAGACCATGACCGGGACCGTACGGCTGCGCGGCGAGGACCGCGAGCGGCCCGTGCGGATGGAGCTGACGGCGCGCAGTGACACACCGCTGCTCCCGCACCGCACGACGACGGCCCGGATCGCCGGTCGGCTGCGCATCGCGGGCCGCGCCGACGACGCCGCCGCCACCGGGACGCTGGAGGTCTCCCCGCTGGCCCGGCGGCGCATCCACTACCGGCTGGAGTTCGAACTCGACGGCGCCCGCTGCCTCCTGGAGGGATGGAAGTCCGTCACCCCGCGCCGCCCGCTCGCCTCGATGACCACACTGCCCTTCACCCTCACCACCGAGGGCGACCGGGAACCGGCCGGTACGGGCACCCTGCGGTTCCGTACCGCCCGCTCGCTGGCGCCCTTCCTGGCGAGCTTCCGCTTCCCGCGCCGCGACGACCCGCGCGCGCAGTGGGCGCCGCGCTGGGACGGTGCCGCCGGGCGCACCGAGGTCTGGTACACCACCGCCACCGACCCGGCGACCGGCACCGGCCTGTGGCTCCACCACGAACTGGTCGCCCCCGCCGACGGATCCCCGGCCTTCGCCCACGGCTGGGCCGCCCTCTTCCCGCCGGACGGCAAGGGGCCGGTGGAGCACGCCCGCTTCGGCCCGCTCCCCTGGCACCCCGGCGCGGACGCCGGGGGCTTCACGGCCGGGGAGATCGAGGCCGTCCCCGGCCTGCTGCGCGGCACCGCCGGGCCGCTGGCCTGGGACCTCACCGAGGACGCCGGCACCGAGCAGCCGCTCTACACCTTCCCCCGCTGGTCGTGGCGGCACCCGCTGCTCCCCGCCGCGCAGATCGTGCCGTCCCCCCGCGCGCACTACACGGGCACGGTCCGCAACGGCTCGTCCGAACTCGCCCTGCGCGCCGCCCCCGGAGCCTCGGCCCGCATCTACGGCCACGGCAACGCCCGGCGCTGGGCCTGGCTGCACGCGGACCTCGGCGGCGGCGACGTCCTGGAGATCGTCGCCGCCGTCTCGACCCGCCCGGGCCTGGACCGGCTGCCGCCGCTGGTCTTCCTGCGGCTGCGCAAGGACGGCCGCGACTGGCCGCGCGGCGGTCTGCGCCCGGCCCTGGGCCGGGCGGGACTTGGCCGCTTCACCGCCGAGATCGGCCTGCCGCGCTGGACGGTGACCGGCCGCGCCGGACGGCGGCGGATCTCCGTCCGGGTCGACCAGCCCGAGGAGCGCACCCTCGCCCTCGACTACGCCGACCCCGACGGCTCCCCCGCCGTCTGCCGCAACAGCGAGACCGCCGACGCCCGCGTGCTGCTGGAGCGCAGGCACCGCGGCGGCTGGCGCACCGAGGCCGAGTGGACGCTGCGGGGCACCGCCCACGCCGAAGTGGGCGACCGGTGAGCGCCGCCGTCCGCGGTCTGGTCGCGGCCCTGCTCGCCGACGCGGGGGACGGCGACTGGCCCGCCGGGGTGCCGCGGCGGCTGGACGGGCTGCTGGCCGCGATGCCCGCGAGCACCCGGCACGGTTTCCGCGCCGCGGCCGCCGCGGTGGACGTCTACGCGGCGGCGCGCACCGGGCGGCGGCTGGGCCGGCTGACGCCGGGGCAGCGGGAACGGGTCCTGACGGGGCTCGCGGCGCGGCCGGCGCTGCTGCCCCTGCTCGACGTGGTGAAGGTTCCGGTGCTGCTGGCGGCGGGCACCGAGCGGCTGCTGGCGGAGCCGCCCCGCGCCGCGCCCCCGGTGGCACCCGAGGATCCGCCGCTGGACTGCGTGCCCGCCGGCGAGTGGCCGGACCGCTCCCGCGCCGACGCCGTCGTCGTGGGCTCGGGTGCGGGCGGCGCCATGGCGGCGCGCACCCTGGCGCGGGCGGGACTGCGGGTGGTCGTCCTGGAGGAGGGCCGGCGGCACACCACGGCGGAGTTCGGACGGCGGGCCCCGCTCGACCGGTTCGCCGAGCTGTACCGGGACGGCGGCGCCACCGTCGCCCTGGGCGACCCCCCGCTGATCGTGCCGACGGGACGTGCCGTCGGCGGCACGACGGTGGTCAACTCCGGCACCTGTTACCGCACTCCGGACCGTGTGCTGACCCGCTGGCGCGAGGAGCACGGGCTCGGCGCCCTCGCGGACGCCGAGACCTTCGGGGCGCACCTGGACGAGGTGGAGCGCACCCTGCGGGTGGCCCGCCAGCCGCTGGACGTGCTGGGCCGCAACGGCGCCCTCGCCCTGCTCGGCGCCGACGGGCTCGGCTGGCGGGCCGCGCCCCTGCGGCGCAACGCACCTGGCTGCCGGGGCTCGTGCCAGTGTGTGGTGGGCTGCCCCGCCGGCGCGAAGCAGAGCGTCCAGCTGTCGGTGCTCCCGCAGGCGTGCGCGGCCGGCGCCCGCATCGTGACGGAGGCCTCCGTACGGCGGGTGCTGACCGAGCCCGACCGGCCCGGCGGGCCGCGCGCCTGCGGGGTCGCGGTGCGGCGCCGGGACGGCAGCGAGCTGGAGATCCTCAGCCCGCTCGTCGTGATCGCCGCGGGGGCGCTGCGGACTCCCCCGCTGCTGCGCCGCTCGGGCCTGGGCGGACATCCCCGGACCGGCCGCAACCTGGCCGTGCACCCCGCCACCAGCGTCGCCGGGCGGTTCGCCGAGCCGGTCGCGGACGGCGCGCCGGCCGTGCTGCAGAGCGTCGGCGTGGAGGAACTGCACGAGGACGGCATCCTCGTCGAGGCGACCGCGCCGCCGCCCGGCATGGGCTCGTTCGTGCTGCCCGGCGTCGGCCGGGAGCTGCGCGCGGAACTCGAGGACTCCGGACGGCTGGCCACCTTCGGCGCGATGATCGCGGACCGGCCCGGCGGCCGCGTCCTCGGCCGCGAGGGCGGCCTGCTCCGTTACGACCTCGACCCCCGCGACGGCCGCCGTCTGCTGCGCGCCGTCCGCGCGATGGGCGAGCTGCTCTTCGCCGCCGGGGCCGAGGAGGTGCTCACCGGCCTGCCCGCCGCCCCGCGGGCCCGTACGCCGCGGGAGTTCGCGGCGGTCCTGGACGGGGTGACGGCACGGCAGCTGCACCTGTCGGCCTTCCACCCCACCGGCACCGTGGCCTTGGGCGCGGACCCGGAGGTGGCGCCCGCCGACCCCAAGGGCCGGCTGCGCGGGGTGCACGGGGTGCTGATCGCCGACGCCTCGGCACTGCCCAGCTGCCCCGAGGTGAATCCGCAGCTCAGCATCATGGCGCTGGCCCTGGCCGTCGGCGAGGGCGCGGTACGGGCGGCCGGCTGAGGGTCAGCCGAAGCGCAGCACCGCGCAGGTCGTCGTGCCGTGGGCGTAGAGCCTCCCGTCGGCCGCGCCGGTCACCCGCGCCTCGGCGGTGGCCGTCGTCCGGCCGACGTGCAGCGCGACGCCCTCGCAGCGCAGCGTCGACGTGCCGGGGAGCACCGGCCGGATCAGGTGCACCCCCAACTGCACGGTGGTGTAGGTGGATCCGGCCGGGAGCCGGCTCATCACGGCGGAGCCGAGCGCCGAGTCGAGCAGGGTTGCGAGGAAGCCGCCGTGGACGGTGCCCATCGGATTGAGCAGGTGGTCACCGGGTTCGCCCTCGAAGACGGCACGGCCGTCGCCGACCTCGGCGAGGCGGAAGCCCAGGGTGCTCATGATCGAGGCGTCCGGGAAGCGGCCGTCGATCGCGCCCTGCAGGATCTCGCGCCCGGTCATCGCCAGGAGTTCCGGGGTGGGTTCGGGACGCGGCTCCCACGAATGGGTGCGCGAGCGGGTGGCCGTGGCGGCCTCGTACGTCGTCATGCCACCGACGCTAGGCGTCGGCCCGGTCCGCCGGGAGTGGCGGATCCGGCAGCTTGGATACCGTTCCCGACACCACGGGTGCGGCGTGGCGCAGGTCGAAGGCGGGCGATTCGGACCGGATGCGGGGCAGCGTGCGGAAGTTGTGCCGCGGCGGCGGGCAGGAGGTCGCCCACTCCAGGGAGCGGCCCCAGCCCCAGGGGTCGTCGGTCTCGACCGGCTTGCCGTACTTGGCGGTCTTCCACACGTTGTAGAGGAACGGCAGGATCGACAGGCCCAGCAGGAAGGAGCTGATGGTCGAGACGGTGTTGAGCGTGGTGAAGCCGTCCGCGGCCAGGTAGTCCGGGATGCGTCGCAGCATGCCCTGCGTGCCCAGCCAGTGCTGGACGAGGAAGGTGCCGTGGAAACCGACGAAGAGCGTCCAGAAGGTGATCTTCCCCAGCCGCTCGTCGAGCATCTTGCCGGTGAACTTCGGCCACCAGAAGTGGAGTCCGGAGAACATCGCGAAGACGACGGTGCCGAAGACGACGTAGTGGAAGTGCGCCACGACGAAGTAGGAGTCGGAGACCTGGAAGTCCAGTGGCGCGGACGCCAGGATCACTCCGGTGAGCCCGCCGAAGACGAAGGTGACGAGGAAGCCGGTCGCCCAGAGCATCGGGGTCTCGAAGCTCAGTGAGCCCTTCCACATCGTGCCGATCCAGTTGAAGACCTTCACCCCGGTCGGCACGGCGATGAGCAGCGTCATGAAGGAGAAGAAGGGCAGCAGCACACCGCCGGTGACGTACATGTGGTGCGCCCAGACCGTCGCCGACAGTCCCGCGATCGAGATCGTCGCCGCGATCAGGCCGGTGTAGCCGAACATGGGCTTGCGCGAGAAGACCGGTATGACCTCGCTCACGATCCCGAAGAAGGGCAGCGCGATGATGTAGACCTCGGGGTGGCCGAAGAACCAGAACAGGTGCTGCCACAGCAGCGCCCCGCCGTTCGCCGGGTCGAAGATGTGGGCCCCGAACTTGCGGTCCAGTTCCAGCGCGAGGAGCGCGGCGGCCAGCACCGGGAAGGCCATCACCACCAGCACTCCGGTGAGCAGGACGTTCCAGGTGAAGATCGGCATCCGGAACATCGTCATGCCGGGGGCGCGCATGCAGATGATCGTGGTGATGAGGTTGACCGCACCCAGGATGGTCCCGAAGCCGGACAGCGCGAGCCCCATGATCCACAGGTCGCCGCCCACGCCCGGCGAGTGCGCCGCGCTCGACAGCGGCGCGTAGGCGAACCAGCCGAAGTCCGCCGCGCCCTGCGGGGTGAGGAAACCGCCCACCGCGATCAGCGAGCCGAACAGGTACAGCCAGTACGCGAGCATGTTGAGCCGGGGGAAGGCGACGTCGGGGGCGCCGATCTGCAGCGGCATGATCCAGTTCGCGAAACCGGAGAACAGCGGGGTCGCGAACATCAGCAGCATCACCGTGCCGTGCATCGTGAAGAGCTGGTTGAACTGCTCGTTCGACATGACCTGCAACCCGGGGCGGGCGAGTTCGGCGCGCATCAGCAGGGCCATCACCCCGCCTCCGCAGAAGAAGGCGAACGCCGTGCCGAGGTAGAGCGTGCCGATGGCCTTGTGGTCGGTCGTGGTCAGCCATGCCACGGCGGACGCCGCGCGTCGCGGGAACGTGAGCCTCATGCCCGGTACGTGTCCGGTCCGGTCCGGGCCGTCACGCGGAGAACATCACAGCGGAAGGGTGTGATGATCGGGGTCATGTCGGACACCAAGCGGTCATGAGCACGGACGAGACGCAGTCACAGGCGTTCGCCGCTGCCTACCGCGAGCACTACTGGGCGGTCAGCCGCTATGTCGCCCGGCGGACGGCCGGGCGGGCGGCGTACGACGAGGTGGAGGAAGTGGTGGCGGAGGTCTTCGCCGTCGCCTGGCGGCGCCGCTCCGAGGAGGTCTCGTACACGCTGCCCTGGCTGTACGGCGTCGCCCGCAACTGCCTGGCGAACAGCGTGCGCGGGCAGGGGCGGCGGCGCAGGCTGCTGGACCGGATCGGCAACCACGAGGTGGCGCACGGCACACACCTCGTGCCGAGCCCCGGCGCCGACCAGCCCGGCGCCTGGGTGCACGAGGCGCTGGCCCGCCTCCCGGCAGCCGACCAGGAGGTGCTGCGCCTGACCGCCTGGGAGGAACTGGACGTCGGCGGGTTGGCGGTGGCGCTCGGCTGCGGGCGTTCCGCGGCCGCCATGCGCCTGCACCGGGCGCGCCGCAGGCTGCGCGAGCAGATCGACCGCATGGGGATGACCGTGACCCAGGAGGGGCCATGACCGACGAGCCGGAGCTGGATCTGCTGCGGCGGGCCGATCCCGTACCGACCGGCGATCCGCGCTGGCGCGACCGCCCTCTGGACGCCCGGGCCGAATTCCGGCTCCGGCGGCTGCTGGAATCCGCGCCCGCGCCCCGCCGGACCGCCCGACGGATCGGCGGCCTCGCCACCGGCCTGGCCGCGGCGGTGACGGCGGTGGTGGCCGTGCTGGTCGTCGTGGTCTCCGGGGCCGGCACCACCCCCGCGGTCGCCGCTCCGGTGGCGCTGCGTCCGCAGGCCGGGTCGCGGACCGTACCGCTGGCCGACGTGGCCGGCGCGGCACGGGAGGCGGCGGCCCGCGGCGGCGGCCCGGGCACCCGCCGGGGGAGCCATGTGATGACGTGGAGCATGGCCATGGAGGCGGGCCCGGGCGCCCGCCCGCCCGTCACGCTGCCCGAGGAGCACCTCACCCGCTGGAACGCCGACGGGAGCGGCAGCGAACTGGTCGTCGCCACCGACCCGCGGCACCCAGGGGAGCCGGTGATCAGCGACACCGGCGGCTCCCCGCACACCGTCGCGGACGGCGAGGTGCTGCACCGCGCCGCGTACCCGCCGGGCACCCTCCCCCCGTACGGCCGCTCGGGGACCGAGCCCCCGGACTCCGCGCAGGAGCTGCGGGCGTATCTGTCCCAGGTGTACGGCTGCGCCTGCGCCGGCACACCGGAACTGGTGGACACGCTGGCCTCGCTGCTGCAGGACTGGACGCCGGGCGCCCAGGCCACCGCCGCGATCGACGAGCTCCTGGCCGCCGCCCCCGGCCTGCGCCCCGCCGGTACCGTCACCGACCGGCTGGGCAGGCGCGGCCAGGCCTACGTGCACGACGCCGCCGGCCTGCGCCGCATGCTCGTCCTCGACCCGGCCGACGGGCGCGTCCTGGGGATCGAGGAGACCTTCACGCGGGACCAGCCCGAGTACCGGGTGAAGGCCGGCGACGTCATGTCGTACCAGGCCTGGATGGACTGACGCCCGCCCGCCGCCTCACGCGAAGCGGCCGCTCCGCACCGGCCCGGACGGGGCGCGGCGCCGCTCTCCTTCCTGCCGCGGCACGGCGGGGGCGCTGACCGCGGCGCCCCCGCCCCGCCCGGGGTCAGCGCGCGGCCAGGACCGCCAGGCGCGCGGCGGAGGTGCCGAGGCCGGTCGGGCCGGTGGGCCACCGGACTCCCCCCACCGGGCGGCGCAGCTCCTCCTCGTCGTAGCGGCGGCAGCCGCGGTGCCAGGCCAGGATGCCCGCCAGCCAGTTCTCCAGCTCGCGCACATGGCCGTCCAGCACCGCCCGCGCCTCCGCGCCCAGCCCGACGTCGTCGTAGAGCACCGGGAGTTCGTTCGCCGCGACGTGCCGGAACTGGCGCATGCGCCCGGTCATCAGGTCGTGGACGACGGCGAGCGAGGCCGGCTCGTCGCAGTCGAAGAAGTTCTGCACCACCAGCAGGGCGTTGTGGATCTCGCCCTCGTACTCGATCTCCTTCCGGTACGAGAAGACGTCGTTCATCAGACAGGCGTAGTCGGCGGCGGCGTTCTCCAGCGACCGCAGCGGCCCGCTCCGGTAGACCTCCTCCGGCACCCGCTCGCCGTGGCCCAGCCGGCACAGGCTCATCGTCAGGTCGGAACCGAAGGTGTGCCGGCGCATCTCCAGGTAGTCGACGGGATCGGGGATGCGGTTCTGCGCCTGGTTGGCCAGCTCCCACAGCCAGCTCCCGGTCATGTTCTCGACGGCGGTGCGCAAGCGGCGCCGGGCCTGCGGCTCCATCGGCCCGGCCGTCCGCGTCCACAGGTCGGCCAGGCTCCGCTCCAGGGCGTTGGCCGGGGCCGGGGCGGCGGAGCCGTCGACCGGCATGAAGGCCGACAGCCGGTCGTTGGCGGCGCGGGCGCCGGCCAGGTCGCGGGAGCGGCCGAAGACGGCCGGGACATAGTCGTCGGCGTAGGTGCCCCAGGTGAGCCAGCCCGAGGTGAGGTCCAGCGCCTCGGGGGTCGCGTCGGGGTGGATGCCGGCGGCGCACAGCGGGAAGTCGAAGGCGGCCAACTTGTGCTCGTCCCACACGTGGGAGTGCGGGACCCCGGGCTGCGGGAGCAGCAGGCCCATCCGGTGCGCCCAGTCGACGACATGGCGCCGGGCGGCGTCCAGGTGCGGGCTGAGCCTGGCCGGGAAGGGCATGAGGAAGTCGGGCTGCGGGGTCGGCGCCGTACGCCGCGGCAGGTGGGCGAAGCCGCGGGCGCGGGCCGCCTCGGCGCGCCCGGTGGTCCGTACCGTGCCCGCGGACAGCCCGAGCCCGCCGGGCAGCGCGAAGGGCGACCAGCCGGCGTCCGGGGCGCCCGCCCCGCCGCCGTTCATGTAGCGACTGGAGCGCATGTGCCACTCGTGCCCGCCGGACTGCCAGTCCTGCAGGCCCTTGACGTACGCGAGCACGCGCGCGCACTGTTCCGGGTCGAGCCCGTGCTCGGCGAAGAGCGGCGGCAGTTCGGTGAGGACGGTGTTCTCGAACTGCTGCAGCCGGGAGGTCAGCAGGTCGTTGACCGACTCCGCGGCCTCCTGCGTCGAGCAGCCGAGGAAGGTCTCCAGGACCAGCACCCCGTTGCTGAACTCGCCTTCCTCCTCGGTCTCGCGCTGGTACGAGAACAGGTCGTTGCGCAGGTGCACCGCGTCGGAGAATGCGTCCCGCAGCACGAGCAGCGGCCGCGCGCCCGCGACCCCGGCCGGCACCTCGGCACCGGCGGCGTACTCCACCAGCCCCGCCGACCAGGGCGCGCCGCCGACCTTCCGGCGCATCTCGATGTACTCCACCGGGTTGGGCACCCGGCCCGCGTTGATGTTGGACAGCTCCCACAGCGACTCGTTGAGCAGGTGCTCGGTGCTCTCGGCGAAGCGCCTGCGCCAGTCCAGCGACATCGACGGCACGGTGCGCGACCACAGGTCGGCGAGGCCCGCCTCCACCGGGTTCTCCGGCTCGGGCATCCCCTGCGCCAGGTCCATCGGCATGAAGGCCGGCAGCCGGTCCAGGTACGCCTTGCCGCCCTCGCGGTCCTGCGTGCGCTTGAACGCCTCCAGGAAGTGGTCGTCGAAGAAGAAGACCCATACGTACCAGTCCGTCACCAAGGACAGCGCCGGTCCGGAGCAGTCCGGGTGCGTGTACGCGCACAGCAGGGCGTAGTCGTGCGCGTCGAGGTCGTCGGTGTCCCAGATGCCCGAGCCCTCGAGCATCCCCATCTCCCGCGCCCACCCGCGGGAGTGCTCCCGCGCCCGCTCCACGTGGGCGTTGAGTCGAGCCGGGTGCGGCAGATAGAAGTCGGGCAGTTCAAATGGCTGCGTCACTCGTTCAGCGCTACCCGGGGCCGGGGGCGCTATCCGGCAGTACGGACAACCCATACGAACGGGTGAAAAAGGCCCGGAACGGCCGGGGCCGGCCCGTACGCCGGGCCGGCCCCTCCTCGTCCGCGGGCTTCAGGCCCGCTCCCGCGTGTCCCCCCAACTCCTGCACAGCGCCCAGATGATGAAGACGTCGAGGGCGATGACGATGATCGCCCAGACCGGGGTGTACGGCAGCCAGGCGAAGTTCACGACGATGTTGAAGGCCGCCAGGGCGACACCGGCGACCCGGGCCCAGTCGGGGGCGTTCTGCAGCAGGGCGGCGCCGACGACGATGACCAGCACGCCCAGCACGAGATGGATCCAGCCCCAGGCCGTCAGGTTGAACTTGAAGACGTAGTCGCCGAGACGGACCCAGATGTCGTCCTGGGCGATGGCGGAGATGCCCTCGAAGATCATCACGACGCCGGAGACGATGAGCAGGACCCCGGCGAAGGTGGTGCCGCCCGACGCCCACGCCGAGTGAGCGGGTTTGGCGGCCGGCTGCGTCTGCTGGCTCATGAGACGGCTCCCATCCCTTGCCGCCCGGGCTCGCTGCCCGGACACTCCACACGGTCCGCCCGAACGACGGACCGGGCCATCCGCGCTGCGCCGTCCGGGTGAGCTGCGGGCGGCAAACCCCGGCAGGGGAGATCATCGGTGCATGGCAACCACACTCCGCCTCGCCCAGCAGCCCGAGGCCGACGCACTGCTCTCCCGCAGCCCCCTGGCCGCTCTCGTCGGCATGCTGCTCGACCAGCAGATCCCCATGGAATGGGCCTTCTCCGGCCCCTACACCATCGCGCAGCGCATGGGGCGCGACGATCTCGACTCCGGGGAGATCGCGGCCTACGATCCCGAGGCCTTCTCCGAGCTGCTCTCCCAGAAGCCCGCCGTCCACCGCTACCCGGGCTCGATGGCCAAGCGGGTCCAGCAGCTGTGCCAGTACCTCGTGGAGCACTACGACGGCGACGCCGAGGCGATCTGGCGCGGCGTCGACGACGGCCGGGAGCTGCTGGCCAGGCTGAACGAGCTGCCCGGTTTCGGCAAGCAGAAGGCGCAGATCTTCCTGGCCCTGCTGGGCAAGCAGCTCGGCGTGGCGCCCCGGGGCTGGCGGGAGGCGGCGGGCGCGTACGGGGACCGGGACTCGCACCGGTCGGTCGCCGACATCACCGGCCCCGAGTCGCTGGACAAGGTGCGGGCCTTCAAGCAGGAGCAGAAGCGGGCCGCCAAGGAGGCGAAGACCCCGAAGAAGTCCTGAACCGGCCCGATCCGCCCGCCCCCTGTTCCATTCCTTGACCAAGGCATTACCCTTCCGTGGCGCACCATCACCCGTCCGTCACAACACGCCACGCATCGTCACGGAAGGACTGTCATGCCCCTGCTCATCAGCAGACGCAGACGGCGCACCACGGCCCTCACCGCGCTCGCCACCGCGGCGCTGGTGTCGCCGCTCCTGCTGGCCGGTCCGGCCGCCGCCACCGGCGGCCACCACGGCCACGGCTCCGCCGCCAAGAAGGGCGACCGGCTCGCCCGCGAACTGGTCCGGGAGTCGAACGCCAAGGACGCCCACCGGCATCTGAGGGCACTGCAGAACATCGCCGACTACAGCGACGGCACGCGCGTCGCCGGCTCGGTCGGCCACGAGCGCTCCGCCCGCTACGTCGAGGACAAGCTCAAGCGGGCCGGCTACAAGGTGACCCGGAACGCCTTCGACTTCGTCTACACCGAGACCGTCGCCCAGACCCTGGACGTGGTCGCCCCCGCACCGCGCTCGGTGCCGGTCATCCTGATGACCTACACCGCCAGCGGACCGGAGGACGGCGTGACCGCCCCCGTGGCCGTGGTGCCCGCCGACGACACCACCGGCTGCGAGGCGGGCGACTACGCCGCCGGCGCCTTCACCGGGAAGATCGCCCTGATCAAACGGGGCGGCTGCCCCTTCGCCGTGAAGCAGGCGGCGGCCGCCGACGCGGGCGCCGTCGGCGCGATCGTCTACAACAACACCGAGGGCCCGCTCAACGGCACCATCGGCGACCCGGCCGCCGGCCGCATACCCACCGGCGGTGTCACCCAGGCGGACGGCGAGGCCCTGGCGGCCGACGCGGCCGCCGGGCAGGTCACCGTACGGCTCGACATCCGCGAGCACCGCGAGGACCGCACCACCTACAACGTCATCGCCGAGACCCGCGGCGGCGACCCCGCCAATACGGTCATGTTCGGCGCCCACCTCGACTCCGTCGCGCACGGCCCCGGCATCAACGACAACGGCTCCGGCTCCGCGGGAATCCTCCAGGTCGCCCTGGAGCTCGCCGAATCCGGCGCCAAGCCCGCCAACAAGGTGCGCTTCGCCTGGTGGTCCGCCGAGGAGTTCGGCCTGCTCGGCTCCGAGGCGTACGTCGCCGGGCTCAGCGACGCGCAGCGCGCCCAGATCTCGCTGTACCTCAACTTCGACATGATCGCCTCGCCCAACGCGGCCTACTTCGTCTACGACGGCGACGACTCCGACGGTGTCGGCTCCGGACCCGGCCCCGAGGGCTCCGCCCAACTGGAGAAGGGCATCAACGACTTCCTCGACGGCAAGCGCATCCCGCACGAGGGCACCGACTTCACCGGCCGCTCCGACTACGGCCCGTTCATCGCGGCCGGCATCCCGGCGGGCGGCACCTTCACCGGCGCCGAGGGGATCAAGACCGCGGCCCAGGCCGCCCGTTACGGCGGCACGGCGGGCGTCGCCTACGACCCCTGCTACCACCAGGCCTGCGACGACATCGACAACATCGACATGAAGGCCTTCGACGTCAACATCGACGTCATCGCCGACGCCGTGGGCCACTACGCCTACGACACCCGGGCGGTGCGGAACTAGCCCTGTCGCCCACGGCCCAGAGCTGACCTAGCGGCGCCTTCGTTTGGACGTGCCGAAGAGGGACCGGGTGATCTCGCGCCCGATCTGGGTGCCGATGGAGCGGGCCAGCGACTGGAAGACGCCGCTGCCCATCACCTGCTCCACGACACCCGGTTCCTCCTCGGGCCGCGCCTCGCGCCCGCGTGTGGCGGGGGCCGGCGCGGGCGGTCGCGCGGGGGCCGGCGCGGGCCGTTCGCTCAGCCGCTCGTACGCCGACTCCCGGTCCACCGCCTGGGCGTAGCGCCCGTACAGCGCCGAGCCGCCGATCGCCGCGTCCATCGCGGCCGGGTCGGCCGGCCCCATCAGCGACCGGGGTGCCCGCAGCCGGGTCGCGGCGACCGGGGTGGGGGCGCCCTCCTCGTCGAGCACGGTGACCACGGCCTCGCCGGTGCCGAGCCCGGTGAGCAGCTCCTCCAGGTCGTACGGCGAGGTGGGAAAGGTGCGCACCGTCGCCTTCAGCGCCTTGGCGTCCTCCGGGGTGAAGGCCCGCAGCGCGTGCTGCACCCGGTTGCCGAGCTGCCCGAGCACCTCGCCGGGCACGTCCTTCGGCGTCTGCGTCACGAAGAAGATCCCGACGCCCTTGGAGCGGATCAGCCGCACGGTCTGGGTGATCGCCTCCAGGAACGCCTTGCTCGCCCCGCTGAAGAGCAGGTGCGCCTCGTCGAAGAAGAAGACCAGCTTCGGCCGGTCCGGGTCGCCGACCTCCGGCAGCTCCTCGAAGAGGTCGGCCAGCAGCCACATCAGGAAGGTGGAGAACAACTGCGGCCGGTCCTGCACGGCCGGCAGCTCCAGCACGGAGACGATCCCGCGTCCCTCGCCGTCCGTCCGCAGCAGTTCGGCGGTGTCGAACTCCGGCTCTCCGAAGAAGGCCCCCGCCCCCTGCGCCTCGAAGGCCGTCAGCGCCCGCAGGATCACCCCGGCCGTCGCCGGCGAGACCCCGCCGATCCCCTTCAGCTCGGCCTTCCCCTCATCGGAGGTGAGGAAGGTGACCACGGCCCGCAGGTCCTTCAGATCCAGCAGCTCCAGGCCCTTGGCGTCCGCGTAGTGGAAGATCAGGCCGAGCGACTGCTCCTGCGTGGTGTTGAGGCCCAGCACCTTGGAGAGCAGCACGGGGCCGAAGCTCGTCACCGTGGCCCGCAGCGGGATGCCCCGGCCCATGCCGCCGAGGGCGTAGAACTCGGCGGGGCAGCCGGCCGGGCTCCACTCCTGCCCCACCTCGGCGGCCCGCCGCGTCACGCGGTCGCCGGACACGCCCGGGGCGGAGATACCCGAGACGTCGCCCTTGATGTCGGCCAGGAAGACGGGCACGCCGTGCGCCGACAGCTGCTCGGCGATCAGCTGCAGCGTCTTGGTCTTGCCGGTGCCGGTGGCGCCCGCGACGAGCCCGTGCCGGTTGAGCACGGCCAGCGGGACGCGGACTGGGGCGCCGGGCAGCACCCGGTCCTCCCACAGCAGGGCGCCGAGTTCGAGGGCCGGTCCGGTGAAGGCGTACCCCTCGGCGATGGCCCCGGCGGCGCCGGGTGGTGGGCTCGGCGTGGTCATGGGCTGCTCCGCTGCTCCCGCTATCACCGTATTTGCCCACCATCGCACTCCTGCGCCATTGCTGCGCCCGTACGCCCTTGCCCGGTAGGCTTTCCGTGTGATCTTCAAGCGCATCGGAAACGGGCGGCCGTACCCCGACCACGGCCGGAAAAGCACCCGTGAATGGGCGGACGTCGCCCCACGTCCGGTACGCCTCGACCAGTTGGTCACCACCAAGGGGCAGCTCGACCTGGAGACCCTCCTCGCCGAGGACTCGACCTTCTACGGGGATCTGTTCGCGCACGTGGTGAAGTGGCAGGGCGACCTCTACCTGGAGGACGGCCTCCACCGGGCCGTGCGCGCGGCGCTGCAGCAGCGTCAGGTGCTGCACGCCCGGGTGCTGGAGATGGACTGACCTCCCCTCAGGCGCTCTTTCGCCCTTTCGGGTTCAAGTGCACTCCAATGGCCCTGATTGGTTGATCGTTTAGTAGGCCCGGGCGGCTTATCGCACTACGCTGCGCACATGAGCATGCTGACGCCCCCTGGCATGGGCGGAAAGTACCGTGTCACCGGGAACCAGTACCCGCGGATGCGCCGCCCCAGGAGCCGGGTGCGCATCGTGGCGGCCGTCGTCGTGACCGTCGCCGTGGTCGGCCTGGCCGGCTGGGGCACGCTGCAACTGGTCGACGTCTTCGGCGGCCGGTCCACGCCGCCCAAGAACGCGGCCGCCAAGGCCGAGAACGCCGCCAAGGAACGCACCTGCAAGGCCGGAACCGCCCCGGGCTCCGCCTCGACGGCCCCCACCGCCTTCCCCGAGCCGGGGAAGCTCACGATCAACGTCTACAACGCGACCGCCAAGGGCGGCCTCGCCAAGAAGACCGCCGACCAGCTCGCCGCACGGGGCTTCAAGGTGGGCACCTTCGGCAATGCCGACCCCGAGTACGACCGCAAGGTGCAGGTGGCCGCGCTGCTCGTCGGCGGCCACGGCCCCAAGGCCGAGGCCGCGATGAAGCTGGTCAGCGCCCAGATCAAGGGCACGACCACGCTGAAGCCCGCGGCCGTCGGGTCCAAGCGGGACACCGGCACCGTGGACCTCATGATCGGCAAGGGCTTCACCAAGCTCTCCGGCGAGAAGGCCGTCGAGAAGGCCCTCGCCGCGCTGGCCCGCCCGAGCGCGGCGCCGAGCGCGGGCACCTGCTAGAGCCCGTCGCTCCGGGCCGCGTCAAAGCCCGGGCCGCCGCGGAGCCCAGGACGGACACCGGCCGCCGGAGCGGATGCCCCGGCGGCCGGATCGGTGTGTCGCGTCGCGGCCCGCGTCAGCCGGCCGTGCCGTAGAGGCGGTCGCCCGCGTCGCCCAGGCCCGGGACGATGTAGCCGCTCTCGTTGAGGTGGTCGTCGACGGCCGCGGTCACGACGGTGACGGGCTTGCCCGCCAGCGCGCGCTCCATCGCCTCGACGCCCTCCGGGGAGGCCAGCAGCACCACGGCCGTCACATCGTCGGCGCCGCGCTCGATGAGCAGGTCGATCGCGGCGATCAGGGTGCCGCCGGTGGCCAGCATCGGGTCCAGGACGTACACCTGCCGGCCGGACAGGTCGTCCGGCATACGGGTGGCGTAGGTCTTGGCCTCCAGCGTCTCCTCGTCGCGGATCATGCCGAGGAAGCCGACCTCGGCGGTCGGCAGCAGCCGCACCAGGCCCTCCAGCATGCCCAGGCCGGCCCGCAGGATCGGCACCACCAGCGGACGCGGGTGGGACAGCCGGACACCCGTGGTCCTCGCGACCGGCGTGGCGATGTCCACCTGCTCGGTGCGCACGTCACGGGTCGCCTCGTAGGCGAGCAGGGTGACCAGCTCGTCGGCCAGCCGACGGAAGGTCGGCGAGTCGGTGCGCTCGTCGCGCAGGGTGGTGAGTTTGTGCGCCACCAGGGGGTGGTCGACGACGTGGATCCGCATGTCCACGACTCTAACCGTCGCCCTGCGGCCGGGCCCGCCCGGTGTGTGCGGCCGGTCAGGCTTCGAACCACCCGGAAGGGGGAATGCGTGCACTTACGCCCGGGCTGTCCCGGCCGGGCACGTGGATCTCTAGGGGTGGTGCCCCATGGCGGAGCGCGGCAGCGACGGCGCCGACGCGGACGACACGGACGACGCCCGTACGCAGCAAGAGCGCGACGCCGAACGCAGACGACGGCGTGCCATGTTCCTGCGCGAGCTGAACGAGGCCAAGGAACTCCGTGACCGCGTCCAGCCACGCCGGGCGCGCGCGGCACGCGCGCGCCAGCAGATGCGGATGCGGACGTTCCGCTGGTAGTCCCCAGGTCGGCACAATGTCCGTACCCGGCGGGCGCCGGCGGGGTCCCCGCAGGCCGCCACGCGGAAAAAAGCCGGAAGGCCTCTCACGACGCAGCGCGGAAGACCCTTCGCAAAGCCGAGGTTTCTGCCACGATGCCGAGTGTGGGCGGGGACCTGCGCCAGATCATTCGGCTCCCGCCCGAAAGTCCGGACGGCCTGAGACCTGTGGGAGAGTCACGGTGTACTTCGCCGCACTGCTCGCGCGCACCGAGGACGGTTGGGAAGCGCGCGAGACCGATCTCGACGATGTGGAAACCCTCGGCGACCTGACCGACTTGGCCCGGGCGGCTGCCGCCGAGGAGGATACGGTCCTGGTCTTCATCGAGCAGGAGGACGCCTGGTTCGGCGTCGTCCGCGTCGACGGTGAGGAGGACCCGAGGATCTACGTGTCCGACGCCGCCTCGGCGGCGCGGAGCTCGTACGGGGAGATCCTGCTGACCGACGAGCTGCTGGGCCGCGACCCGGAGGACCTGGACGAGATCGTCGACCTCGACGGCACCGAGGAGGGTGACGCCGACGACCTCGACGACGACGTGGTGCCCGGCCCGACGGAGGTCCATGTCCCGGTGGGCCCGCTCGGCGACGCCGAGCTGCTCGCGGACTTCGGCATGAGCGGCAAGGAGCTGCTGGCCCTCAGCGGCGACGGCGCGCTGACCGGGGAGGCGCTCGGCGAGATCGCCGACTCGCTGGGCTGCGCCGATGTCCTGGAGGCGGTCCGCTGACCGGTCCGCCCGACCCGCTGCGCGACCCCTGGGTCTCCCCGATGCGGCTCGCCCTCGAGGAGGCGGCCCTCGCCCCGCGCACCGGCGACGTGCCGGTGGGCGCGGTCGTGGTGTCCCCGCACGGCGCGGTCATCGGCCGCGGCCGCAACGAACGCGAGGCGGTCGGCGATCCGACCGCCCACGCGGAGGTGCTCGCCATCCGCGAGGCCGCCGCGGCGCTCGGCGAGTGGCGCCTCACGGGCTGCACCCTGGTGGTCACCCTGGAGCCCTGCACCATGTGCGCGGGCGCCGCCGTCATGTCCCGGCTCGACCGCGTCGTCTACGGCGCCGTGGACGAGAAGGCCGGCGCGGCTGGCTCCCTGTGGGACCTCGTCCGCGACCGCCGGCTGAACCACCGTCCCGAGGTGATCCACGGCGTCCTCGCCGAGGAGTGCGGCGACCTCCTCACCCGCTTCTTCCGATCAAAGGATTTCAAAGCACACCCAGACGTCCGCTAAGCTCTCTCTCGGTAGCGTGTCCGAGCGGCCTAAGGAGCACGCCTCGAAAGCGTGTGAGGGGGCAACTCCTCCGTGGGTTCAAATCCCACCGCTACCGCTCTGAGCTCGTGAGAGACGGCATCCGGGAACCTCCCGGGTGCCGTTTGTCGTATCCGGGTCCGGGTTCCCGTCCCGGTCGGCCGGTCCGAGGGCCCCTGGGGAGCGGTCGTCGTCCTCCCCGGTCCACCCGGGCAATGGCGGGGCCCGCCCGCCGTCTTCCCTCGTCCGCGCGGGGCGGCGATGATGATCACCGCATCACGGCCACCCCCGAGGGAGACATGCGCACCCGATCCGTCACGCCGGTCCTCGCTCTCGCCCTCCTCGCCGGGACGACCGCGTGCAGCGCCTCCGCCGAGCCGCAGGAGCCCCGGGGCCACGCCGCCCCGTCCCGCACCCCGGCCGCACCGAGTGCTTCACGCCCCGGGCCGGGCGACGTGCCGATGCCCGGCTTCGTCGGCGGCAACGTGAAGCGGGCGCTCGAGCAGATCGGCCCCGACGCCGAAGTGCGGGTCCTCGACGCGAGCGGAAGGCATCGCCCCGTCGGGGACGGTGCCGCGTGGACGATCTGCGGTGCGAAGACGACGCCCGATCAGCTCATCGTCCTCGAAGCGGTCATGAGAGACGAGAACTGCTGACGGCTCTGCCGGCACGTCGGCCCGGGTCGCATCCCGCCGCCGATTCGCCGTCTCCGGTCCTCCGGCCGCCGCAGTGGCGGACGTCACACACGGGTCGACGCCGGGCCGCGGGTCACCCGCAAGGAGGCCCCCCGTCACCCGGTCTGATTGGGCCATCCGGTGGATACACTCCAGCCATGGCGCAGGCGAAGAAAATCACCATGTACGTCATCGTGGCTTTCGTGCTCTATACGATCGTGACGTCGCCGGCCCGCGCAGCCGATCTCGTGCAGATAGGCTTCCAGGGCATATCCGACGCCGCCAAGGGCGTCGGGGAGTTTATGACCGCGCTGGTCAACTGACCGGCCGGGAGCCGGTGAGGAGCACAGCGCCGTGATACGCCACCTGGTCCTGTTCAAGCTCGACGAGGGTGTGAAGCGCGACGACCCGCGCGTCGCGGCCGGGGTCGAGGCCTTCGAGCGGCTCGGCGGGCTGATCCCCGAGCTGGCCTCCTGGGAACTGGGCTGGAACATCTCGGACCGCCCCATCGCCTACGACTTCGCCATCAACTCCTCGGTGGCGGACGCCGACGCGCTCAAGGCCTACCTGGAGCACCCCGCGCACCAGGCCGGGGTGGCGCTGTGGCGCGAGTTCTCCACCTGGGTGGTCGCCGACTACGTGTTCGAGTGACCCCCGGCGGCGGCCCGTACGGCCCCGCCCCTCCCGCTCAGCCCTTCGCCCGCCGGGCGGAGGGCTTTTTCACTGAGGGCCGCGCCTCACTTGCACACAGTCCACATGAATTGTGATGCTATGACCGCTTTTGCCGGATGAGTGGACCGATGAGGAGTGGCATGTCCGTGTCGGCCCGAACCGCGTCACCATCGACCACCGGAGGCGGCAGCGGGACCGGCACGGGGACCGGCGGCGGGAGCCGCGGGAGCACCAACAGCAACGCGGTGGAGGCCCGGGCCCTGACGCAGGTGCTGTTCGACGAGCTGTCGGGGCTGGAGCCGGGCACACCGGAGCACTCGCGGGTGAGGGCCGCCCTCATCGAGGTGAACCTGCCCCTGGTGCGGTACGCGGCGGCCCGCTTCCGCAGCCGCAACGAGCCGATGGAGGACGTGGTCCAGGTCGGGACGATCGGGCTGATCAACGCCATCGACCGCTTCGACCCGGAACGCGGGGTGCAGTTCCCCACGTTCGCGATGCCGACCGTGGTCGGCGAGATCAAACGTTACTTCAGGGACAACGTCCGCACCGTCCACGTCCCGCGCCGGCTGCACGAGCTGTGGGTCCAGGTCAGCGGCGCCATCGAGGACCTGACGGTGACCCACGGGCGCACTCCCACCACCGCGGAGATCGCCGACCGGCTGAAGCTCTCCGAGGACGAGGTGCTGGCCTGCCTGGAGGCCGGGCGGGCGTACCACGCGACGTCCCTGGAAGCGGCCCAGGAGGGCGGCGACGGGGCCCCCGGACTGCTGGACCGGCTGGGGTACGAGGACCCGGCCCTGACGGGCGTGGAGCACCGCGACCTGGTGCGGCACCTGCTGGTGCAGCTTCCCGAGCGGGAACGGCGGATCCTGCTGCTGCGCTACTTCGGCAATCTGACCCAGTCCCAGATCAGTGCGGAGCTCGGGGTTTCACAGATGCACGTCTCCCGACTGCTGTCGCGTAGCTTCGCTCGGCTGCGATCCGCAAATCAGCTCGAATCGTAACCCTTACGGACTACCCACCCCCTGAGAAATAAGTCGACATGGCGCTACAGCGTGTTGCCGACATGTGACATTCTGCGGGAACTGCGTTTGTCGCGGTCCGGCCTCCGGTATTCCAGTGGAGGAACGAACCGTCGCCCGCGACACCCGTCCGCGACCTCAAGGGGGTGGCATGTCCGTAGAAGTGGGCAGTCCGAAGGTGCTGAACACCGACGCGCCGCACGATGCTCCTGACGGCAAGGCCATCGACACCGCCGGCACCGCCGTCGCCGACACCACCGCCGTCGACACCGCCGACGTCGACAGCACGATCGAGGCCGTCGACACGAGCGTCGACACCCGCACGCTCTCCCGCTCGCTGTTCCTGAGGCTCGCCGAGCTGCCGGACGACAGTCCGGAGCGGGCGTACGTACGGGACACGCTGATCGAACTCAACCTGCCGCTCGTGCGGTACGCGGCGGCCCGCTTCCGCAGCCGCAACGAGCCGATGGAGGACATCGTCCAGGTCGGCACGATCGGCCTGATCAAGGCGATCGACCGCTTCGACTGCAATCGCGGCGTGGAGTTCCCCACCTTCGCGATGCCCACGATCGTCGGCGAGGTCAAGCGCTTCTTCCGCGACACCTCGTGGTCGGTGCGGGTGCCGCGCCGGCTGCAGGAGCTGCGGCTGGCGCTGACCAAGACCAGCGACGAGCTCGCCCAGCGACTGGACCGCTCGCCCACGGTCTCCGAACTCGCCGCCGCGCTCGGCGTCTCCGAGGAGGACGTCGTCGACGGCCTGGCGGTGGGCAACGCCTACACCGCCAGCTCGCTGGACTCCCCGCCCCCGGAGGACGACGGAGGCGAGGGCTCGCTGGCGGACCGGCTGGGCTACGAGGACACCGCGCTGGAGGGCGTGGAGTACCGCGAGTCGCTCAAGCCGCTGCTCGCCCAGCTGCCCCCGCGTGAGCGGCGGATCATCATGCTCCGCTTCTTCGCCAACATGACGCAGTCGCAGATCGGCGAGGAGGTCGGCATCTCCCAGATGCACGTCTCCCGGCTGCTGACCCGGACCCTGGCGCAGCTGCGCGAGGGCCTGACCGCCGAGCAGTAGGGTCGGGATCCGGCCGAGCGGGATACCGGGCGTTTATTCCTGACGGTTCGTCAGTACACTGACGGGATGGTGCACATACCACCTGGCCGCCGAGGCGCGCTGGCCGCGGCCTCGGCGGCCGTCGTCTGCCTGGGGGCTTTCGCCGCGCTCGGCCCCGACTGCGAGGGGAACGGCGCCGGGTACGTGGCCGTCGGCGCTCCGGGCCCGCCGGGCGGCACCTCGGTGAACGCCCCGCCCTCCGGCGACGTGGACCTCGTACCGCTGGACGGCCGCACCACCTCCCCTCCCGGACCGGGCCGTAGGGCGTCCCCGGGGCCGGATGCACCCGGACGCGGCGCGGGCACCACACGGCCGCCGGAGGCCCCGTCCGCCCGGCCCGGCGACACGGCCGCCCCCTCCCGGCGGGGCGGCGGCACTGCGACGACGGCGCCGGGCACACCCGGCGGGCGCCCCGCCCCCGGCGGCACCACGCCCTCCTCGTCCCCGCCGGCGCCCGGGGCTCCGGCACATCTGGAAGTGAGCGCGGTCGAACGGTCGAAGGCCGCCGACCGCTGGTGCGAGAAGGTCACCGTCACCCTCTCCAACAGCGGCGATCGCCCCGCGACGACCGGCACGGTCGTGTTCGGCACGCACATCATCGGCCTGCTGGGCATCGACTGGGGGACCGTGGAGAGCAGCCGCGCCGCGCCGGTGCCGGTGCCCGGCGGCGGCAGTACGAAGGGCACCTGGGAGGTCTGCGTCGACGCGTGGCGGGTGCCGCTGGGCATGCACGTCGAGACCCGGGACATCTCCGTCCGGGACTCCTGAACCCCGGCGGCCCGCCGGGGACGCGGAGGCGGGGGCCGGCCCGTCCCGGGACCGGCCCCCGCCCGCCGGGGAGGAGCGGTGGCGCGCTCAGCCCGCCAGGTAGGAGCGGATCTGGCCGAGGGTCCCGGTGTCGCTGAGGAACCCGATGTGGGTCGTGCACGCCACCAGATGGTTGTTCGCGCCGCTGAGCGGCGTGCTGGTGTAGGGGATGATGATGCCGTCGCACGGCGAGTACCAGGTCGCGTAGACCGTGCTGCCCGGCGTCTCGTCACCGCTGCTGATGGTGCGGACGAAGGCGGAGCCCGGGAGCATCTCGACGCACGAGGTGTAGATCACGCAGGCCGAGGCGTAGGTCGTACCGTGGTTGGCGCCCGCGACCGAGGCGACCCGGCGGACGGACGACGTCCCGCCGAGCTGGGTGAGGTACCACTGGGTGACCAGGCCGCCCATCGAGTGGTTGACGATGTCGACCTTGGTCGCGCCGGTGCGGGTCAGCACCTGGCGCACATAGCTCGCCAGTCCGGCGGCGCTGGTCTTGTTGGACTGGGCCCAGTTGTACTCGTACGCGAAGAGTTCGCCGCGGCTGTAGCCGCCGGCCACGAAGACCGACTCCGCGTAGTCCCAGTTGCTCGCGCTGCCGGTGTAGCCGTGCACGAAGACCACCGGGGTGTGGGTCGCGGCGTTCGCGGTGCCCGGCATCACGAAGGTGCCGAGGCCGACGGCGGCCGCCACGGTCAGCAGGATCGCCCATATTCGTCGCATCTGAACTCCTTGTCGTGGGGGTCGACAGGAGTGTCGGAGCGGGACGCGGGCCACGGACCGGTGGAATCACCAGTGTCTTTCTGGCATGTACGGAACATCACGCAGGACCCTTCCCTCCTCGTGGGCGCCAGCAGACACTGGCGTCATGGAGGCCGGACGGAGCGAACTCGCCGCGTGGCCGCCGGGACTGCGCGGCCGCGACCGCGAACGCGCGGCGCTGGAAACCCTGTTGGCGCACGCCCGGCAGAGCCGGGGAGGGGCGCTGCTGCTGCTCGGCGAGCCGGGGACCGGGCGCACCTCGCTGCTCGCCGCCGCGGCGGGGATCGCCACGGCGGCCGGGGGGACCGTGCTCCGCACCGCCGGGATCCGGGCCGAGGCGGCGGTCCCGCTCGCCGGGCTGCACCGTACGCTGCTGCCGATCGCCCCGCTGGTGCGGGCCGTACCGGGGCCGCACGGCGCGGCACCGGCGGAGGTGCTGGCCGGGCGGGTGCCAGCCGGAGGCGAACTCGCCCTGGGCGCCGCCCTGTCCGGCCTGGTGGCCGAACTCGGCTCCGCCGCGCCGCTGCTGTGGTGCGTGGACGACGCGCAGTGGCTCGACCCCGCGACACTGCGCGCCCTCGGCATGGCGGCGCGCCGCCTCACCGGCCTGCCGGCCGCCATGCTGTTCGCCGCCGACGACACGGACCCGGCCACCGCGGCCCTGGAGGGTCTGGACACCCTGCGCCTGGAACCGCTGGCACCGGACGCCGCACGCCGGATGCTCGCCGACCGCCTCGCCCGCGAACGGCGGTCCGGGGCGGCGCACTTTGGCGCCGGCCCCCTCCCCGGCACCCTCCCCGGCACCCTCCGCACGGGCCTCACCGCGGAGAGCCGGCTGTCCGGGCAGGACGCGGCCGCGGTCCTGGACCTGGCCGCGGGCAATCCGCTGGCCCTGGTCGAACTCGCCGAGGCGGCCATGGACGGACGGCTGCCCGAACCGCCCGCGCTGCCGGCCGGAAGCCGGCTGCGGGAGCGGCACCGGGAGCGCTTCCGTACGCTGGGCCCCGGCGCCCGCACCGTGGTGGCCCTGGTCCTCTCCGGCGGCCCGCTGGCCGCGCCGGTGCTGGCGGCCGCCGCCCGACGGCTGGGCCTGGCCGCCGGATCCGTGGCGGACGCCCGCGCCCGCGGCCTGGTCGAACTGCGCGACGGGACGGCGACGGTACCGGGACGGCTGCTCCGCACCTCGCTGGCCGCCCTGCTCTCCCCCGCCGACCGGCTGGCCGCGTACGCCGTCCTGGCGTCGGTCCTGGACCCCTCGGCCGCCCGCGCCTTCGGCGCCCTGCACCGGCTCGGCCGCTCGGCCGCCCCGTCGCCGGAGACGGAACGGGAACTGGAGGCCGCGGCCGGGGCCGCCCGCCGGTCCACCGGTCACACCGCCGCCGCCACCGTGCTCGAGCGGGGCGCGGAGGCCGCCGCCCGTCCGTACATCCGGGGCCGCTGGCTGGTGGCGGCCGCCGCCGACGCGCAGGCCGCCGGGGAGACCCGCTGGGCGCGCGGCCTCCTGCGCCGGGCCGGCGCGCAGGGCGGGCCGTCACCGGGCGGGGCCATGGGCGCGCTGGTCCGGGGCGAGATCGAACTACGCGACGGGGTGCCCGCCGTGGCCTGCCGCGACCTGTCGGCCGCGATCGGCCGGTTTCCCGCCGCGCAGCGCGCGCCGGCCGTACGGGCCCTGATGCTCGCCGGCGAAGCGGGTTGCGTGGCGGGCGACTTCGTCGCCTACTTCGACCTCGCCGACCGCGCCCGCGCGCTGCGCCGCAGCGACGACCCGCCGGAACGGCGCCTGGTCTTCGACCACTTCGCGGGGCTCGCGGCGACCTTCCGGGGCCGGCACGACCAGGCGCAGTGGGCGCTGCGCCGGGTGGTGCGGCTCGCCGAGACGCTCCAGGACGCGGAGCCCGCGGTCTGGGCCGCCCAGGCCGCCTACACCCTGGGGGACGCCCGTCGCGCGCACGCCCTGGCCACCGCGGCCGTCCACCGGGCACGGCGGCAGGGCGCGAGCGCGCTGGTGCCCGCGGCCCTGGTGTACGAGGCCCTGTGCGCGCTGGCGCTGGACCGGTACGCCGCGGCCGGGGCCGCCGCGGAGGAGGGTCTGCGGCTCGCCGAGTCGACCGGCCAGCGCAACCTCGCCGTCGACCATCTCTCGGTCCTGGCGCTGCTCGCGGCGCTGCAGGGGGACAGCGCCACCGCCGGGCTGCGGATGGCGGCCGCCGAACGCGCCGTGGCCGTCCGGGGGCTGGGCCGCCCGGAGGCGTTCAACCGCTGGGTCTCCGCCTGCGCGGACCTCGCCGCGGACCGGCCCGCCGACGCGCTGTCCCGCTTCGCCCGCATGCGGGCCGGCGCGGGCCAGGTGAACCTGGCGGTCCGGGGCATGGCCGCGCCCCACTTCATCGAGGCCGCGGTGCGCTGCGGGCAGCGGGCGAAGGCCGCGGGAGCCCTGCGCGCGTACGAGCACTGGGCGGCGGCGAGCCGCAGCAGCGTACGGCTGGCACTGGCGCACCGCTGCCACGGTCTGCTGGCGGAGGACGACGGCACGGCCGTCGACCACTTCCGGGAGGCGCTGCGGCTCCACCAGGACGACGACACCGTCCTGGAACTGGCCAAGACGGAGCTGTTCTACGCGTCCCGGCTGCGGCGCACCCGCCGGCCGGGCGAGGCCCGCGGCCTGCTGCGGGACGCCGTGGCGGTGTTCCGGCAGTTCGACGCCCGCCCGTGGACGGACCGGGCGGTGGCCGAACTGCGCGCGGCCGGGGACCGGGTGGGCCCGGTGGACCGGGAGCCCGGGGGAGTGCGGGAGCTGACGGCGCAGCAGACGAGGATCTCCGAGCTGGTGGCGCAGGGCGCCACCAATCGCGAGATCGCCGACCTGCTGCTGCTCAGCACGCGGACGGTCGAGTACCACCTGCGGAACATCTTCAGCCGTCTCGGGGTGCGCTCGCGCGTCGAGTTGGCGTCGCTGTTCCGCTGAGAGCGGGGCCCGTACGCCGGGCGCGGGCGCACGACAGCCGCCGGACGGCCGGCGGCCGCCGGCGTCCGGTGTCGGTGAACGGGGTGGGGCGCGTGCCCGTCAGGCGACCGCGAACCAGACCACGGCGGCGATCACGACGACGGCCGCGATCACGCCGACGATCAGCCCGGTCTTGTTGCCGCCCGCGGCCTGGACCTGGGCGGGCTCCTCGTCGACGAAGGCGCGGAACATCTGGGTGCTGCCGGCCGGGTCGTAGTTGTTGTCAGGGGTAGTCATGGGGCAGGACCCTAGCGAAGTCACGTCGGGGCGGTCACCCCCGGCCCGTCGTTACGGGGGGAATACCCCGGGGAATACCGCTCGTCCTCGCCGCGTCCATCACCACATGGCACTCATCGGCAACTCTGATCTCGACGTCTTCCCCCTCTGCCTCGGCGGCAACGTCTTCGGCTGGACCTCGGACGAGGCGACCTCCTTCGAGGTGCTGGACGCGTACACGGAGGCGGGCGGCAACTTCGTCGACACCGCGGACGTGTACTCGGCCTGGGTCCCCGGTCACTCCGGAGGGGAGTCGGAGACCGTGATCGGCTCCTGGCTCGCCAAGCGCGGCCGCCGCGACGACGTGATCGTCGCGACCAAGGTTGGTTCCCACCCCGCGTTCAAGGGTCTGAAGGCCGCCACGATCAAGGCCGCCGCGGAGGAGTCGCTGCGCCGCCTGGGCACCGACCGGATCGACCTCTACTACACCCACTTCGACGACCCCGAGACCCCGGTCGAGGAGATCGTCGGCGCCCTGGACGAACTGGTCCGCGAGGGCAAGGTCCGCCACGTCGCGGCCTCCAACATCAGCCCCGAGCGGCTGGCGGCCTCGCTGGAGTTCGCCGACCGCGAGGGCCTGACGAAGTACGTCGCGCTGCAGCAGCACTACAACCTGGTGGAGCGGGAGCAGTACGAGGGGCCGCTGCGCGAGGTCGTCGAGGCGCACGGCCTCGCCTCCGTGCCGTACTTCGGTCTGGCCCGGGGCTTCCTCACCGGCAAGTACCGGCCCGGCGTCACGGTGGACAGCCCCCGGGCGGAAGGCGCGGGCGCCTACCTGGAGTCCGAGCGCGGACCGCGGGTGCTGGCCGTGCTGGACGAGGTCGCGGCGGCGCACGGGGTGGAGCCGGCGAGCGTCGCGCTGGCGTGGCTGCGGTCCCGGCCGACCGTCGTGGCGCCGATCGCCAGCGCCCGTACGCCCGAGCAGCTGACCGCGCTGCTGGCCTCGGCGACGCTGGAGCCGACCGCCGCGGAGTTGCAGCGGCTGACGGAAGCATCCGCCTGACCTGCGGTTTTCACCGCCGTTCCGCATGACGACCCGCCTCCCTTGACCGGAGGCGGGTCGTTCCTTTTGGAGGTTTTTACCCGAAAGAATTTGCCTGCAGCAACCAAACGTTTCTAAGGTTGCTTGAGGCAACCAACAAGAGTCGGGAAGCGAGGCGCCATGGCGACGCAGGAGCAGTTCGCGGAGCTCGCGAGCCAGCTGCGCGCGATCCCGGTGGTCGCCCGCGAACTCAGCCGGGCCTGTCCACCGGAGTGTCCGCCGTCATCGCTCGGCGTGCTCTCGGTAATCAGCCGCCACGGCGAGATGCGGATGAGCCGGCTGGCCGAGCTGCTGGAGGTCGACATGTCCGTCACCAGCAGACACGTGGCCCACCTCGCCGAACGCGGCTGGATCGACCGGCTGCCCGACCCGCACGACAAGCGGTCACGGTTGCTGCGCCTGACCCCCGGCGGCGCGGACATGCTGCGCGCCGCGCAGGACCGGGTCGCCGAGGCGCTGGCCCACCACCTGAGGGACTGGCCGGACGAGGACGTCACCGCGTTCTCCCGGCTGCTGGACCGGCTGCGAACGGACTTCGCGGCCGCCTGCCGCCCCCGTACACATTCCACGACGTGAAGAGGATGACGATGGCAACAACCGCATCACCTGCCGGTGTGCGGGGGACCGACGCCCACGCAGGACACGCGGCCCCCATGTCGCACCGGCAGATCATGGAGGCCCTCACCGGGCTGATACTCGGGTTGTTCGTGGCGATCCTGTCGTCCACGATCGTCTCCAACGCCCTGCCGAAGATCATCTCCGATCTGCACGGCGGGCAGAGCGCCTACACCTGGGTCGTCACCGCCGCCCTGCTCTCCACCACCGCCACCACCCCGCTGTGGGGCAAGCTCTCCGACCTGTTCAGCAAGAAGCTGCTGGTCCAGGTGGCGCTGGTGATCTACGTGGTGGGCTCGCTGGTCGCGGGCCTGTCGCAGAACGCCGGCATGCTCATCGCCTGCCGTGTCGTCCAGGGCATCGGCGCGGGCGGTCTGACCGCGCTGACCCAGGTCATCATGGCCGCGATGATCTCCCCGCGGGAGCGCGGCCGCTACAGCGGCTACCTGGGCGCGGCCTTCGCGCTGGGCACCGTCGGCGGCCCGTTGCTGGGCGGCGTCATCGTCGACACCGACTGGCTGGGCTGGCGCTGGTGCTTCTACGTCGGCGTGCCCTTCGCGATCCTCGCGCTGATCGTGCTGCAGAAGACCCTGCACCTGCCGGTCGTCAAACGCCGGGTCAAGGTCGACTGGGCGGGTGCCTTCTTCGTCACCGCCGCCGTCAGCCTGCTGCTGGTCTGGGTCACCTTCGCCGGCGACAAGTACGAGTGGTTCTCCTGGCAGACCTACGCCCTGCTCTCGGGCGCCGTCCTGCTCGTCCTGGTCTTCGTGCTGGTGGAGTCGCGGGCGAGCGAGCCGATCATGCCGCTGCGGCTGTTCCGCAACAAGACCATCAGCCTGACCTCCGTCGCCTCGCTCTTCGTCGGCACCGCCATGTTCGGCGCCACGGTCTTCCTCAGCCAGTACTTCCAGCTGGCCCGCGGCGAGTCGCCGACGATGTCCGGCGTCATGACCATTCCGCTGATCGCCGGCCTGTTCCTCTCCTCCACCGTCTCCGGCCTGATCATCACCCGCACCGGCCGCTGGAAGGCGTTCCTGGTCGCCGGCGGGGTGCTGCTCACCGGCGGTCTCTCCCTGCTGGGCTCGATGCGGTCCGACACCCCGTACTGGCACCTGGCGCTCTTCATGGCGCTGCTGGGCCTCGGCGTCGGCATGATGCTGCAGAACCTCGTGCTCGCGGTGCAGAACCAGGTCGGCGCCGCCGACCTCGGTGCGGCGAGCTCCGTCGTCACCTTCTTCCGGACCCTCGGCGGCGCGATCGGCGTCTCCGCGCTGGGCGCGGTGCTCGGCAACCGGGTGACGCACTACGTGCAGGACGGGCTGACCGCTCTGGGTGTGAAGTCCACCGGCGCCCCCGACGGCGCCATCCCGGACCTGGCCACGCTGCCCGCCCCGATCCGCCACGTCGTGGAGAGCGCGTACGGGCACGGCGCCGGCGACGTCTTCCTGGTCGCGGCCCCGGTGGCCTTCCTCGCACTGCTGCTGGTGCTCTTCATCAAGGAAGTACCGCTGAGGACCGCGAGCGGCCTGCAGCAGGCGGCCGGTGTGCCCGGTCACGCCGAGCAGCCCGCGGCCGTTCCGGCCCAGGCGTCCGCGGTGGAGACCCTCGCGGAGACCGCCGCCGAGACCGCCGAGGCGGTCACCGTGGGCGCGGCCCCGGCCGACGTCCCGGCCGAGGGCACCACGATCCACGGCCAGGTGCGCAACGCCGACGGCACTGGTGTCGAACGCGCCACGCTCACCCTGATCTCGCTCACCGGCCGGCAACTCGGCCGGGCCGCGACCCGCACCGACGGCGGCTACACCCTGACCGCGCCCGGGGCCGGCTCCTACGTGCTCATCGCCGCCGCCGACGGGCACCAGCCGCAGGCCTCCACCGTGGTGGCCGGCACCGAGCCCGTCCCCTACGACGTGGTCCTGGCCGGCACCGGCGGACTCACCGGCACCGTCGTCGCCGAGGCCACCGGCATCCCCGTCCCGGACGCCATGGTCGTGGTCACCGACATCCGCGGCGAGGTCCTGGCCACCGGCGGCACCGCCCACAACGGCACCTTCGGCTTCGACGACCTGCCCGCCGGCGACTTCACCCTGGCCGTCAACGCCACCGGCTACCGGCCGGCCGCGCTGCCGGTCGAGGTCACCGGCAACGGCCCCACCCACGTCGAGGTCCCGCTCCGCGACGGCGCCCGCCTCCACGGCACCGTCCTCGGCGGCGCCGCAGGGACGCCGCTGCCGGAAGCCCGCGTCACCCTCGTCGACGCCGCCGGGAACGTCGTGGCCACCGCCACCACCGGCACCGACGGCGCCTACGCCTTCGGCGACCTGGACGCCGGCGAGTACTCGCTGATCGCCGCCGGCTACCCGCCGGTGGCCGCCCAGGTCACCGTCGGCAACGGCGCCGCGGCCGGCCACGCGGACGGCTTCGACGTCGAGCTGAACCACCCCGAGGGGTGAACAAGCGGCCGGTCCGTGCGCCTGCGGAGACACACGGACCGGCGAACGGGGGAAACAGGGTCCTGTCCGGGCGACCGGAGCAGGGGACGGCCGAGGCCGTCCGGACGGACCCGACCGGGGGCACCCACCGAAGGCGAGCGAGGTCGATGAACACCACGGCAGGAACCGGGCTGCGCGGGCGGATCCGGACGAAGGACGGTTGGGCGGTGCCGCACGCCGTGGTCACCGTCACCGACATGACCGGGCAGCAGATCGCGCGGGAGGCGGCGGACGCCGAGGGCGCCGTGCGCACCGCGGCGCTGGCCCCCGGGGCGTACACCGTGATCGTGACGGCGGTGGGCTATCGCCCGGCCGCCGCGACGGCGCTGGTCACCGCCTCCGGCTCGGCGGACCTCGGCACCCTGCTGCTGGCCCGCGCGGGCGGCCTCGAACTGCCGCCGCCCGGGCCGTGGACGATCGACCCGGCGCACTCCGAGGTCGGCGCGGTCGCCCAGCACCTGGGCCTGTCCAGCGTGCACGGCCACTTCACGGGCTTCACCGGCCGGATCGACGTCGCGGAACAACCGCTCGCGTCGTCCGTCGAGGCCGTCATCGACGCGGCCTCGATCGACACCGGCAACGGCACCCGCGACGAGCATCTGCGCTCCGCCGACTTCCTCGACGTCGGGGAACACCCCACGGTCAGCTACCGCAGCACCTCGCTGGAGCCCGCCGCCGGCGACCGGTGGACCGTCCACGGGGAGCTGACGATGCGCGGGGTCACCCGCCCGGTCGACCTGGACCTGGCCTACCTCGGCACCGGGCCGGACCCCTGGGGCGGCGTGCGCGCCGCCTTCCGCGCGACGGCCGAACTGCGCCGGGCGGACTTCGCGATGAACTGGAACCAGATCGTCCGGGCCGGCATCGCCACCGTCGGGACGACGCTCAGGATCGCCCTCGACATCCAGGCGGTCCAGGGGACGGCCCTCCCCGCCGGGTAGCCGCGGGACGCATAGGCTGCCGTCCATGGCTGCCAACATCGCGACCAATACCAGCGTGCAACTCGACCAGTTGCTGGAATTCGTACGTCCGCGCCACCGCGCCCTGCTGCTGACCACCCGCGCGGACGGCCGCCCCCAGGGCTCCCCCGTCACCTGCGGGGTCGACGACGCGGGACGGCTGGTCGTCTCGACCTACCCCGAGCGGGCCAAGGCCCGCAACGCGCGCCGCGACCCGCGGGCGTCCGTGATCGTGCTGTCGGACGAGTGGGACGGCCCCTGGGTGCAGATCGACGGCACCGCGGAGGTCATCGACTCCCCCGACTCCGTGGAACCGCTGGTGGAGTACTACCGCAACATCGCGGGAGAGCACCCGGACTGGGACGAGTACCGCGCCGCCATGGTCCGGCAGGGCAAGTCCCTGGTGCGGGTGACCCCCGAACGCTGGGGCCCGATCGCCACGGGCGGCTTCCCGGCGCGGCTCGCACCGTAGCCGCACTCGGTCACAGGGCCCGGGTCGGCTGATGGCGGCCGGACTCGGTGCGCGGTGTGCCGCCGCCGGGTGTGACGGGGCGCGGTGCCGGTGCCGGTGCCGGAGGGTGGTTGGGCTGTCCCGCCGTCTGGCTCCCTTCGGTCGCACAGCGGCGGGCTGCGGACGGGAGGGTGGCAGCCTGGGGCTGGTCGGCGGTGTGCGGGTGGGTGCGCGGCGGGGGTTCAGGCTCCGGAGCGGGGCCGGTTGTTCGTGGGGTGCCGGTCTCGTCGCCGTCCGCGCGTATAGATGGCCGGTGACCACGCCCACCCTTCGTGGGTGGCGCACCCGCCGTGACCTGCGTCTGCGGGTGATTCCCCGACAGGCGAAGGGCCCGGCGGGGGGTCTGCCGAGATCGGGCTCTGTTTCGCCGAGTATGTCGGCGAAAGCGGGCCCGATGTCCCCCGGCTCAAAGATCGGGCTCTGTTCCGCCGACTATGTCGGCGAAAGCGAGCCCGACCTCCCATGGCCCCCTCAACAGCACCCCGAATCACCCGCGGACGCAGGTCACGGCAGGCGCGCCCACCACCCACCGATGGCGTGGAAGCGGTCATCTCTACCCGCGGACGGCAACGAGACCCGCGCCACCGGAAAGGCACCCGCTCCGGAGCCTGAACCCCGGCCACCCACCGGCCCGCACACCGCCGCGAAAGCCCGCCCCCACCCTCCCATCCGCAGCCAGCATCTCTGCGACCGAAGGGAGCGAGACGATAGGAAAGCCGAACACCGGCACGACGCCCCGCGCCGCCTGCGGTGGCCCGGTCGGCCTCGCCCGGGCCGGAAGAGGGCGGCGGCCCGGTGGCCGCCGCCCTCTCCGCGTTCTACGACCTGGGGTCAGCTCGGGTCGGTCAGGTCGTAGACGGTCGTTCCGCCCAGGGTGGTGGAACCGAAGTTCTCCTCCACCCACGAGCTGATCTGCGAGGAGGTGCCGCTCCCGCCCCGGCCGCCGCCACCCATGCCGCCGGAGGCGATGAAGTAGTGGATCCTCCCCGCGGCCACGTACTCCTTGAACCGCTCCAGCGTCGGGGACGGGTCGCTGCCGTTGAAGCCGCCGATCGCCATCACCGGCTTGCCGGTGGCCAGCTGGTAGCTCGCGGCGTTCTGGGAACCGATGGCGGCGGCCACCCAGGTGTAGGCGCCGGCGTCCGCCAGCAGCGCCTTCTTCGCGGCCTCGTCGACCGCGGCACCGCCCAGCAGCCCGCCGAGGCCGCCTCCCGCACCGCCGCGGCGGTTCTCCCCGCCCGTGCCGCCGCCGGGGAAGCCCTGGCCGCCCTGGCCCTGTTGACCCTGTTGACCCTGTTGGCCCTGGCCCGGAACACCCTGGCCCTGCTGCCCGTTGGCGCCCGGCGGGCCCCCGGGGAAGCCGCCCGTACCGTCGGCGCCGCCGCCCGGGAAGCCCTGCCCGCCCTGGCCCGGGCCCTGCCGTCCGTTGCCGCCGCCGGGGAAGGCCCGCAGGCCACCCGGGCCGCCGCCCATGCCGCCGCCCTGCACCGCCGGGCCGACGGTCACGATGGAGCCGGTGTGCGCCGTGCCCGCGGTCTGCAGGGTGTACGCCAGCGGTCCACCCAGGGCGGCCAGGAGGCCGGCCGCGGCCGCGAGCGGGGCGACGCGCCGGGCCGCCCCCGCCGGCCGGGCGCCGAGCGGCAGTCCGGCCGCCGCCGCGATCCCCGCCGCCAGTACGGCGTACCGCACCCACGGGTGCCAGTCGGCGGAACGCCCCAACAGGACGTACGACCAGACCGCCGTGAGCAGGACCGTGCCCGCCAGAACCGCCGCGGCCGCGAGGCGCGAGCGCCGCTCCCACAGCATCACGGCGCCCGTGCCGGTCAGCGCCGCGATGTAGGGCGCCAGCGCGACGTTGTAGTACTGGTGGAAGATCCCGGACATGAAGCTGAAGGTCAGGAAGGTGAAGACCAGCGCACCTCCCCAGACCAGGAGGGCCGCGCGCCCGATGTCCGTGCGCCGCGCCCGCCGGGTCAGCCACAGACCGGCGACGAGCAGCACAAGGGCCGCGGGCAGCAGCCAGGCGATCTGACCGCCCATGTCGGAACCGAACAGCCGGCCCCAGCCGGTCTCGCCCCACTGCCCCCCGCCGTTCGGGCCGCCACCGCCCCCGACCGAACCGGTCTCGTCGCCGGTGATCCGGCCGAGGCCGTTGTAGCCGAAGGTCAGCGAAAGGAAGCTGTTGTCCTGCGAACCGCCGATGTAGGGGCGGGAGGACGCGGGCCACAGCTCGACGATCGCGACCCACCAGCCCGCGGACACGAGGGTCACCAGACCTGCGAGGCCGAGTTGCGCGAACCGCCGCCGCACCGTCGCCGGGGCGCACACCGCGTACACCACGGCGAGCGGCGGCAGGATCAGCCAGGCCTGCAGCGTCTTGGTGAGGAAGGCGAGGCCGAACGCGGCCCCCGCCAGGAGCAGCCACTTCGTACGGGCGTCCTCCAGGGCGCGCAGGACGCAGTGGACCGCCACCACCATCAGCAGGCACAGCAGCGCGTCGGGGTTGTTGAAGCGGAACATCAGCGCCGCGACCGGGGTGACCGCGAAGGCGAGGCCCGCGATCAGTCCGGCGGCCGGGCCGGAACGGCGGCGCACGGCGGCGTGGAGGACACCGACCGCCGCGACGCCCATCAGCGCCTCCGGGACCAGGATCGCCCAGGAGCTCAGGCCGAACAGCCGGACGGAGAGCGCCATCGGCCACAGCGCGGCCGGGGGCTTGTCGACCGTGATCGAGTTCGCCGCGTCGGACGAGCCGAAGAAGAACGCCTTCCAGCTCTCGCCGCCCGCCTGCGCGGCCGCGGAGTAGAAGCTGTTGGCGTACCCCGAAGCGCTCAGGTCCCACAGGTAGACGACGGCCGTGAACGCGAGCAGTGCCAGGAGGGCGGGCCGGGCCCAGCGCGGGTCCCCCGGCCGCCCGGCCCACAGGCGCGTGACGATCCCGCGTGGGCGGCCTCCGTCGCCCTCCGGTACGGGGTGGCCCGCGGGGCCCGCGGGCCCCGCGGACGCGGCGGGCGCCTCCGGCGCGGGGGCGCCCACCGGAACGGGACTGCGGCCGGTCGTCCCGGGCGGCGGCGCGTCGGCGGGAACGGGGGTGCGGCTCACGGCCGCCGGGGCGTGCGCCGGTGGCGGGGGAACGGCGTGCGGGGAAACGGTGTGCGGGGAGGCGCCCTGCGGCGGGACGGCCCGCGCGGAAGCGCCCCCGGGGCCCGCCTGGGGTGCCCCCGAGGGGCCGCCTCCCGGCGCGGCCCGGTCCTGGGCCTCGTCGCTGCGCGGCGTGGTCATCGCTCGCTCCTCGGGTCGTGCGCGTCGGCGTGCGCGGTCGGCAGGGGGCGGGGGGTGTCCCGCGCGGGTTCGGCGGCGGGGACGTACCGGCCCCCGCACTCGCCGGCGTACGGGGCGGCCGGCGCCTGGAGGGCGCCCCCGCCCGTCCGGTCGGGGAAGACCCAGGCGCGGAAGAGCAGGAAGCGCAGTACGGTCGCGGCGAGATTGGCCGCGACCAGCACGGCGAGTTCGGTGCCGTGCGAGGGCACGGCGACGGCGACGTGGAGCGCGGCCAGCGAACCGCCGGTGAGCGCCAGGCCGATGCCGAGGACGGCCAGCCCCTGCGCCTGGTGCCGCAGTGCCCTGTCACGGCCGCGTACGCCGAAGGTCAGCCGCCGGTTGGCGGCCGTGTTGCCCACCGTCGAGACCAGCAGGGCGAGCGCGTTGGCGGGTTGCGCGCCGCACAGCTCGCGGAAGAGCGAGTAGAGCAGCAGATACGCGACCGTGCTGAGCCCGCCGACGACGCAGAAGCCGAGCAACTGGCGGGCGAGCCCGGCCGGCACGTCGGCGATCCCGCGGTCGCGCGGGTCGTCGCCGAAGGGCCGGCGCAGCCGGTCCAGCGGGAGGGCGCCGGTGGCGAGGGCGCGGCCGACGCGCCACACGCCCCTGAGGTCCTCGGCGGCGGTCCTGACGACGTCCACGCTCGAGTCCGGGTCGTCGACCCAGTCGACCGGCACCTCGTGGATCCGCAGTCCGGCCCGTTCGGCGAGGACGAGCAGCTCGGTGTCGAAGAACCAGCCGGTGTCCTCCACCAGCGGCAGCAGCCGCTCCGCGACGTCCTTGCGGATCGCCTTGAAACCGCACTGGGCGTCGGTGAAGCGGGCGGCCAGCGAGGTCCGCAGGAGGACGTTGTAGGAGCGGGAGACGAACTCCCGCTTCGCGCCGCGCACGACGCGCGAACTGCGCGCCAGCCGGGAGCCGATCGCCAGGTCGGAGTGGCCGGAGATCAGCGGGGCGACCAGCGGCAGCAGCGCGTTGAGGTCGGTGGACAGATCGGCGTCCATGTACGCCAGGACGGGGGCCCCGGAGCCGGACCATGCCGCGTGGAGGGCGTGGCCGCGGCCCTTGCGCTCCAGCCGGAGGGCGGTGACCTCGGGGAGCTCGTCCTCGAGGGCGCCGGCGATCTGCGCCGTCCGGTCGGTGCTGGCGTTGTCGGCGACGGTGATCCGGAAGGGGTAGGGGAAGGTGCGTCCGAGGTGGGCGTGGATCCGGCGAACGCAACCTTCGAGGTCCTTCTCCTCGTTGTGCACGGGGATCACGACGTCGAGCACCGGTTCGGTCTGGGGGACGGCCAGGTGCTCGCGGACGGGGAGGATCTCCGCGTCCGGAGCCGCCCGGCCGGTCGGCGGAAGCTGATGGGTTCGCATGGCCACGACCCTCGCCGGGCGCGCTGTCACGACCTTGTGGCGATGCTGAGCGGCGGCTGTGAGTGCGCGGCGGCGGGCAGATGAACGCGGAAGACCGTGCGGCCGGGCACGCTGTCGATGGACACCGCGCCGCGGTGCGCGGTCACCACGGCCCGGACGATGGCGAGCCCCAGACCCGTGCTGCCGGCCGTCCGGGAGCGGGAGGCGTCACCGCGCGCGAAGCGCTCGAAGACGTGCGGCAGCAGGCCGGGCGGGATGCCGGGCCCGTCGTCCTCCACCTCGACGAGCACCTCCCGGCCGCGCGGCACGACCCGCGCCACGACGGTGCTGCCGGGCGGGGTGTGGCTGCGGGCGTTGGCGAGCAGATTGGTCAGCACCTGGTGCAGCCGTTCCGGATCGCCCGCCACGACGGCGGGTTCGTCCGGGAGCCGCAGCAGCCAGTGGTGGTCGCGGCCGGCCGCGTGCGCGTCGCCGACCGCGTCGACGACGAGCGGCGACAGGTCGGTCTCGACGAGGCGGAGCGGCCGGCCGGCGTCCAGGCGCGCGAGCAGCAGCAGGTCCTCCACCAGGGTGGTCATCCGGCTCGCCTCCGACTCGATCCGGCCGAGCGCGCGCCGGGTGTCCGGGCCGATCTCCTCCCGGCCGCGCCGGGTCAGTTCGGCGTATCCCCGGATGGAGGCCAGGGGGGTGCGCAGTTCGTGGCTGGCGTCGGCGACGAACTGCCGGACGCGCGTCTCGCTCTGCTGGCGGGCGTGGAGCGCGTTGCCGACGTGGTCGAGCATGCGGTTGAGCGCGGCGCCGACCTGTCCGACCTCGGTGCGCGGATCGGTGTCGGCGTCCGGTACGCGTTCGTGGAGGGCGACCTCGCCGCGGTGGAGGGTGAGTTCGGAGACCCGGGTGGCGGTGGCGGCGACCCGGCGCAGCGGCTGGAGGTTGAGCCGGATCATCACGAAACCGGCCATCCCGGCCGCGGCCAGGCCCGCGGCGGTCACGCAGACCTCGACCAGCACAAGGGTGCCGATGGTGTCGCGCACGGTCGCCGTCGACAGTCCCACGACGAGGGACGCACCGTCGCCGTCGGCGGCCGACCGGACGCGGAAGCCGCCCAGTCCCGGCACCTCCAGGGTGTGCGGCAGGCCGTCGAGGGGGACGGCCGCGAACGCCTCCCGCTGCGGGGCGGTGAGCGGCCGGACGGGCAGCCGGTCCTGTGCGCTGCCGTCCGGCCGCGAGCTGATGCCGGCGTCGGTCACCGCCCCGGTCCCGTCGAACCGTGCGCCCACCGTCCCGGGGGCGATACCGGGTCCGCTGATGAAGCGCAGGCGGGGGTCGGTGCCCGGCTCCTCGGACGTGACGCTCCCGGGAGACGGCACCGTGACCGGCCATTGGGCGCCACCGTAACCGGGTTCCTTCCGGGCCCGGTTGGCGATCTCCGCCACCTGCTTGTCCAGTTGCTCGATGAGGAAGGACTGCAGGGCGAGCGTCGTGACCGCACCGATGACCGCGCACACGACCGCGATGAGCAGCACCGAGGAGACCACCAGCCGGGTCCGCAGGGAACGGCGCCGCCGGGGGCGCCGTTCCGGCCGGGGCGCGGTTCCCGGCGTCGCCGGCGTGCCGTCCCCGCGGCCGGGCACGGTCGCGGGGATCACGCCGCTTCGCCCGGCTTGATCAGGTAGCCCGCGCCGCGCCGGGTGTGGATCATCGGGGTGCGGCCCGCGTCGATCTTCTTGCGCAGATAGGAGATGTAGAGCTCGACGACGTTGGCCTGGCCGCCGAAGTCGTAGGACCAGACGCGGTCGAGGATCTGCGCCTTGCTCAGCACCCGGCGCGGATTGCGCATCAGGTACCGCAGCAGTTCGAACTCGGTCGCCGTGAGGTGGATGCCCTCGCCGCCGCGGGTGACCTCGTGGCTGTCCTCGTCGAGCACGAGATCGCCCACCACCAGCAGCGACTCCTGCCGGGCGGTGGCCGCGCCGGCCCGGCGGAGCAGCCCGCGCAGCCGGGCCACGACCTCCTCCAGGCTGAAGGGCTTGGTGACGTAGTCGTCGCCGCCCGCGGTCAGCCCCGCGATGCGGTCCTCGACCGCGTCCTTGGCGGTGAGGAACAGCACGGGGACGTCCGGCACTTCCCGGCGCAGCCGGGCCAGCACCTCCAAGCCGTCCATGTCGGGCAACATGATGTCGAGGACGACGGCGTCGGGCCGCGACTCGCGGGCGGCGCGCAGCGCGTCGGCGCCGGTGCCCTCGGTGCGGACGTCCCACCCCTCGTAGCGCAGGGCCATGGACAGCAGGTCGGAGAGGGCGGTCTCGTCGTCGACGACGAGCACCCGGACAGGTGAGCCGTCGGGACGCGTGAGGTCGGCGGCGGGGGAAGGCGACGCGGTCATGCCCGAATCCTGTGAGCCGCCTCTGAGAACGCCCTGTCCGCTGTCTGTGATTTCTCTGAGAATCTCCCGCCGCGGGGCCGGCCGGACGCCCTGACGCGCCGCCGGGGAGGGAATGCCGCGGGCCGCGGTTCCCGTTTTGGTACGAAGGACGTCGAACTTCAAACGGACTTCACGGCGGGAGAAGACCCATGAGCGACAGCCAGACGCCGGCGATCGGGCGCTACGGACTGTGGAACGCCGGGCTGCGCGACCCCGATCCGGCCCGCGCGGCCGAACTCGCCGAGACCGCGGCCGAACTGGAGGAGCTGGGATACGGGGCCCTGTGGCTCGGCGGCAGCAGCGGCGTCGAGCACGCCGCACCCCTGATCGCGGCCACCTCCGCCATCACCGTCGCGACCGGCATCCTCAGCATCTGGCAGTACGGGGCCGAGGACGCCGCCGCCCGCCACGCCGCCCTCGAGGCCGCCCACCCCGGGCGCTTCCTGCTGGGACTGGGCGTCAGCCACGCGCGGCTCGCCGAGCGGTACAAGCGCCCGTACGCGGCGATGACCCGCTACCTGGACGCGCTGGACGCCGCAGGAGTCCCCGCCGGACGCAGGGTGCTGGCCGCGCTCGGCCCGAGGATGCTGGAGCTCGCGCGCGACCGGTCGGCGGGCGCGCACCCGTATCTGGTCACCCCCGAGCACACCGCGGAGGCTCGCGCCCTGCTGGGCGAAGGGCCGCTGCTGGCACCGGAGTTCACCGTCGTCCTGGAGGCCGATCCGGCGCGGGCCCGCGAGACCGCCCGGGAGATGCTGGCGTTCTACCTGACGCTGCCCAACTACACCGGCAACTGGCTGCGGCTGGGCTTCACCGAGGACGACCTCGCCGGCGGCGGCAGCGACCGCCTGGTCGACGCGCTCTTCGGCTGGGGCGACGAGGAGCGGGTGCGCGAGCGGATCGACGCCTTCCTCGACGCGGGCGCCGACCACGTCGCCGTCCAGGTACTGGCCACGGGTGAGGACCGGGCCGGGCTGCCGCGTGAGCAGTGGCGCCGGTTGGCGGCGGTCCTGAAGCCCAGCGGTCACTGAAGGTCCGTCCCGAGACAATCGGGGACGCTCCGCCGACAGGAACGGAACGCTCCGCTCAAAGGCGTTCAGCGCCCGGCCGCGCCACAGGGCCGGGCGTATGTTCGGCCCCATGGACAGCGGCACCGTGCCTCGCACTGTCTCGGTCGACCGCATGGCGTCCGGCGATCACGCCTGCCTCGGCTTCCAGGACGAGGACGACCGCTGGGAGATCCGCGCGGCCTTCACCGCGATCGGGCTGACCCGCGGCGAGCGCGTCCTGCTCTTCACCGAGCCCGGCACGCCCCCGGACGAAGCCGTCACCCGGCTCGCCGCCCACGGTGTGCGCGCCGCCGAGGCGGTGCGCCACAGCGCCCTCGTCATCACCCCCGAGGTCCCCGGCTACGATGCCGCGGCAGCCTGGACCGCACTGACGAACACCGCCCACCGCCACGGCTTCTCCGGGCTCCGCGTCGCCGGCGACATGTCCTGGGCGCTGGGCCCCGGCCTCGACCGGGACCGGCTCCTCGGCCACGAGACCGCCATGACCCCGATCCTCGCGGGCCTCGGCCTCACCACCATCTGCGAGTACGACCAGCGGCGCTTCGCCGCCTCGCTCCTCGCCCGGGTCCGGGCCGCCCACCCGGTCTGCGTACGCCCGCGGCACGGCACCCTGCGCGCGGAGCGGTCCGCCGGCACCCTCGCCCTCCGCGGCGACGCCGACCTCGCCACCCGCGACGACTTCGAACTGGCCGTCCGTCACGCCTTCCACGCGCCGGCCGGACCGCCGCACCGGGTCGACCTCACCCGGCTCTCCTTCATCGACGCCCGCTGCGCATCCGTACTGATCCGCCACGCGGCGTCCCTCGGCCCCGCCGACCGCGTCACCATCCGCTGCCCGCGTCTGCACGCGCGCACCCTGCGGCTCTGCGGCGCGGCCGAGGTCCCCCAGCTCCTCCTCGAGGAGATCTGAGCCCCGGCCCGGCGTCAGGCCTGCTGGGCCGCCCAGAACTCGTCCCACGAGATCTTGCCGTCACCGTTGCCGTCGACGGCCTTGATGACGCTCTGCGCCACGGTCTCGGTCACGTTGAAGTCCCCGAGCTGCGCCATCACGCTCTTGTACTCGCTCGCCGTGATGAGCCCGTCCCCGTCGACATCGAATCGCGTGAACGCCTTCTTGGCCGCCTCGATGTCCGCCATCGTGACCACCCCTCCATGTATGTACTCGGTCCTGACTGCGCACACCCTAGCCGCCGCGCGCCACGCACCGGCGGCCGGGCGGATACGGATCAGAACGGACACCGGACCGCCGCGGCGCTCCGGGCCCGGCCCCCTAGTCGTTCGCGGTCTCGACCGCGAGCGTGTAGTCCACGCGCGTCGTGAACTCCCCCGACCGTCCGCTGATCTCCAGCACGTGGAAACCGGATTCGAGCGGGGCCAGCCGAACCCACAGGCCGCATCCGGTGGTCGTGGCGCGGCCGCCCGTCATCGTCACGGGATTGCCCTCGAGGCTCGTGGCAGCACGTCGCTACTGGCTCGAGTGCGGGCGTGTCAAGGTCATGTTGCGGCAATCTAGTTCCAGCGGTTGATCACGATCCGTATCTAGCAAGCGTTGCCGAGCGACAGCATGCTCAGATCGTGTGGTTCTTCCTGGTGCCTCTCGTCCTGCTTCTCGTGGTCGCTGCCTGGGTCGACCGAAAAGCACGACAACGCAGCGGTCGTCGCTTTCGCGACGGCGCAGCCATGTCGAGGGACATACGGGATGTTCGCCGTGACGTACACGCGTGGGAAGCGGGATCCCTGGGGCACAACGGCGAAGACATCTCATGGATGAGGAAGCCTCGATGACCTGAGGTTTCACATTCGTGAAAGCGCTGTTCACATGTGAGCGCACAGATCGCGATGACGATGGAGGTCTACGCCGCGGCAAGCGATGAAGAGGTCCGCGCTGCTATCGGCAAACTGTCCGATGCTGTGGGTCGCGCATGAGGGAGCGCCTACACCCCGAGTGCTTGCCGTACGGCCGCGTGTCGCTCTCGCGCCTCGGTGATCCAGTCACCGTTGAGGTCCAGGGGCACGCGCACACATATCTGGGTGCTGGGTGCATCGCGGACCTCGACCACGTACGGGTCATCGGCCACGAAGGTGAGGTACGCGGTGCGTCCTTCCTGCGGCCAGTCTCCGGCGAACACCGAGTCGTCTTCGTCGTCGTATTCGTCTTCCTCGACGGCGTCCAGCAGCGAGCCCCATGCCCGGATGTCGTCGGCGTCGAATCCCGTCCGGACGGTGGCGTTGACGAAGTCACTCTCGATCACGATCTCCGCGTCGTAGTAGTCCCCCTCCCGGGAGAGCACCCGGACGGCGACGCTCTGCACACCGTCGTCCAAGCGGATCAGTTCCACCGGCTCGGCGCTCTCGGTCACGGGTCCCCCTTGGACTGACACGGTTGCTGTACTTCGCTGCTGTACGGCACGGCAAAGCCCCCTCCGGGAAGATCCCGGAGGGGGCTTTGACCTGCTGTGCACTCGGCAGGATTCGAACCTGCAACCTTCTGATCCGTAGTCAGATGCTCTATCCGTTGAGCTACGAGTGCTTGTGCTTCCCGGCGTTTTCTTGCCGGTCGGCGTTGCGGGAACAACATTACATGACCCTCGCCGTGAGGCGAAATCCATTAGCCACACCCGGCCTGACCTGCGGAAACGCCATCAAGGGAGTCCAGCAGGGGCCCCGGGAACGGCAGAAGCCCCGGCCGGGGGCCGGGGCTTCGTGGAGCGGAGGCGGAGGGATTTGAACCCTCGATGGACGGTAAAGCCCAAACCGCATTAGCAGTGCGGCGCCATAGACCGGACTAGGCGACGCCTCCAGATGCTCCCGCGTGAGCGGGTCTGTGCAGATGATGGCACAGCCCACCGGGCTGGGACCAATCGCTGACAAGCGTACTAGCCCGCGCGCGGCCAGGGCAAAGGCGTTGCCGCGCCCGCCGGGGCGACGCGCCCACGATCGGGTGGATTGGGAGGCGCGGGCCGGTCCGGGAAGGTAGGGACGGAACATGCGATTGGCTCGTGTTCCCCTTACTGCCGCGCTCGCGCTCGGCCTGCCGCTGACGGTGGCCGCGCCGGCCCTGGCCTGCCCGCCGGGGGCGGGGGAGCCGCCCGACCTGCTGCGGGTGACCGTGGACGACGGGGGCGGGCACGTGTCGTCGTACGAGCTGCGCTGCGGTCCCGCCGGCGGGACGCATCCCGAGGCGACGGAGGCGTGCGCCCGGCTGGACCGGCTGGGCGGGCCGGTGGGCCCCGCGCCGGAGGGCACGATGTGCACGATGATCTACAGCGGCCCGCAGCGGGCGACGGTGCGGGGCAGCTGGCACGGGCGGCCCGTGGACGCCAGCTACGACCGCAGCAACGGCTGCGAGACGGCCCGCTGGCGGCGGATGGCCCCGGTGCTCCCCGCGACCGCGGTCCCCGACGGTCCGCCCGGCCGGGTCGCGTGACCCGCGGAGGTGACCGACACCACATCCGCACGGCTCGGCCACGAACACTACTCACGCGTACGGGACATGGGTATCCGGAGCCTCGCGGCCAACGGCTGCCCGTACACTCGCTCTAGTGACATGCCCCCCGGTCGGCGGCAAGATGGGCCACCACCGGTGGATGCCCCCTTCGCGGGTGGTGGCGCGGCAGCAAGTGCGGTTTCCAGGGAGGACGCGTCTCGTGAGCAGCAGGCCATCCCGAGGCGCTGCTCGCCTCGCGGCAATACTCGACGCGCTGCCGGACGCCCTGCTGCTGGTGAACGCCAACGGGACCGTCGTCAACGCCAATTCGATCGCCCTGGAGACCTTCGAGTCGCCGGGTACCGCCCTCGTGGGCCGCGGCCTGCTCGATCTCCTGCCGGCGTTCGACGCGCGTCGCATCCCCGGTTCGATGCGCCGCCCCGACGACGACATGGGCCGCACCAAGCCGACCCGGATGGTCGCCCGGCGGACCGACGGCAGTGAAATTCCGGTGGAGGTCACGAGCGCGAACCTCGACGACGCCCGCACACCCTTCGCCGAGACCTACAGCTACACCGGCGACGAGCTGCTGATGCTGGTCGTCCGCGACCTGACCGGGACCCTGGACACCGAGGCCGAACTCGCCCGCCAGCAGCGCCAGACCGAGATGATCCTGCGCGCCGCCAGCGAGGGCGTGATCGGCGTCGACACCGACGGCAAGATCGTCCTGGTCAACCCCTCGGCCGCGCAGATCCTGGGCTTCCGGGCCACCGACCTCGGCGGGCAGGAGCTGCACCCGCTGGTGCACCACTCCCGTCCGGACGGCACCCCGCTGCCGGCCGAGGAGACGCCGCTCTCCGAGACGCTGCGCTCCGGGCTGAAGCACCGGGTCCGCGGACAGGTGCTGTGGCGCAAGGACGGGCGCTCGGTGCCGGTCGACCTGATCACGGCGCCGGTACGGGAGGGCGACCAGCTGGTCGGCGCGGTGATGACCTTCACCGACCGCACGCGCTTCGACGCGCTCGCCGCGCGCAACGCGCAACTGCAGTCGCTGCTCGGCGAGGCCCTGCGCGGCCCGCTGGACGAACTGCGGGGCGAGCTCGCCGGGCTGGCCAACGACCCGGCCGGGCAGCTGTGGCCGGAGGCCAACCAGATCCTGCACCACCTCACCGCGGGCTACGCGCGGATCACCACGCTCATCGACAGCGTGCTGGCCTTCCAGCGGCTCGACCGGGGCGAGGAGAAGCTGCAGCGCGAGACGACCTCGATGGACAAGGTCGTGGCGTCCGGTGTCGAGGCGGCGGTCGAGCTGATCGGTCCCGGCCGGGCCCAGTACGCGGTGCACGCGCCCCCGATCGAGGCGACCGTGGACGCCGAGCGGATGTCGCAGGCGCTGTCGCACCTGATCGCGGACGTCGCGGGCGTCGACGCGGCCGGCAATGTGCCGGTCGTGGTCGCCGGTGTCGACTCCACGATCGTGGTGGCGGCGGCCCAGCGCGGTGATTCCGTCCGCATCGAGGTCCGCGGCCCGCACGCGGGCGGCAACCCGGTGCACCTGCCGATCGCGCGCGGGATCGTCGAGAAGCACGGCGGCGTGCTCCAGACGCACGAGGTGCCCGGGCAGGGCAGCGCGTACGTGATGGAGGTGCCGGTCGGCACGGGCGGGGCGAAGACGGCGGTCAAGGAGCCCCGGCGCGAGTCGGAGACGACCGTGATGCCGGTGCCGGCCGAGCCGGTACGCGGTACGGCCCCCGCCGCCCAGGCGCAGGTGCCGGCCCTGGCGCCGGCGCGGTCCCTGCCCGTCCCGGCGGCCCCGCAGCAGCTCCAGCCGGCCCGCCCCGCGGCCGATCCGGCGCCGGCCCCCGGTGCCGCCCTCGCGCTGCCCGCCGCGCCGACCACCGACGCGCCCACCCCGACCGGCCGCCGCCGTGCCCTGCGGCGTCCCGAGGAACCGCAGCCCCAGCCGCAGCCCGAGCCGCAGGCCGTACCCGCCGAGGCACAGGAACAGCCCACCGGCCGCAGGGCCCGTCGCGGCGCCCCGGAGCAGCCGCAGCCGGAGCTGCTGCCCGCGCTGCCCGCGCTGCCGGAGGCGCCCGCGCCGGCGCAGAACGGCACGGGCAACGGCCGCCGTGCGCGCCGGGCCGCGGCCCCGGAGACCCCGGCCGCCCCGGAACTCCCCGCGCTGCCCCCCGCCCCCTCGGCCCCCGCCACCCCGGCGACCGAGTGGCCCGAGGCCCAGGGCTCCGCCCGCCGCCCGCGCGGCATCGTGGAGAGCACACCGCGGCCGTCGGCGATCGTGGACCCGCGGCGGCTCCCCCCGCCCACCGCGGCCTCCCGGCCGGAACCGCCGGCCCTCGAGCCGCCGATGATCCCCGAGCAGACGCAGCGCAGTCCCGAGCCGGAGCCCGTGGCGCCGCCGCAGCCGCCGCCACCGCCGCAACCGCTGGTCCCGCCCCAGGCACCGGCCCCCGCGCCGGTGCAGCCCCAGCCGCAGTCGACGCAGGACGGCGGTACACAGGGCCGGGCCATCAGCGTGCGCACCCTCGGCCAGGGCGTCGCCTTCGCCCAGCAGATCAACGAGCAGGTCGCCCAGCAGCCCACCGGCTCCGGGCGCCGCCGCAGGCTGGCCGCCCCCGCCGAACCCGAGCCGCAGCCCGTGGCACCCCCGCAGTCGGTCAACGGGACGGAGACCCCCGGCCGGGCGTACGCCATAGGCGCTCCCACCGAGGCGAGCGAGGGCCCCGAACCGCTCGACGGTCCCAACGGCGCCGTCGACGTCACGGAGGAGAGCGGCCCCGAGCCGGGGGCCGTGCTGGACGAGCCGCGCCGGCTGCTGGTCTGGCCGGAGCCGGACGTCGCCACGCGCCAGGCGCTGACGGACCGGGGCTACCGTCCGGTCATCGTCCGCTCCCGCGAGGAGGTCGACGCCCAGGTCGCCGAGCCGCCCGCCGCCCTCTTCGTGGACCCGCTCACCGGGCCGATCACGCGAACCGCGCTGCAGTCGCTGCGCCAGGCGGCGGCCCAGGCGGAGGTGCCGGTCCTCGTCACGGCCGGGCTCGGCCAGGCGACCCGCGAGGCCGCCTACGGGGCCGACCCCGCCGTGCTGCTCAAGGCGCTGGCGCCGCGGGACAGCGAGCAGCACCCGCCGCGGGTGCTGCTGATCGAGGCCCACACGCCGATCGCCCAGGCTTTCACCGCGACGCTGGAGCGGCGCGGGATGCACGTGGCCCACGCCCAGTCCGAGGCGGACGCGATGACGCTCGCCGCGCAGATGCATCCGAACCTCGTCGTGATGGACCTGATGCTCATCCGGCGCAGGCGTCAGGGCATCGTCGACTGGCTGCGGACGAACGGCATGCTGGAGCGCACGCCGATGGTCGTCTACACCGCGGTCGACATCGACACCGCGGAGCTGCCGCGGCTGGCGTCCGGCGAGACGGTGCTCTTCCTCGCGGAGCGGTCGACCAGCACGGACGTCCAGGGGCGCATCGTCGACATGCTCGGCAAGATCGGTTCCTGACGGCCCCGCGCACCGTGCACGGCCCGGTGCGCGCTACGGCCTCGCCTGGAGTTCCTCGATCCGGTCCAGGATCGCGAACATGGCGTGGTGCTCGTCCCGGCAGTTGGTGACCATCCAGTCGCCGCCCTCGACCGCATACGTACCGTCGTCCAGCTTGAGGAACTGATAGGCCGTGCCGTTCACCGTGAGCGTGCCCACCGTTCCGGCCGGTGCGTTCGTGAACGCGTTCATCCCTCGTGCCCTCCCATTGCCTGGCTGCCCTCTCGGGGCAGCCTAGGCGGCCCCAGGGACAACGCCCGGCCGGCCCGGCGCCGTCGTGCACGGTGCCCCGGACACGCGCCGGGCCCCGGGGGTGCGCCCCCGGGGCCCGGCGTGCGTGCGGCGCGTCGTCAGACGAGCTTGGTGACGTCCAGCTCGCCCTCCGCGTACTGGCGGCGGATCACCTTCTTGTCGAATTTCCCGACCGAGGTCTTCGGCACCGCCGGGATGACGGCCCAGCGCTCGGGCAGCTGCCAGCGGGCGACGCTCTCGCCGAGGAAGGCGTGCAGTTCCTCGTAGCCGACCGTGCTGCCGTCCCGGAGGACGACCGTGGCGAGCGGCCGTTCGCCCCAGCGCTCGTCGGGGACGGCCACGACCGCGGCCTCGGCGACGGCCGGGTGGGCCATGATGGCGTTCTCCAGCTCGACGGAGGAGATCCATTCGCCGCCCGACTTGATGACGTCCTTGGCGCGGTCGGTCAGCGTCAGATAGCCGTCGTGGGTGATCGTGCCGACGTCGCCGGTGCGCAGCCACCCGTCGGGGCTGAACTTGTCCTCGGGGCGCAGCACTTCGGCGTCGGCCCCGCCGTAGTAGGCCGCGGCGATCCAGGGGCCGCGGACCTCCAGTTCGCCCGCGGACTCGCCGTCCCAGGGCAGGATCTCACCGCCCGGGCCGACCAGCCGCGGCTCCACGGAGGCGGGGAAGCGGCCCTGGGTGATCCGGTACGGCCACTGCTCGTCCTCGGTGAGGCCGGCCGGCGGGTGGGCCATGGTGCCGAGGGGGGAGGTCTCGGTCATGCCCCAGGCGTGCAGCAGCCGGACGCCGATCTTGTCGTACGCCTCCATCAGCGAGGGCGGGCAGGCGGAGCCGCCGATGGTGACGTGCCGCATGCTGCCGATGTCGCGCGGCTTCGCGGCGAGTTCGGCGAGCAGGCCCTGCCAGATGGTGGGGACCGCGGCGGCGTGCGTGGGGCGCTCGCTCTCGATCATCTCGGCGAGCGGGCCGGGCTGCAGGAAGCGGTCCGGCATCAGCATGTTGATACCGGTCATGAAGGTGGCGTGCGGCAGGCCCCAGGCGTTGACGTGGAACTGCGGCACGACGACGAGGGTGGTGTCGCTGTCGGTCAGGCCCATCGACTCGGCCATGTTGACCTGCAGGGAGTGCAGATAGATCGAACGGTGTGAGAACAGCACGCCCTTGGGATCGCCGGTGGTCCCGGAGGTGTAGCACATGGCGGCCGCGGAACGCTCGTCCACCTGCGGCCAGTCGTAGGTGTCCGGGCGGCCGTCGATGAGGGACTCGTACGCGTGCAGCGTGGGGCGGCAGCCCTCCAGCGGCGAGGTGTCGCCGGGGCCGACGACCACGATGTGCTCGACGGACTCCATCGCCGGCAGCAGCGGCGCCAGCAGCGGGATGAGGGTGCCGTTCACCAGGATCACCCGGTCGGCGGCGTGGTTGGCGATGAAGACCAACTGCTCGGCGGGAAGCCGGAGGTTGAGCGTGTGGAGGATCGCGCCCATGGAGGGGATCGCGAAGTACGCCTCCACGTGTTCCGCGTTGTTCCACATCAGGGTCGCGACGCGGTCGTCCGGTTCGACGCCGAGTTCGTCGCGGAGCGCGTGCGCCAGCCGGGCGGCGCGGACCCCGATCTCGGCGAACGAGCGGCGCTGCGGCTCGCCCTCGCCGGTCCAGGTCGTCACCCGCGACCTGCCGTGCACCGTCGAGCCGTGGGTCAGGATCCGGGACACCAGCAGGGGAACGTCCTGCATTGTGCTCAGCACCGGTCGCCTCCTCGTTGAAGCGGGCTACGCGTGGGTAGGTGGGTGCTGAGATTCTGCTGGCATACCGCTCGGTATGTCACTACCCCAGGCGCAATTCGGGGTCCTCGCGCAATTTGCCCAGGGCGCGCGACACCGCGCTCTTGACCGTGCCGACGGAGACCCCGAGCGTCTCGGCGGTCTGGGCCTCGCTCATGTCCTCGTAGTACCTGAGGACGACCATCTCCCGCTGGCGGGCGGGCAGCCGGGCGATCGCGCGCAGCATCGCGTCCCGCTGCGCCTGCCGCTCGGCCTCGTCCGGGCCCGCGAAGGCCTGGCCGTACGGCTCGGGGAGATCGTCGGTCGCGTACTCCTCCACCCGGCGCCTGCGCCACTGCGAGGTGCGGGTGTTGACCAGTGTGCGGCGGACGTAGCCGTCCAGCGCCCGGTGGTCGTCTATCCGGTCCCACGCCAGGTACGTCTTGGTCAGCGCGGTCTGCAGCAGGTCCTCCGCGTCGCACGGGTTGGCGGTGAGCGAGCGCGCGGTCCGCAGCAGAGCCGGGCCCCTGTCCCGGACATATCGGGTGAACTGGGCCTTCGAGGCACTGGTGCACACGGGCGTGGTCATGGCTCCACGCTAGGAGCCGGTCCGGGTGCGGCGGATCCGCCGCAGGTGCCGAAGCGGGGTCACCCTGAAGTCGTAGGGCGGGGGCCCGCCCCACCTCCGGAGGACTGAGGGCGGCCCCGCCGCCCCTACGGGTCACCCCGCAGAGGCGCGGCCGGGCCTGTCATTCGACGACGGCCACCGGTCCGTCCAGGCGGTTCCGGTCGATCGCCAGCCGCCGCCCGCCGTGCTTCTCGCGCACGCTGCCCGAGTACTGGTGGATGCGGCCGTGCGGATGCCAGGCGTTCCTGCGGAGCACCGGTTCGTTGCGTACCGACGGCTTTCCCTGCCAGCGGGCGAACCAGACGGCGCGCGGCAGGTCGTCGTAGCCCTGCCGGCGGGCCCGCTCGATGTGCCGGATGCCGGACTCCGAACTGCTGTAGAGCCCCGGCAGATAGCCCGCGTCGGCGACCTCGCGGTCCCAGGCCCGGATGAAGTCCAGGGTCTGGGCCGCGCAGCGGGACCGTCTGACGTTGTACGCCTCCATGTCCAGGTACAGCGCGCTGCCTTCGGCGAAGCCGAGGGCGGCGGCCCGGCGCACGGCGTCGTAGCCCTCGCTCGCGCCCTGGCCCCACGGGTCGTCCGTGTCGATCCTGTGGTGGCGCAGATGCCCGCCGCGCGCGCAGGGCGACTGGGAGCCGACGTAGATCGGCAGGATGCGCCAGCCCATCCGGTGCACGGAGCGCACCCAGTTGCGGTTGAGATGGCGCTGGGTCCTGCAGGCGCGGGCGCGGCCGCCGTAGTAGACGCCGATGGCGCGGTATTTGGAGCGCAGCCAGGCCCGCATCGTGGAGAGCGGGGGCGTACGGCAGGTGTCGAAGCCGTAGCCCCGGTAGACGCGGGTGGGGGCGCCCCCGGCCGGGGCGCGTTCCTCACCGCCGCCGAGTCCGTAGGGGAGGTCCAGGCCGTCGAGGAGCCCCGAGTCGGCGAAGCCGTACGGGTCGTCGCCGCCGTCGCCGGGCGCCCGGGCCGGCCGGTGCACCCGCCCCGCCGACGGTGTGGAAGCCGTCACCGCGGGCGGCTTGGCGACCGACGCCGTGGTACGCGTCACGACGGCCTCGGCCGCGGTGGGGCCGGCCAGGAGGCAGGCCAGCACCATCGCCACGATCGCCCCGTGTCGGATGATCGGCTTGTGTTCGCGCATGCGTCGAGTGAACGCAGGCGGCTGCCCGCGTACGGCGGAGCCACGCCTCGGTTTCAGCCGTACGCAGCAACACCGGGCCCCGGATGGTCCGGTCGCCGCGGGCGCGGGCCTCAGTCCGCCGCCCCCAGCAGCAGACCCGAGGTCGGCACCCCCGTGCCGGCCGTGACCAGCACATGGGCCGCGTCCGGCACCTGGTTGACGCTGGTGCCGCGCAACTGCCGTACGGCCTCGGCGATGCCGTTCATGCCGTGCAGGTACGCCTCGCCGAGCTGGCCGCCGTGGGTGTTGACGGGCAGCCGCCCGCCCGGTCCCAGGCCGCCGTCGGCGGCGAACGCCGCCGCCTCGCCGCGCCCGCAGAAGCCGTACTCCTCCAGCTGCATCAGGACGAAAGGGGTGAAGTGGTCGTAGAGCACGGCGGTGTCGACGTCCTCCGGCCCGAGGCCGGAGGTGCGCCACAGCTGCCGCGCCACGACCCCCGACTCGGGGAGCCCGCACAGATCCCGCTCCGGACGGTAGTAGCCGGTCATCTGCTCCTGGCCGCGCCCCGCGCCCTGCGCCGCCGCCCTGACGACGGCCGGGGGGTGCCGCAGATCGAGGGCGCGCTCGGCGCTGGTGACGACCAGCGCCTGGCCGCCGTCGGTCTCCTGGCAGCAGTCGAGCAGGCGCAGCGGTTCGACGATCCAGCGCGAGGCGGCGTGGTCGGCGAGGGTGATGGGCCGGCCGTGGAAGTACGCGGCCGGGTTGGTCGCGGCGTACCGGCGCCCGGCGACCGCGACATGGCCGAAAACCTCCGGTTCGAGCCCGTATGTGTGGAGATAGCGCTGTGCCGACATGGCGACCCAGGACGCGGGGGTGAGCAGCCCGGACGGCAGGTTGACGCCGAGCGCCGCGCCCTCGGCCGAGGGCTCGCGCTGCCGGACGCCGGAGCCGAAGCGGCGGCCCGAGCGCTCGTTGAAGGCCCGGTAGCAGACGACGACGTCCGCGACCCCGGTCGCGACGGCCATCGCGGCCTGCTGCACGGTGGCGCAGGCGGCCCCGCCCCCGTAGTGGATCCGGGAGAAGAAGCCGAGTTCGCCGATGCCGGCGGCTTGGGCGACCGTGATCTCCGGGCTGGTGTCCATCGTGAAGGTGACCATGCCGTCGACGTCGTCCGGGGTCAGCCCGGCGTCCTCGATCGCCGCCCGGACGGCCTCCACGGCCAGCTTCAGCTCGCTGCGGCCGGAGTCCTTGGAGAACTCCGTGGCGCCGATCCCCGCGATCGCGGCCCGTCCGCCCAGACCGTCGCGTCGTCGCAGGCTCATCCGCCCCTCACCTCCACCACCGCGGTGCCCGTGACGTGCCGCCCCCGCCGGCCCGCGCCGACGACCTCCACGGTCGCCTCCGAGCCGCGCACCGCCGTGACGTTCCCGGTGAACACCAGCTCGTCGCCGGGGTGCGCCGGGGCGCCCAGCCGTATGCGGAGCGAACGGAGCACCGCCGAGGGGCCGAAGTGCCCGGCGATGTAGCGGCCGACCAGCCCGCCCGTGGTGAGGATGTTCAGGAAGACGTCCGGGGAGCCCTTGGCCCGCGCCGCGTCGGGGTCGTGGTGGACGTCCTGGTAGTCGCGGGTGGCGATCGCGCCGGCGACGATCAGCGTCCGTGTGACGGGGATCCTCAGCTCCGGCAGGACGTCGCCCGCCCGCGCCCCCGGTCCGGTCATCTCACACCTCCGCGCGGAAGACGGGTACGGCCGGCTCCCCGTCGGCGTGCCGGAACTCGAGTGTCACCGGCATGCCGATGCGCACCTTCTCGTACGGCACGCCGACGACGCCGCCCAGGACGCGCACGCCTTCGGCGAGTTCGACCAGGGCGACCGCGTAGGGCGGGTCGAAGGCGGGGAACGGCGGGTGGTGCACGACGACATGGCTGAACACCGTGCCGCGCCCGCAGGCCGGTAGCGTGTCCCAGGCGCCGGAGCCGCAGCTGTTGCAGCCGGGGAGCCACGGCAGCCGCAGGGTGCCGCAGGAGGAACAGCGTTGGATGAGCAACTCGTGCCGTTCGACGCCCTCCCAGTAGCCCGCGTTGTCGCGGTTGACGACCGGGCGGGGCCGCCGCGGGCGGTCGCCCGGCGTCCCCGCGGGGGCGTACTTGAGGATGCGGAAGCGGTGGCGGCCGGCGAGTTCGCCGTCCGCCCGGAGGTCCATGCGCGTGGTGACGAAGTACCCGCTGCCGAGGCGGGTAGCCTTGCGCGGCGACACGGACTCGATCACCGCGTCGAAGGTGATCCGGTCGCCCGGGCGCAGCGGCCGCAGGTACTCCTGCTCGCAGTCGGTGGCGACGACCGCCGTGCAGCCCGCCTCGTCCAGCAGCGTGAGGAGCTCGTCGTAGGCGCCCGCGCGGGAACCGCCTCCGCCGGTGTCCCCCGGCCCGGACAGCCCGCGCATGGTCCACACCTGGAGCATGGGCGCGGGTGCCGTGCCGTCCGGCGGGACGGGGTGGCCCATCGCCTCACACCAGTGCCGGATCATGGGCGTGTTGACGGGGTCCCTGCCCTCGCCCGCGACGGCGGCGGGGCACCCCACGTACGCCACGAGCCGCTCGTACAGGCCGTCGGTCGTCATCGTCGCCGTCACCGCCCCCAGTTTCTGACTGATCGTCAGATTGGCGAGAGGGCGGCACCGCTGTCAAGATGCCCGGACGGAAGACGTTGTCCACAGGCTGTGGACAACGCCGGACGCGACTGCGCGACGGCAGTGAGAGTGCCGTCGCGCAGTCGACCCTTCAGCCCCCCGGCCCCTCCCCGCGGGCCAGTCCGCTCACCACATGGGCCCGAAGTGGATGTTCAGCGAGGGCTGGTTGATGGTGGTGAAGGCCGAGCCGACCACGCTGGCCGTGCTGTTCTGGTTGGACGCCCCCGCCCCCGTCGCCGCCTGCTGCGTCGTCGTCACCGTCCCGAAGTTGTCGCGGCCCACGTTGCCGCCGCTGTTGCTCACCACCGTCGCGTTGGAGGTGCCACCCGCCTGGGCGCCGTTGTCGGCCGCCGCCGTGCCTGCGAACAGCGCTGCGGCCAGCGGCAGCGCGGCCAGGCCGGCCATGACTCGGGCGGTACGGATGCTTGCCATGTGTTTCCCTCCGAGGAGTGGATACGAGGTGCGCGGTGCGGTCGGCCGACCGCTCCGCCGGCTCTGCGACGTCGCCGCAAGCAGAGTTGCCCAGCGCCACCGCGGACAAGCCGGACCTTGATCCCTTTCGCTCGCAAGCGTGACGATCTGTCGACAAACCCGCACAGCCGCCGCGATTGACCGCTTGGCCGCGTCATGGCCGGCCCGCCCCGGGCCCCGCAGCCGCGGAACCGTTACGGCACGACTTTCGGCCAATCTCCGCGCCCGCCGGCGGAACCCGCGCCCCACCACCTCCGGGTACCCGCCGTGCTGCCGTTCGAGCGGAAGCGGGCGGCCCCCGGTGCGTGGCGCCCCGGAAGGCCCACGTCCGCTTCCTACGCTCCGGCTGACGGACCACCCGCGGCCCGTCACGCCCTCGCGACCGGACGCCGCCGCCCGGCCGCGCCGCTTCACCAGGGGAGAGATGTGACCCGGTCCCGAACCCGATCCCCGCTGACCTTGCTCGTCGCCGGGCTGGTCCTCGTCGCCTGCTGGCTGGCCGGCTGCGCGGGCCACACGCCCACCGGGCACTCCCACTCCACGGACCGGCCCGCTCCGCAGGACCGGCAGGCGCCCCCATCCGGGCCCGGCCCGCGACTGCAGGACCCCCCGGAACTGGTCAGCCGCGACGGCGTTCTCAAGGCCGCGATCGTCGTCGAGCGGCGCAAGGTCCAGGTCGGGAACCACCGGCTGTACGCCCTCACCTACAACGGGAGGTACATGCCGCCCACCTTCCGCGTCCGGCCGGGCGACCGCATCGACCTCACCATGACCAACCGCGTGGACGAGGACACCAACGTCCATGTGCACGGGCTCCACGTCTCCCCGCGCAGCCCCGCCGACGACATCTTCATCGCCATCAAGTACGGGAAGAGCCACCACTACACGTACCGGCTGCCGCGCACCGTCACGCCCGGGACGTACTGGTACCACTCGCACGCGGACATGATGTCCGCCGCCCAGGTCGCGGGCGGCGAGTCGGGCGTCATCATCGTCGACGGCCTTGGGCGGTACCTGCCCCCGTCACTGCGCGGGATCACCGAACACGTCGTCGCATTCAAGGACTTCCAGATCCACGGCGACGCGATCAAGACCCACGGCCTCACCATCGGCGCCGCCACCAACCGCACCGTCAACGGGCAGCAGAACCCCGTGATCTCCATCCGTCCCGGCGAGACCCAGCTGTGGCGGCTGGCGAACATCGGCGCCAACATCTACTACCGGCTGCATCTGAAGGGCACCCGCTTCCATGTGATCGCCCAGGACGGCTATCCCGTCCGGCGGGTCTACGCGCGGGACACCCTGATCATCGCCGCGGGAGCCCGCTTCGACGTCCTCGTCCAGGGCGGCCGGCCCGGCAGCGCCACGCTGGAGACCCTCGCCTACGACACGGGGAAGGCCGGCAACACCTTCCCCCGCACCGACCTGGCCACCGTCGTCACCGCCGGCACCCCCATGACCCCGGCCCGTATCCCGGAGGACTTCGCGCCCAACCAGGATCTGGCGAACGCCGCGATCGCGGACCGCAAGACGGTGGTGTTCACGGAGAACGCGGCGGGGGACGAGTTCTACATCAACGGCCGGAAGTACGCCCCGGACCGGGTCGACTTCACCTCCGCCCTCGACACCGTCGAGGAGTGGACCGTCCGCAACGACTCGGACGAGGAGCACTCCTTCCACGTCCACACCAACCAGTTCCAGCTGATGAGCACCAACGGCCAGGCCACCGATCCGGACCACCGCTGGTTCGACACGGTGAACGTGCCCGCCCGAGGCAATGTCGTCATCCGCATCCCCTTCACGGACTTCACCGGCCGGACGGTGCTGCACTGCCACATCCTCAACCACGAGGACATGGGCATGATGGCCGTCCTCGACATCGTCCCGCCCCGCACCCGCGGCAAGTGACCGTGCGGAGGCGGGTCCGTCCCCGCCCCCGCACGGCGGAGGGCCTCGGCACGCGCCGAAACGGCGTGAAGCCGCCATGACCGCCTCACCCGTGGCGGGGCCGCCCGTCTGACCGGCCGTTCACGGCCGCGAACGCGGACGGGGGAAGGGCGGGGGCTCGGGCGGCTCCTCCGGCTCACCGGAGGTGGAGGGCCGGTACGGGTCGAGAGCCGGAAGGTCGGGCACCAGATGCGCGTGGGCCCGGCAGACGGCGGCGGTCTCGGAGATCGACACCAGCGGGGTGCGGATGTGCGACCAGCCGCCGGAGGCGTCACCGGCCACCGCGACACCCACCCGGTCCGGGGCGATGGCGGTCGCTGCGGCCATCGCCTCGGGCGAGATGTCGCCCAGGCCCATCTCGGCGGTCTGCCGGTTGACCCGGTGCACGACGCGCCCCGCGAGCTGGGACCGCAGCGTGACCGCCCCCTTGCCGAGTTCGACCCCGAACCGCTGGCCGCAGATCTCCAGGTAGATGCCGACCGCGCGGGCCCGCTGCGCCAGCCGGATCAGGTTCGCGACCATGAGGTCCCGGCGTTCCTCGTCCCTCTTCGTCGCGTTGAGGAAGAGCTCGGCGACCTCGTCGACCAGGACCACGACCGGCGTCGGCCGCACATAGGCGGGCAGCCCCCAGATGTCGGACGCGACCTCCTCCTCCGGGGTGGTCAGCGCCGTTCGCTGGCACTCCTTGAGCAGGGCGAACCGGTCCTCCATCTCCCCCACCAGCGCCTCCAGCAGCTTCGCCGCCTGCTCACGGTCGGTGGCCAGGGCCGACAGGCGGGACGCGTAAGGGATCTGCTCCACCCCGCCCTTGCAGTCGATCCCCACCAGGGCCACGGGCAGCCTGGCCAGATTCATGATCAGGTTGCGCTGGTACATCGACTTCCCCGACCGGTTCGCCCCGAGGGTGAGCGCGTGCGGGATCTCCCGGTAGTTCCGTACGAAGGCGGTCCCGTCGTCGCGCAGGGCCACCGGCACCACCATCGGGCCGGACGGCAGACGGCGCGGCATCCGCACCTCACGGAGCACGTCGTAGCCGGTCATCCGCAACTCCACGACCCCTGGCCCGACCTCGACGACGTGCACAGCGTGCACGCCCCACGCGTGGCGCAACCGGTTGGACGCGGCGACCACATCGGCCGGCTCCAGCCCGCCCGGCAACCGCAACCGCACCCGCATGCCGGTCAGCGAGCCGCCCACCCGGCGGATCCTCGGCGGAATCGGCTGGACCTCCCGGCGCCCGACCGCGCGGACCATCAGGGCCCGCGTCCGCGACGGCGGCACGGCGAGCCCGCACGCCGTCATCGTGGAGCCGTAGGTCGACAGGAACCGCCCCCAGGCCAGCGGCAGTCCGACCAGCAGCCAGAACACCGCGGGAAACCGCTCACGGGCATAGACCAGGCCACCGGCCGAGGCCAGCAGCAGACCCAGGAGCGCGATGCCCGTCATGGTGATCAGCCCTTGCCGTTCGAGACGGCGGCCGGAACCGGCACAGTGACCGCCCGTGGCGCTCGAGGAGATCCCGTGCCCGGTTTGACCGTTAAGCGTATTCTCCCAGCCGCGCCCCCTCACCCCGCTCACCGACACCGGCGTTCCCCGCGGGCGGCGGACCGGTTGCCGGCTCAGCCGATGAACGGGAAGAGGGGGTAGCCCTCGTAGCAGCCGTCGTCGGGCGAGACGTGGGGCAAGCCCATCCCCACGCGGTACAGCACCGTCAGGGCGACGGCCAGGAGGATCAACGCGAGCCGGCGGTCGGCGAACCCCCCGCTGCGGGGGCGCCTGCGCAGGCCGGCGTGGACGAGAACGAGCACGACGGTCATCGACAGCCATACCGCCGGCATCGTCATGTACTGCAGGCCGATGTCGTTGCTGACGTTGTTGCCGAGCGGGCAGTCGTCCCAGCCCCGGACCGTCCACCAAGTGCCGATGAACGCGCCGACGGCGGCGATGGCCGGCGAGAAGAGGTACTCGCCGCAGCCGGCCCAGTCGACGGTCTCCCGCCCGGGATCCTCCTGAGTCTCCACGCCCCTCCCCGTCCTCCGGCGCCGGGAGCGCCACAAGGATGCGTCACGTCCGAAATGATCGTCGTGGTTCCCGCCGCGCCCGTGCGGCGGCGTGCGCGGCCCGTACGTCATGGGTGTCACATCCGCAGGGCGCGTGTTCCGCATCACACTCCAGGCGGCCCGGGAGGGCCTCCCGGATGCCCGACTCCCCTTGTCCCACGGGCGACCGGGCGCGAAAACAGCGCCGGAAAGCGCATACCAGCGGATAGTAATCTTCACGAGTGGACAGTGTGAAAAGGCGGCCTCGCCTGTGGATACTCCTGACCCTGGCCGCGGTGACGGTGATAGCCGTGACCGTGGTCGTCATCATCCGGGCGACCGCCATGGAGACGCTCTCCCCGAGCGACGCACGCGCCCGGGCGGCGGCGAACGCGCAGCCGGCATCAGGGGAAGTGGACTGCCGGAAGGCGAAGTGCATCGCGCTCACCTTCGACGGCAACCCCGGTGAGCCGACCAACAGGCTGCTGGACCTCCTGGAGCGGCAGAAGGTGCCGTCCACGTTCTTCCTCGAGGGCAGGCGCATCCACGAGCACCCCGATGTGGTGCGCCGGATCGCCGCCGACGGGTACGAGATCGGCAACCACACCTGGACGCACCCGCGGCTGACCGACGTCTCCGACGCGCAGATCCGCGAGGAGCTGGGCCGCACCGCGCAGGCCATCTCGGCTCTCACCGGCAAGAAGCCCACGCTGATGCGGCCGCCGGAGGGCCGCACCGACGACCGTGTCTCCGAGGTCTCAAGGGAGTTGGGGGTCGCGCAGGTCCTGTGGACGGTCACCGCCAAGGACTACGAGACGGCCGACACGTCGCTGATCACCCAGCGCGTCCTCGACGGCGCCGACCGCGACGGGATCATCCTGCTCCACCCGCTCCACAAGGGCACCGTGCCCGCCATGCCCGGCATCCTGAAGGGACTCAGCGAGCGGGGCTACACCTTCGTCACCGTGTCCCAGCTCCTCGCGCCGGGCACCGCCGAGCCCGGAAAGATCTACCGCTAGCCCGCGTTCGCCTCACCGGCGCCGAGCCCGTGGTCGAGTGGAACCTCTCCACGCTGCGGAGCGAGCCATGGCGACACCGTGTCGCGGAGGCCCGGGCGGCGCTGGAGGCCCTGACCCCGGACAGGTAACGCAAAGACGCCGGCTGCGGATGGGAGGGCCGGGGGGCGGGGCCCTCGTGGCAGTGTGCGGGCCGGTGGTCGGCGGGGTTCGGGCTCCGGAGCGGGTTCCCTTTCCGGCGGCTGAGGTCTCGTCGCCGTCCGCGGGCATAGATGGCCGCTTCCACGCCTCATACCGGTGGTGGGCGCGCCCGCCGTAACCGGCGTCTGCGGCTGCTTCGAGGTGCTGTCCAGCCGTTGACGGGAGATCGGGCTCGCTTTCGCCGATATGTTCGGCGGAACAGAGCCCGATCTTTGAGCCAGGGAAGACCGGGCCCGCTTTCGCCGAAATAGTCGGCGAAACAGAGCCCGATCTCGGAAACCGACCCACCGATCCCGCTGCCCTGCCGGGGATTCACCCGCAGACGCAGGTCACGGCAGGCGCGCCACCCACGCACGGCGGGCGTCGCAACCAGCCATCTCTACCCGCGGACGGCAACGAGACAGACACCACCGGAGAGGCAACCCGCTCCGGCGCCTGAACCCCCGCCACGCACTCACCCGTACACCGCAGCGACGGACCAGCCGCCCACCCTCCCCTCCGCAGCCCGCCGCCTTGCGACCGAAGGGAGCGACACGGCGCGACAGCCGCAGGACCGGACAGACACGGAACAGACAGGCGCAGAACAGACAGACGCGAACCGGACAGGCCGCCGCGGCTACGCGGCGAGTGCCGCCAGCATCCGCTCGGGCGCGCTGAGGATCGAGAAGTGCCCTTGGCCGGAATGGACGTGAAGGCGTGCGCCCGGAATCGCCGCGGCGAAGCGGCGGGCGTGCTGGAGCGGCACGGTGGTGTCGGCGTCCCCGTGGTGGATCGACGTGGGCACCCCGATCGTCGCGAGATCGAAGCCCCAGGGCCGGGTGAGCACGCGCAGATCCTGCCCGACTCCCCGGCTGCCGCGGCGGAACGCCTGCAGGTAGTTGGCCAGGAAGGCCGCGCGCGCGTCCGGCCGGCCGAGGGCACGCCGGTCGCCGTCAGGCATCTCGCTGGTCGCCAGGCGAAGGAACAGCCCCGGTGCCCGGCGTGCCAACGTGGCCAGCAGACCCAGAGACCAGCCGCCGAAAGCCGGAGCGCGCCCGGCGATCCGCAAGGCCGCGCGCTGCCCGGCCGCCATCCCGAGGGTGGGCCAGGCAGGCGGCCCGAGGGGCGCGATGAGCAGTAGGCCGCGGACACGGTGGGGCAGCTCGGATGCGCAGGCCGCCGCGAACGCCCCGCCGCCCGAGACGCCGAGCAGCGCCACCGATCCGACGCCCAACGCGTCGAGGACCAGGCCGGCTTCCGCGACCCAGTCCACGACCCGTGGCAGGCGACGGGCGTCGGTGCCGCCGATGCCGGGCCGATCCGGGGCGATGAGGCGCAGCCCGAGCGCGCGGGCCGCGCCCGCGAAGTCGTACGCGGACAGCCGGGAGTCGGCGAGCCCGTGGCAGAACAGCACCGCGGGCGCGTCCGGATCCCCCACCACCTCGACCGCGATCACCCCGCCGTCGGTCCGTCGTACCTCCACCTTCATGTCGTCTCCCGTGACCTTGATCCGAGAACCGCGCGGACGGGGTGCGGGCCTCAGCCGCGTCGAGTCGTCGTCGCGGCGGCCTCCGCCTCGGCGAGGCGCTCCTTCGGCAGGTGGCGGGTGAAGGGCAGCCCGGCGAGGGTGATGCCGGCAGCCAGGAGAATGGCCGTCTTCAGACCGGCGAGCTGGGCGGCGGCGTACTCGTCCACGAGCGCGTCCGCTTCGGCCTCGGGCAGTTTCGCGCGCTCGGCGGCGATACGCACCTGGTCGGTGCTGACGAAGCTGACGCCGGCCTCGATGGCGATGCCGGTCTGCCGGCGGGCGGCATCGGAGATCTGCGGGTTGTCCGCGATGCGGTCGGTGAACACGCCGGCGAGCGCCCCGATGGTGATGGCTCCGATGAGCGCGGTGCCGAGGGAGGAGCCCAGGTTCTGGGCCGTGTACTGCAGACCGCCGACCTCGCTGCGCTCCGATCCCCCCACGCTCGACTGCACCACGTTGCCGAGTTGTGAGGCGAGCAGTCCCATGCCGAGTCCCAGCACCGCCATGGCGGCGGCGAACGAGAGATCGTCGAGTTCGGGACGGATGGTGGCCAGCAGCCACAGGATCGCGGCGAACAACACCAGCAGACCCAGCCGCACCACCGTGCGGGGACTGGCGACGCGGCCGAGGAGAGGACCGCTCATGGAGGCGACCAGCATGGTGATCGAGACCGGCAGCAGCCGCAGGCCGGTCTGGAAGGCGTCCAGTCCCTGAACGACCTGCAGGTAGAGGGGGATGGTGAAGAACAAGCCGAGCAGGATGAGGTTCTGACTGAGCAGCATGGCCAGGCCGGCACGCAGCGGCGGGATGCCGAACAGCGAGAACCGCACCAGCGGCTCCTTGTGCCGGGCCTCTTGACGCCGTTCCCACACCCGGAACAGCCACAACACGACGGCTCCGGCGGCGATGACGAAGACGGTGGGGGAGAAACCGAAGATCGTGACCGGAGGGTTGCGCGGCTTCAGCCATCCCCACGAGCTGCTCTGCAGGACGCCCAGGACGACCAGGGCGAGTCCGACGGCGGACAGCACCGCACCGCCCGCGTCGAGGTGGCCGCGGGTGTCATCGCGGGGGTGGTCCTGGTCCTTGATCCATCCGATGCAGCAGAGGATGGCCGCCACGACGACGACCTCGCCGGCGAAGACCAACCGCCAGGTGAGGTACGTGGTGACCCAGCCGCCGAGCAGCGGACCGACCGCGATGCCCGCTCCCGCCAGGCCGCCGACCACCCCGTACGCCACAGCCCGGTCCCGGCCGGTGTAGGTGCCGGCCACCAGGGCGGCCAGGGCCGGGAGGACCAGCGTGGCTCCCAGACCCTCGATCACCGACCATCCGACAGTGAGCACCCACAGCGTCGGGGCCACGGCGGTGAGGGCGGAACCGGTCCCGTACACGACGAGCCCGGCGGCGAAGGCGCGGCGCCTGCCGATCTTGTCGCCGAGCTTCCCGCCCGTGATCATGAAGGCGGCCATCACCAGGGTGTAGAGAGTGATGACGGCCTGAATGGCCGTGACCTCGGTGTCGAAATCCTCGACCAGCCGACTGATCGACACGTTCATCACGGAGGTGTCCAGGACCATGAGGAACTGGGCCGCCCCAAGGATGATCAACGCCCGCCATCGCCCCACGCCCACACCTCCCGCAGGTCTCGGCGCACCCACCCCTGCGTGAGCGACGACACAAGAGAACCATATGCTCAGTAATGTCCGGTTCGCGAACGTGAAGTGCCGTGGCCGCCCGGCATGTCCCGCCCCCGAGGCGAGGCCGTCTGCCGTTCCCCGGCTCACGGCCCCGCCATGCGGCGGCGTCCCGGAATCGCCGAACCGAGCGGCCTCGCCGCCCTCCGCGTGCCGGCTCCCCGCAATGGCGCGACAGTGGTGACGTGGGGCTTTGGGTACACGTCTCGCTCTTCGACGTCGGCGCGAGTGCCGGTCAGATCGAGCCCGACGTCGACGAGTGCGCGAAGGACCTCGTCGACGGAATCGCCGGCCTCCGCCGGTTCTACGGCTGCGAGAGCACCTGGACGGCGACGCGGGCATCAGTCGGCCGGATCGCCGAAGCCATGCTCCGCGACGGCAAGGCGGCCGTGCAGCGCCAAGAACAGTGGAGCTGCGCAGTGGGCGACGTGGAGGTGGCCCTGTACCCCGTGCCGGACCGGATAGGACCGTCGAGCACCGCACACCCCTACGGCATCCCGGAGCGCGTGGACTCGCCCTGAGAGACAGGGCGGTACGCGACCCGGCCCCACGGTTCCCGAACGGCCTCGCCGCGCACGGACGGCCGGATTCGCAGGGCGACCACCGCGGCTCGGCCGCCCCGCCGCGCCCGGCGGCCCCTCCGATCACAGAGCGTGGCGTCAGCCCTCGTCGGGTGCGGTGACCTGCCCGCTCCCCGGCTCCCGCGCTGCCGCCGCGGCGCGCCGAGACGGACCCGGCAAGTTTCGTACGTTTATCGCGCAATTGGTGAGGAATCACCACATTGGGCCTCTGTGGGTGCCCGTCCCTCGGAGGACAGTTCCACAACCCAGCGCGTGTGTGTCACCGACACACACAGTTAGAGGGTCACCGACCATGACAGCACAAGCTCCCGAACGCACACTGGGCGCGATAGCCCACGGGGACTTCCCCGTCTTCGAGCAGATCGCGCGCATGAACATCGAGACGCTGCCGAACTCGGGTCTCGACGACCGCACGTACCACCTTGTGCGACTGGCCGCGCTCATCGCGATGGACGCCGCTCCGGCTTCCTACCTGGCCAACCTCAGCGTGGCCAAGGAAGCCGGGCTCACGGTCGAGGACGCCCAGGCCGTGTGCGTGGCGATCGCGCCGATCGTCGGCAGCGCACGCGTGGTTGACGCGGCAGGCAACGTCCTGCGCGCCCTCGGCTTCGCCGAACTCGTCGACGACATGGGGCCGTAGGACCGTCGGCGCCCAGCGGAAGTGAGCAGGTCCCGGGCACCGACCCCGGGGCCCGCCACGAAGGGGGTCGGGGCGTACGGCCGCCGGCAACCGAGGCCGGACGAAAGCGCGCGGCACACGACGCGCACCAGCGGCGAGGGGGCAATCAAGAGGAGCGGCAATGACCGGTCACATCCACCTGGCCTACGACTATCCCGTGCTGGGCGCGTTCTGGACCATGATGTGGATCTTCCTGTGGGTCCTGTGGATCTTCTTGCTGGTCCGGATCCTCATGGACATCTTCCGCGACGACGACCTGAACGGATGGGGGAAGGCGGGGTGGTGCGCCTTCGTCCTGATCCTCCCCTTCCTCGGGGTCTTCGTGTACCTCCTCGCCCGCGGCAGGGGAATGGGCAAGCGCGAAGCACAGCACGTCGCAGCCCAGCAGCAGGCCTTCGATCGCTACGTCCGCGAGACCGCCGGCACCCGTCCTGCGAGTGACGCGGATGAACTCTCGAAGCTGTCGGAACTCAAAGCCAAGGGCGACATCACCGAAGAGGAATTCCAGCGAGCCAAGGTGAAGATCCTCGGCTGACCTCCGCCGACCACGCCCGGCCGACTGAGGCCGCCCACGCATGCCAGAAGGGGTGCCCCATGTCCGGGGCACCCCTTTTGGCCTTGCCAATGCCGCCGCACCGCCCGCAGGTTACAGTTCCGCCGGGGAGGATCCATGTTCGACCAAGACCCGATCGCCGACGCATCCCGGGGATTCGGGTGCATGATCCTTGTGGTCATAGCGCTCGTTGCCGCGATGATGATCATTCTGGCGTTGCCCTACCTGCTGGCACTGGTGGAGTGGGTGCTGGTCGGCGGCGAGGCGGCGGATTGACGCGTACCCCTGGCCTGCCCGATCAGACGGGGAACCAGGGGGAAGCACGGCGCCCCCGCAGACATGCCAGAAGGGGTGCCCCCGTGTCTAGGGCACCCCTTCTGACCTTTGCCTTTGCGGGCCATTGCGGAGAGTGTGGGATTTGAACCCACGGTGACATCGCTGCCACGACGGTTTTCAAGACCGTTCCCTTAGGCCGCTCGGGCAACTCTCCCCGCGCCACCGTTCCGGGTTGCCGGGCCCGGGGCGGCGCGGGGACAGCCTAACGGGTCGGCTCAGCTGCTGCTGTCGCCCTTGCGTTCGCCGAGTGTGAGGGTGGCGGTGCGGGTCTGACCGTCACGGGTGTACGTGAGGTTGACCTTCTCGCCGGGCTCGTGCTGCCAGATCTCGCCGATGAGAGTGGGGCTGGAGTCGACCACGGTGTCGTCGAACTTGGTGATGACGTCGCCGGAGCGCAGGCCCGCCTGGTCGGCGGGGCCGCCGGAGGTGACGGCGTCGGCGCCGGTGGCGATCTTGGCGCCCTCGCCGCTGTAGCTGGAGTCGACGTGCACGCCGATGACCGCGTAGACGGGCTCGCCGGTCTTGATCAGGTCCACCGCGACGCGGCGGGCCTGGTCGATCGGGATGGCGAAGCCCAGTCCGACGCTGCCGGCCTGGGAGGCGCCGTCGTTGCCGCCGGTGGACTGGATGGCGGAGTTGATGCCGATGACCGCGCCCTCGGAGTTGAGCAGAGGGCCGCCGGAGTTGCCGGGGTTGATCGAGGCATCGGTCTGTATGGCGCTCATGTAGGAGGCGTTGGAGCCTTCGCCGTCGCTGGAGGCGATCGGCCGGTGCAGGGCGCTGACGATGCCGGTGGTGACCGTGCCGGAGAGCCCGAAGGGGGCGCCGATGGCGATGGTGGAGTCACCGACCGCGACCTTGTCGGAGTCGCCGAGGGCGAGCGGGGTGAGCTTGTCGGGGGTGACCCCCTTGAGCTTGATCACGGCGACGTCGTAACCCTGGGCGCGGCCGACGACCTCGGCCTCGTACTTCTTGCCGTCGGAGAACGTCGCGGTGAGCTTGCCGCCGTCGGCGGCGGGGGCGACCACGTGGTTGTTGGTGAGGATGTGGCCTTCCTTGTCGTAGACGAAGCCGGTGCCGGTGCCGCTTTCCTGGCGGCCGCTGGCCTCGATCGTGACGACGCTGGGGAGGGCCTGCTTGGCGATGCCCGCGACCGAGCCGGCGGCGCGGCTGAGGTCCTTGGGGTTGCCGACCGAGGAGACGGTGGTGGACGCGGCGCTGTCGTTGCGGTCCGCGGCCCAGAAGCCGACTCCGCCGCCGATGCCGCCCGCGACGAGCGCGGCGACCAGGACGGCGGCGACGAGTCCGCCGTTGCCGCGCTTCTTGGGAGCGGGCGCGGCGGGCACCGGGGTGCCCCAGACCGGGCCGACGGGGCCGGAGGGGCCCATGGGGCCCGAGGGCCCGGCGGGACCGCCGTACGGCTGCGTGGGCGGCGGCGCGACCGGCGGCAGGGGCGCGGTGTGGACGCCCGCGGGGGGTGCCGGGGGCACGGCGGGGTGGCCGGCGGGCGGCGTGGCGGCGTGCACCGGGGGCACCGGCACCGGAGGCACGGGCGGCGCGGCCGCCGGAGCCACGGGCGTCGGGGGCACCGCGGGCGCGGCCGGCGCCGGGGCGGAAGCCTGGACCGGAGCCTGGACCGGAGCCTGGACCGGGGCCGGGGCCGGGGGACCGGCGGGCGGGGCGGCGGGTGCCGCGGGAGGCGCAGCGGGAGCGGCGGACTCAGCGTCAGCGGGCGCCTGCGTCGGCACCGCCGCCGGGACCGGGCCGACCTCGTTCTCGGTGCTCACGGCTGATCTCCTCGGATATGCGTTGTGTGCCGTGCGTACGGATACCGCTACGGTGCGTACCACGACCGTCAGGATGGACACAGCTTTTCCCACCGGGTGTCAGACCGCCGTAAGCAGCGGCCGTTCCCGGCCCGGCGGATGGCACCATAGCCCGGTGACTGATCTCCGCGCGATCCAGGTCGTGGCCCACCGGGGAGCGTCGGAGGACGCCCCGGAGCACACGCTCGCGGCCTACCGGAAGGCGATCGAGGACGGCGCGGACGCCCTGGAGTGCGACGTACGCCTCACCGCCGACGGCACGCTGGTGTGCGTGCACGACCGCCGGGTGAACCGCACCTCCAACGGGCGGGGCGCGGTCTCCGCGCTGGAGCTGGCCGATCTGCGGACCCTGGACTTCGGCAGCTGGAAGGCCCGGGCGGGCGGCGCGCGGGCGATCGGCCCGCGTCGGCAGCCGTCCCGGGAGCTCCGCTCCCTTCTCGACGCCGACGCCGAGGCCCCCGACCGCTTCGACGCCGACCCGGACGAGCTCAGCCGCGTGCTGACCCTGGAACGGCTGCTGGAACTGGTCGCGGACACCGGCCGCCGGGTGGAGCTGGCGATCGAGACGAAGCACCCCACGCGCTGGGCGGGCCAGGTGGAGGAGCGGCTGGTGGAGTTGCTGGACCGGTTCGGGATGCTGTGGCCGGAGCCCGGCGAGCCGTCCCGGGTGCGGGTGATGAGCTTCTCCTCGCGTTCGCTGCGCCGGATCCGGCTGGCCTCGCGCGATCTGCCGACCGTCTTCCTGATGCAGTACGTGCTGCCCCGGCACCGCGACGGCCGGCTGCCGGCCGGGGTGGGGATCGCCGGTCCGAGCATCCGCATCCTGCGCTCCAACCCGGGTTACGTGGAGCGGCTGCACGACGCGGGGCACCGGGTGCACGTGTGGACGGTCAACGAACCCGAGGACGTCGAACTCTGCGTGCGGCTCGGCGTCGACGCGGTCATCACCAACCGTCCGAGGCAGGTGCTGGCCCAACTCGGGCGCGCCTGAAGGGAAAACGGACGGGATCCTTCCCCGGGCGGTGTGCACCGGCGCGTTCGGAACCTGTTCGATCGTTGTGTGTGCCCCAAGAGATCGCAGTTGGCCGGTTTCCGGCCCAGAAGGACAGGGCATCCATCCCGTGGCGTGGGGTGAAGGAGGTCTCGGGGGTGGCGTTGGTGGTGGCCCAGGAGGTGCCGACGTCCTCGACCATGGCCTTGCCTCATGGTCCGGCGGGCGTGGCCGAGGCGCGGCGCAGGCTGCGCAAGGAACTGTGTGCGTACGGGGTCGCGGAGCCGGTCGTCGACGACGCGGTGCTCATCCTTTCCGAACTGCTGAGCAACTCCTGCCGGCACGCACGCCCGCTGGGCGACGACGCGCCGTCCTCGGGCGGCAGCGGCATCAGGGCCGCCTGGCGGATCGACGAGGACGGGCTGCTGACGGTGGAGGTCACCGACGGCGGCGGACCGACCCGCCCGCTTCCGGCCAGTCCCTCGCTCACCGCCCGCGGCGGCCGGGGGCTCGGCATCGTACGGAACCTGTCGCTGCGCTGGGGCGTGCGCGACGCTCCCGGCGAGGTCACGGTGTGGGCGATGCTCGCGGTGCGCAGCCGCCACGCGCGGCGTGACGACCTCGCGCCCCAACTCGACGTCCCGATCGATTTCGCGGACCCCTTCGACGACCTCGCGTAGGCCCCGCGGGGCGGTTGCCCGGCCTCCACGGGCGCGACCTCCCCTGAGGGCGGACGGCGTGGCGCTAGGCTCACGGCCGGAACACCGCCGTTACCGGGAGAGATCGAGCCATGGCGAAGAAGCGCCCGACGAAGACGAAGGCCCCCGCCCGCCCGCAGATCGCCGACGGGGAGATCCCCGTCGTCGGGGCCCGGGAGCCCTGCCCGTGCGGCTCGGGGCGGCGTTACAAGGCGTGCCACGGCCGTGAGGCGGCGCACGCGGTGACGGAGTTGGTGCGGCGGCCGTTCGAGGGGCTGCCCGGCGAGTGCGACTGGGTGGCGCTGCGCGAGCTGGTGCCCGCCGCCACGGCCGAGTTGACGCTGAAGGACCCGCTGCCCGAGGGCGTGCCGTCGGTCACCCTGGCGACCGTGCTGCCCATGGCGTGGCCGGGGCTGCGCCGCGACACCGGCATGGTGCTGCTGGGCCTGCAGAACGACACCGCCTCCGGGGACATCAGCCGCGACCTGGCCGACACCCTGCTGCGCGCCCTGCAGGCGGAGCCCGGCAACCCGGTGCCCGGGGAACGCCCGGCGCCCGAAGGCCCGCGCCTGCAGGACCTGCTGGACCTGAACGCCGCGTTCGAGCCGGTGGTGCACACCGGCTTCGAGTTCTGGCTGGAGAACGCGGAGTCCGCCACCGGCGAGGTCGCGGCCTCACTGGAGCGGGCGAACGCAGCGGTCATCCCGACGGTCCGGCTGACCGGTGTCGACGCGGCGTACTGGTGCGAGACGCCCGAGAAGAACCACCTGCGCTGGGTCATGCCGCACCCGGAGGAGCAGTTGCTGGACGCGCTGGCCCGGCTGCACGCCGCGGGTGCCTCGTCGCTGGGCGAGGGCACCCGGCTGGTGGGCTCGTTCCGGGCGCACGGGCTGGTCGTCCCGGTGTGGGACCTGCCCGCGGGCGTCTCGGCGGACGAGGTCGAGAAGCCGGCGGCGGCCTTCGGCGAGCGGCTGGCCGAGGTGCTGGAGCGCACCGGCCCGCTGACGGCGGAGGAGCGGCGGGCGCGCAGCGGCTTCACCAACCGGCAGATCACCCTCAGCTGACCGGTCCGCGGCCCCGGCGGCCGCAGTTCGGGCCATGATCGCCCCCTGGTGATCCTGGTCACAGCCACCCCCGGCCGGGGGTGGCCGCCGGGCCGGAACCCGTACCCCGGATTTGCGTACGGGCGAAGTCTTGTTACCGTTTAAACAGTCCGGTCGCTGGTGCATCCCCCGTCGCCAGCGACCGGACGTTTCATTGTGCGGACCCGCTGCGCAGCAGCGGACGTTCCCCGCCCTTCTCTGCGATCTCCGCCACCGCCATGTACGGTTCCGCCGCTCCCGCCACCGTCGGCTCGCGCGGCGTCTCACAGCTCCCGTCCGGCGCCTTCGCCGCGATGACGCACCGTGTCTGCACGGTCCGCCCGTCGGGCCGCATGAGGGTCAGCACGCCCTCCAGAGGACGGCCCGTGGTGTTGGCGTAGTACGTGCGCGCCCAGGTGTCGCCGTCCTCGCCGATGGTGCAGGTCTGCGCCCGCAGCCCTGCCGGGGAGGCGAGTTGGGGACCGCAGGATGCGGTCTGGCGTTCGGATTCGGCCAGCTTCGGCAGGGTGTCGAACACACTGGGGCCGCTTGACAAGGGCTTGTCGTCGGTGATCGCCGCGGTCACGTCCACGGGCACGGCGGGGAGGACGGGCCCGGCGGTGGCGCCGGCCAGGGGCAGCAGCGCGGCGGCCGCCACGACCGTGGCGAGGGCGGCCATCCGCAGGTTCGGCGCACGCATCATGCGCCGAACATAGCGGGAGAAACGGACATGAAGCGGGGGCCGTTGCCCGTTCACCGGACAACGGCCCCCGCTCCTACCCGAACGAGTGACGGCCGAGGTTGCCGAGGCCGCCGACGGCCGACGGCGGCGCTCCGCGACGGGGGCCCGCCCGGCGCGGAGCCCGGTCAGTACGAGAGCCGGCTGCCGTCCGGCGCCGTGCGCCCCGCCTGCACCAGGGTGTCGACGATGACCCGCACCCCGGGCAACCACGGCGCCCGGTCTCCCGCGTCCACCACCGGCCGCCGGACCCAGCGCGCCCCCGCGGTGCCGCCGGACCCGACCGGAGACGGCGGCAGAAGGAGATAGCCGCCCTGGCCGTGGTACCGCAGCGAGGTCGGCACCCATTCGTGGCGGTCGAGCAACTCGCCCAGTTCTTCGAGGGAGTAGGGCTCCACCAGCACGGCGAACCGCGTGGGGGTGGACACGACGGGGCCGATGCGCACCCCGAGCTTGTCGAAGACGCCCAGCGCCCGCGCCCCCGCGACCGCCGGCAGGCTCACCGCCGAGACCCGGTCGCCCGTGGCGAGCACGAGCGGCTGGTCCGGCCGCCGCGTCCACCACCAGCGGACCATCCGCGGGTCGCGGGTCGCCGCGAGGAGGCCCGGATCATGCGGATGGGCGCCCGGCACCGGGCAGTCCGGACGCAGACAGGCGCATCCGCCGCGTGCGTCCGTGCCGGCTCCGGGCACCACGGGCCACTGCCACCGTTCGGCGCAGGTGAGCGCCGCACGCAGCAGCTCCGGACTGCTCTTGCGTCGCTTTCCGAGGATCTCGCGCATCTGCGCTCGTTCCTTTCCGTTGGCACTCAGGGATCTGCCCATGACACAACGTAATCTGGAACACACCGCTTACGAGTCAGCGCATCACGTCTCGAGCCGAGCGTGGAACGTGGCGGGGGGTGGCGCACACTGGCGCTTGTTCGTCCTGCGTCGTGCTGGGAACTGCTGCGTGCGCTTGCGTTTGCTGCTGTGTGCGGTCCCGCTGGCTGTGCAACACCCCGCCGTGGGGGAGGGTCGGCCGTCTCCGTCTATGACGCCCTGGCCGGGCGCCGGGTTCCTGAGGCCGCCAACTCCCATCCCGTACGTACCCGCTGCGGCGGATATGACGCGCTGTAGAACCCCTTCAGTCGACAACTAATTGTCGCACGCGGTGCCCTTTTTCGGCCATAGTCGTGCATCGGCCCGGGCTCTCCGACACCAGCCCCGCCACCTGCGCAATCCTGGACACACCCACGAGTAGGCGGTACAAGGTAATCCATTGATAGCGGCGCAGCATGAGCTTGGGGGTTTGCGATGCTATTGACGGAAATGCGCTGCTCTACGGAGCCGTCGCCGCGGCACGACGAAGTGCGTGAAAGCCGGCGGCCATGAGCGCCGCGCGCCTTCCGAAAGTGGCCGGAATCGACTCACCCATTCCGACACCGGCGCACACTGCCTCCCCCTCGGTCGAACAACAATCCCATCCGGGCGACCCGAACGCACACCCCCCGGCACCGGATCCGGTCGGCCAACTCACCGCCGCCCAGGACCGGCTGGCCTCCTGGGTGACCGACCTGACCACCCTGCACGAGCTCACCGGGCGCCTCGCCGGGACGGCGACCCTCGAGGACGCCCTCCGCGAACTGCTGCGCGCCGGAGGCACCTTGGTCGGCGCCCGGCGCGGCCTGGCGGCCGTCTCCCCCGCCGACCGGCTCGGTCCGCCCACGGTCGTCGGCCTCGGTCTCGGCCCGGCAGAGCTCGGCACGCTGGAGACGGTCCCGCTGCCCGCCGCCCCCGAAGCGGTGCCGGCCGAGGAGATCCACACCGATCTGCGCCACGAGCCCGGCCTCGACGCGCGCCACCGCGAGGTCGCCGCCCGGCTCGGCTTCGCGGCCAGCTACGCCCTGCGGCTGTCCGGCGAGTCCGCCGGCCGGCTCGGCTCGGCCCTGTGGTTCTACGACGAGCCGGCCGAGCCCGTGGAGCGGCGCCGCCACCTCATCGGGCTGTACTGCCGGTACGCGACCGAACATCTCGCCCGGCTGCTCGAGCTGGACCGCAGCCGCGCCACCGTCGCCACCCTCCGCGAGGAACTGCTGCCGGCCCGGCTCCCCCGGGTCCCCGGGGTCCGCATGGCCGTACGGCACCGCCCGGCCGCCGGGGGCGGGGGCGACTGGTACGACGCCCTCCCGCTGCCCGAAGGCGCGCTGGGGCTGTCGGTCGGCGGGGTCAGCGGCAGCGGTATCAGCGCGGTCGCCGCGATGGGACGGCTGCGCGCCTCGCTGCGGGCGTACGCGGTGATGGAGGGCGAGGACCCGGTCGCCGTCCTCTCCGACCTGGAGCTGCTGCTGCGGCTGACCGAACCCGCCCGCTCGGCGACGGCACTGTTCGCGTACGTCGAGCCGGCCTCCCGGAAGATCGTGCTCGCCGGTGCCGGGCACTGCCCGCCGTTGATCGTCGGCGGGCGGCGGATCGAGTACGTGGAGACCTCGCTCTCGGCGCCGCTGGGGATGCTCAGCTGCTGGGAGGCGCCCAGCGTCGACTTCCGGGCGCTCTCCGGGGAGACCCTGCTGCTCTACACCGACGGCCTGCTGCACCGTACCGGCGACCCCGTCGACCGCGCCTTCGCCCGCCTGCACGCGGCCGCCGCGTCCGCCCCGCGCACCGCCCGGGACGACCCCGCCCAGCTGGTCGAGCACGTCCTGCACACCCTGCTCCCCGACGACCGTGAGAACCCCCACCCGACCGAGGACGTCGTCCTGCTCGCCGCCCGCTTCGACTGAGCGCCTCCGGGGTACCGCGACCGATTGCCCCCCACACCCACTTACGATGGGGTGGTCTACAGCGAGGAGGCATGACGTGGCCGAGGACCGCGCCCCGGAGACCCCGGAAGGTGACGAGCCCATCAAGCAGCGGAAGAACGGCCTGTACCCGGCCGTCTCCGACGAGCTCACCGAAGTGATGAAGTCCGGCTGGGCCGACACCGAGCTGCGCGACCTGCAGCCGATCGAGCAGGCTCCGTACGCCGCCAAGCGGCGCGCGGCGCTGTCCGCCCGGTTCCCGGGCGAGCGGCTGGTGATCCCCGCCGGCAACCTGCGCACCCGCGCCAACGACACGGACTACCCCTTCCGTGCCGCCACCGAGTACGTGTACCTCACCGGCGACCAGACCCAGGACGCCGTCCTGGTCCTGGAGCCCCGCGGGGACGGCGGCCACGACGCCACGGCGTATCTGCTGCCCCGCTCCTCGCGCGAGAACGGCGAGTTCTGGCTGGACGGCCAGGGCGAGCTGTGGACCGGCCGCCGCCACAGCCTGGCCGAGGGCGAGGTCCTGCTGGGCCTGCCCTGCGCCGACGTCCGCAAGGTCGCCGAGGCGCTGCGCGAGGCCACCGGCCCGGTCCGGGTGGTCCGCGGCTACGACGCCGGTGTCGAGGCGGCGCTGACCGACAAGGTCACCGCCGAGCGCGACGCGGAGCTGAAGGAGTTCCTGTCCGAGCTGCGGCTGGTCAAGGACGAGTGGGAGATCGGCGAGCTGCAGAACGCCTGCGACTCCACGGCCCGCGGCTTCGAGGACGTCGTCCGGGTCCTGGACAAGGCCGAGGCGACCTCCGAGCGGTACATCGAGGGAACGTTCTTCCTGCGCGCCCGGGTCGAGGGCAACGACGTCGGCTACGGCTCCATCTGCGCCGCCGGCCCGCACGCCTGCACCCTGCACTGGGTCCGCAACGACGGCCCGGTCCGCTCCGGTGACCTGCTGCTGCTCGACGCCGGGGTGGAGACCCACAGCCTCTACACCGCCGACGTCACGCGCACGCTGCCGATCAACGGCACGTACAGCGACATCCAGCGCAAGGTCTACGACGCCGTGTACGAGGCCCAGGAGGCCGGCATCGCCGCCGTCCGCCCCGGCGCCGCCTACCGCGACTTCCACGACGCCGCCCAGCGCGTGCTGACGGAGAAGCTCGTCGAGTGGGGTCTGCTGGAGGGCCCGGTCGAGCGCGTCCTCGAGCTCGGCCTGCAGCGCCGCTGGACCCTCCACGGCACCGGCCACATGCTGGGCCTGGACGTCCACGACTGCGCCGCCGCCCGCACCGAGACCTACGTCAACGGCACCCTGGAGCCGGGCGTGGTCCTCACGGTCGAGCCGGGTCTGTACTTCCAGTCCGACGACCTGACCGTGCCCGAGGAGTACCGGGGCATCGGCGTCCGCATCGAGGACGACATCCTCGTCACCGAGGACGGCAACCGGAACCTCAGCGCGGGCCTGCCGCGCCGCTCCGACGAGGTCGAGAGCTGGATGGCCGGCCTCAAGGGCTGACGCCACCGACACGCAGGAAGGCCGGGGCCCCGCGGACGGTGTCCGCGGGGCCCCGGCCTTCCCGCCGTGCGGGGCGGCGCGATCCCGGGCGGACCCCGGGCCGTGTCGTCCTGGGCCGTGTCCTCCTCGGCCGTGTCGCCCCAGGAGGCCCTACGAGACCTTGAGCAGGGAGTCGTCCCGCCACTTGAGGATCTTGTCGAAGCTGACCACCGCCCCGTGCCCGGGACGGTTGTGGAAGTGGACGTGGTCCACGAGCGCCTCGATCAGGAAGAGGCCGCGCCCGTGCTCCGCGTGCTGGTCCTTCTTCGCCAGCGGCCGTACGGAGTGGTGCGTACGGCGCAGGTCCGGGGCGAAGCCCGGTCCGGAGTCCGCCACCTCGATGCGGCAGCGGTCCCCTTCGATGCGGGCGGTCACCCGGTACTCGCCGTGCGCGGCGTGCTCAACGGCGTTGGCACAGGCCTCGGTGAGTGCGACGGACAGGTCGTAGGAGATGTCCGGATCCACCCCGGCCGTCTCCATCGTCCCCAGCAGGAGCCGGCGGGCGAGCGGAACGCTCGCAGCCTCGCGCCGCAAGTGGAGGGACCACCAGATGCTCATGCTCAGCCTCCTGGCTGCGGCTCGACATACCGATACGTATTGCCCCGAAACACGGTCGGTAAGCGTGGCGTTGACGTGATGCCAGCCATACGGCGGATGCCGTCGCTCCTCAGGCCGGTGTAGGAACGCCGCCGGACGCCATAGCACAGACCGACACGTTCCGGGACCCGCCGTTCGCAACGGGGGCGCGCGGTGAGAGGATGACGCCCGTCATGTCTTCCCCCGTGCGCGCCGGCGCCGATCTGCGACTGCTGCGGGCCGCGGTGTTCACCGCGGTCTGCGTCGCGTTGTCCGCGGGCGCGCACACGCTGGCCTCGGGGCACGGCGTACCCGGCTGGACGCTGGCGGTGGGCTGGCTCACCGTCTTCGCCGTCGCCGTCCCGCTCGCCGGGCGGGAGCGCTCGATGCCGGCGATCGCGACCGGCCTCGCGGGCGGCCAACTCGCGCTGCACGTGCTGTTCAACGTGGGCGGGGTCTGCGGGCGCGGCGGCGGCATCGCCGAGATCGCCGGCCGGCTGCTCTGCGACGAGCCGGCGACACGGCTCGCCTCCCACGCGCACGGCATGCCCGGGATGCCCCACCCGGCGGCCGAGAACACGATGCTCTCCTACAGCCTCCCCATGCTGCTCGGGCACGTGCTCGCCGCGGTGACCGCCGGCTGGCTGCTGCGCCGCGGCGAGGCCGCGCTGTGGCGGCTGCTCGCGCTGTCGGTCCGCGGGCTGACCGAGTTGTCGGGCGGTGCCCTGCGCCACGCCGTCGCGCTCGTGCGCGTCCTGCTGACAGGGGCCCCGGCCGCGTCCGGCCCCGTCCCCGCCGCGGGCCGCACCCGGGACGTCACCCGTGTGCCGCGCACCGTGCTGCTGCGGCACAGCCTGGCCCGGCGCGGCCCTCCGGCGTACGCCCTCGCGGCCTGAACGCGACCCGCTCCACCGACGTATGAGGGCGGAGTCGCGCGCGCCGCACGCGTGCCATCCGCCACTTTCCCTCCGTCATCGTGGAGTCTCCGCATCATGAACACCGTCATGCGCCGCGCCACCGCCCTCGCCGCCGTCACCGGGGCGGCCGTGCTCGCCACCGCCGTCCCCGCCTTCGCGCACGTGAGCGTCCAGCCCGGCAACGCCGCCAAGGGCGGCTACAGCACGGTCGCGTTCAAGGTCCCCAACGAGGACGACAAGGCCGCGACGATCAAGGTCGAGGTCAACCTGCCGATCGACCACCCGATCGCCTCGGTCTCCACCCAGCCGGTCCCCGGCTGGACGGTGCAGATCACCAAGAGCAAGCTCAAGACCCCGCTGAAGACGCACGGCGGCGAGATCACCGAGGCGGTCACGAAGATCACCTGGAGCGGCGGGAAGATCAAGCCCGGCGAGTTCCAGCAGTTCCCGGTCTCCCTGGGCCCGCTGCCCGAGGACACCGACCAGCTGGTCTTCAAGGCTCTCCAGACGTACGACAACAAGGAGGTCGTGCGCTGGATCGAGGAGCAGCAGAAGGGTCAGGAGGAGCCGGAGCACCCGGCTCCCGTGCTGACCCTGGCCGACGCCGCGGAGGACGGCCACGGCCACGACGCCTCCACCGCGGACGACAAGAAGGACGACGCCAAGGCCGAGGCCGTCTCGGCGTCCGGCGACGGCGCCACCGAGAAGGCGGCCTCCGCCGACGCCAGTGACACCACGGCCCGGGTGCTGGGCGTCGTCGGCATCGTCGTGGGCGTGCTCGGCGCCGCCTTCGGCGTGCTGGCCGGCCGTCGCCGCGGCACGGGCACCCCGTCCGCCTGACGCACCATCGCCGGGGCGGCCGTCGCGCACGCGCCGCGGCCGCCCCGGCGCCGCAACGAATTCCTGGGGAATCCCTGATGCGTACCACCCTCAGGGCGGCAGCCTCGGCAGCCGCCGTCGCCGCACTCGCCCTGACCCTCGCCGCCTGTGGCGGCGCCGACGGCTCCGGAACCGGCTCCGCCGCCGAGCCGGTCGTCTCCGTCGAGGGGACGCCGAAGGCGGCGACCGTCCTCGACACGCCCTTCGAGAAGCCGGACATGATCCTCACGGACACGCACGGCGAGAAGTACGACCTCGTGGAGCGGACCGCGGGCCGGCCGACCCTGCTCTTCTTCGGTTACACCCACTGCCCCGACGTGTGCCCCACGACGATGAGCGACATCGCGATCGCCAAGTCGAAGCTGCCCAAGGCGGAGCAGGACAAGCTCGTCGTCGTCTTCGTCACCACCGACCCCGAGCGCGACACCCCGCAGCGGCTCGGCGAGTGGCTGGCGGCGCAGGACAAGTCCTTCGTCGGCCTCACCGGCGACTTCGCCACGATCCAGGCGGGCGCGCGTGCGCTCGGCGTGGACGTGGAGAAGCCGGTGAAGGAGAAGGACGGCAGCATCACCGTGACGCACGGCGCCCAGGTGATCGCGTACTCGCCCAAGGACGACAAGGCGCACGCGCTGTACATGTCCGGCACGACGTCCGAGGAGTTCGCCGCCGACCTGCCGAAGATCATCGCGGGGCGGACGCCGTGACCCGCTCCCTACGGCTGATCCCCGTGGCGGCGGCGCTGGTGCTGCTCGGCGCCACGGCCTGCTCCGGGTCCCCGGAGGGTCCCGAACTGAAGGTGAGCGCCGCCTACATCCCGCAGCCCGCGCTGGCGGACATGGCGGCCGGCTACTTCACCGTCACCAACACCGGCGGCACGGACGCGCGGCTGACCTCCGTCACCAGCGACCTGTCCGGCGACATCACCCTGCACAGCACCGACGACAACCGGATGCGCCGGGTGACCTCCTTCACCGTCCCCGCGGGCGGGCGGCTCACGCTCGCGCTCGGCGGCAACCACCTGATGCTGACGGACCTGGAACACAAGCCCGTGGCCGGCGAGCGGGTGGCGCTGCGCCTGCACTTCGACGACGCCGACACCATCGACGTACGCGTCCCGGTCAAGCCCGCGGGCTACCGCCCGGGGGACTGAGGAGAGCGCCATGAGGGTGATGACGAAGACCGCGCTGCGCCTGCTGGCCGTACCGCTCGCCGTGCTCGGCCTGCTGTTCGGCACCGCCGCGCCGGCGTCGGCGCACGCCGCGCTGGTGGGCTCCGACCCGGCGCAGGGAGCGGTCGTCCAGACCGCGCCGGCACAGGTGCGGCTCACCTTCTCCGAGGGTGTGCTGCTGTCGAAGGACTCCATCCGCGTCCTCGGCCCGGACGGGAAGCGCGCCGAGACCGGCGGGGCGAACGACGGCGGCCGGGGGAACACGACGGCCGCCGTCGCCCTGCGGCCGGGACTCGGCGACGGCACCTACACCGTCGCGTGGAAGGTCGTCTCGGCCGACAGCCACCCGGTGGCGGGCGCCTTCATCTTCTCCATCGGCGCGCCTTCCAAGACCTCCGTCCCGCTGCCCACCGAGGAGGTGGGCGGGGGAATCGTCGGCACGCTGTACGACATCGGCCGCTATGCCGCCTACCTCGGCTTCGCGCTGCTCGTCGGCGCCGCGTTCTTCATCGGCGTGTGCTGGCCGGAGGGCGCGCGGACGCGGTCGATGCGGCGGCTGGTGGCCACCGGGTGGGCGGCGATGGTCGCCGCGACGATAGCGCTGCTGATGCTGCGCGCCCCCTACGCCGCCGGGGGCGGACTCGGCGACGCCTTCGACCTCGGCGGCGTGCGCGACGTCCTGGACACCCGGCCCGGCGCGGCGCTGCTCTCCCGGCTGCTGCTGCTCGCCGCGGGCGCGGTGTTCATCGCCGTGCTCTTCGGCAGCTGGGCCAAGCGGGAGGACCCGGTCGAGCGCCAGGACCTCGCCTGGGGCCTGGCCATCGGCGGCACGGTCGTGTCGGTCGGCCTGGCCGCGACATGGGCCATGGCCGAGCACGCCTCGGTCGGCATCCAGGCGTCGGTGGCGATGCCGGTCGACATCGTGCACCTGCTGGCCATGGCCGTCTGGCTCGGCGGCCTCACCGCGCTGCTGATCGCGCTGTGGGGCGGGCAGCGTGTGGAGCGGGCCATCGTGCGCCGCTTCTCGAAGATCGCCTTCGGGGCCGTCGTGACGCTGGTCGTCACCGGCGTCTACCAGTCCTGGCGCCAGCTCGGTTCCTGGGACGCGCTGGTGTCCACCGGATACGGGCAGCTGCTGCTGGTCAAGATCGGCCTGGTCATCCTGCTGGTGGAACTGGCCTGGCTCTCCCGCCGCTGGACCGCGCGGCTCGGCGACGCCGCCGTCCGCGGCAGGGCCGCCGTCGCCCAGCCGGTCGCGGCGGGACGGAAGGGGGCCGGCGGCGCGTCCGGCGGGGACGCCTCCGAACGCGCCGGGCAACTGGCCCGGCAGGAGGCCGCGCTGGCGAAGGAGCGGGCCCGCAAGGAGCGCGACGCCGACACCGAGCGCACCGGGCTGCGCAAGTCCGTGCTGGCGGAGGTCGCCGTCGCGGTCGTGGTGCTCGCCGTCACGACGCTGCTCACCGGCACCCAGCCGGGACGGGCCGCCGAGGAGGGCGCAGCGCAGCAGCGCGCGTCGGCGCCGGTCACCGAGGTGCCGGAACCGCTGGACGTCAGGATCCCGTTCGACACGGGCGGCACGAACGGCAAGGGCGAGGCCGAGGTGACGCTCGACCCGGGCGGTGTCGCCGAGAACGAGCTCCACCTGCTGGTCACCGCCCCCGACGGCCGGGCCTTCGACGTACCCGAGGTGAAGCTCTCCTTCACCCTGAAGTCGAAGAAGATCGGCCCCATCCCGGTGACACTGGGCAAGGTCGACACCGGCCACTGGAGCGCCGAGAACGTCCAGATCCCGGTCCCCGGGGAGTGGACGATCGCCGTGACCGTACGGACCTCGGACATCGACCAGGTCACCCGCACCAAGGCAGTGAAGATCGGCTCATGAACGACCGCCCTCAGGATCTCTCGCGGCGCCGTCTGCTCGGCACGGCCGGCGCGGCCGGCGCCGCCGGGCTGCTCGTGGGCGGCGCCTCGGGTGCCGTCGCCGCGCACGCGACGCGGGAGCAGCCCACCGCGCTGACCTCGGTCGGCGCGACGGCCGTGCCGTTCCACGGCGTCCACCAGGCCGGCATCAGCACCCCGCTGCAGGCCCGCGGCCACCTGGCCGCCTTCGACCTGGCCGCGGGGGCCGACCGCAAGAGCGCCGCGGCGCTGCTGCGCCGCTGGTCGGCGGCGGCCGAGGCGATGACGGAGGGCCGGGCGCCCTCGGGCGACAACCAGATCGCCCTGGACGCCGGGCCGTCCTCGCTCACCGTCACCTTCGGCTTCGGCCGGACCTTCTTCGGCAGGACGGATCTGGCCCGGCGGATGCCCGAGGCGCTCGCCCCGCTGCCGGACTTCGCCGCCGACGCGCTCGACCGCCAGCGCAGCGACGGCGACCTGTGGATCCAGATCGGCTCCGACGACGCGCTGGTCGCCTTCCACGCCCTGCGCGTGCTGCAGAAGGAGGCCGCGGGCGCGGCCACGCTGCGCTGGCAGATGAACGGCTTCAACCGCACCCCCGGCACGACCGCGCAGCCGCGGACGGCCCGCAACCTGATGGGCCAGGTCGACGGCTCCAACAATCCCCGGCCCTCCGACCCCGACTTCGACGCGCGCGTCTTCGTCCCGGCCTCCGGTTCCCCGGAGTGGATGGCGGGAGGTTCCTACGCGGTCGTCCGGCGCATCCGCATGCTGCTGGACTCCTGGGACAACCTCCCCCTGGCGCGCCAGGAGAAGGTGATCGGGCGCCGCAAGTCCGACGGCGCCCCGCTGTCCGGTGGCACCGAAGCCGCCAAGCCCGACCTCGACAAGCTCGGTCCCGACGGCCGGGCCTTCGCCATCGCCGCCGACGCGCACGTTCGCGTCGCCGCCCCGGCCTCCAACGGCGGCGCGGCGATGCTGCGGCGCGGCTTCTCGTACCACGACGGCTACCGCGACGACGGCGCCCCGGACGCCGGGCTGCTCTTCGTCGCCTGGCAGGCCGACCCGCTCAAGGGGTTCGTCCCGGTACAGCGCAAGCTCGACCGGGGCGACGGGCTGTCGCGCTTCCTGCGGCACGAGGCGAGCGGGCTGTTCGCGGTACCGGGCGGAGCGGCGCCGGGCGAGTACGTGGGACAGCGGTTGCTGGAGTCCTGAGGAGAACGCCCCGGACCACTAGGCTTGCAGGCATGTCGCCGGCGAGCCGCTACACGTATCTCGGCCCTGAGGGCACCTTCACCGAGGCCGCGCTGCGGACGCTCCCGGAGGCCGCGACGCGCGAGCTGGTGCCGATGGTCTCGGTGCAGGCCGCGCTCGACGCGGTGCGCGTCGGGGAGGCGGCGGCGGCCCTCGTCCCCATCGAGAACTCGATGGAGGGCGGCATCACCGCGACCCTCGACGAACTGGCGGCCGGCTCCCCGCTGATGATCTACCGCGAGGTGCTGCTGCCCATCGCCTTCGCGCTGCTGGTGCGGCCGGGTACGCGACTGGGCGACGTCAAGACCGTCACGGGCCACCCGGCGGCGCAGGTGCAGGTCCGCAAGTGGCTGTCGGCGCATCTGCCGGACGCCGCGTGGGAGTCGGCGGCGTCGAACGCGGACGGCGCGCGGCTGGTGGCGGAGGGCCGGTTCGACGCGGCGTTCGCGGGTGAGTTCGCGGCGCCGACGTACGGGCTGGAGCCGCTGGTCACCGAGATCCACGACGCGGCGAACGCCGAGACCCGCTTCGTCCTGGTCGGCCGGCCGGCCCGGCCGGTCGCCCCGACCGGCGCCGACAAGACCTCGGCGGTGTTCTGGCTGGGCGACGACCATCCGGGCGCGCTGCTGGAGCTGCTGCAGGAGTACGCCGTGCGCGGGGTGAACCTGATCCGCATCGAGTCGCGGCCGACCGGTGAGGGCATCGGCCGGTACTGCTTCTCGGTGGACTGCGAGGGCCACATCACCGAGCGCCGGGTCGGGGAGGCGCTGATGGGCCTGAAGCGGATCTGTCCGCAGGTGCGCTTCCTGGGCTCGTACCCGCGCGCGGACGAGGTGCCGCCGCAGCAGCGCAAGGGCACCACGGACGAGGAGTTCACGGCGGCGGCGGACTGGCTGGGACGCACCCTCGACGGACGGGTCTGAGGCCCCCTCGCACCGCTTTCAGGGCCCTCCGGTGAACAACCGGTGGGCCCTTCGGTTGTCCACCGCGTTATCCACAGGCCCTTCCCGCGGGCTGGGGATAAGTCGACAGAACAAGTCGCCCAAGGAACCGCCAGATCGACAAATCGGCACACTCGCACCAAGGTGCCCCACGGACCCCCAGGTCATCATTCGTCATCCCAATACCTTCGAACAACTCGATAGAGGGAAGAGTTCTCACTCGAAAGGGAGTGTTGGGAGGGTTTGGACCGGGAATCAACGGGCCGGCGACCACCCCGCGGAACGATCAAGTCCATCTTCCACAGCCCATCCACACCCGCTGTGGACAAGCCAGGGGGAAACCCTCCCCCCTGTGGATAACTCCCCGCTCCGGACCTGCCCCAACTACCCTTGTCCACAGGCCACATGCCCTCCCCGGAGGGATGCGCGGAATTCGGTTGACGGTTACCCGCTCGCCATTATCGGCCGTACGGCATTCACCGCGCCCCCCTTTTCGAATCGGGCATAACGCCCGATAAAGCACTTAACTTGTCGCGTCCTCACCCGGCGCACCGGTAGCCTGTTCCCCGTGATTGACCTTCGCCTGCTTCGTGAGGACCCCGACCGTGTGCGCGCCTCCCAGCGCGCCCGTGGAGAGGACGTCGCGCTCGTCGACGCCCTGCTCTCCGCCGACGAGCGGCGCAGGTCGTCCAGTACCCGCTTCGACGAGCTGCGCGCGGAGCAGAGGTCGCTGGGCAAGCTGGTCGGCAAGGCGCAGGGCGAGGAGCGGGCCGAGCTGCTGAAGCGGGCCGAGCAGCTCAAGGCCGCCGTCAAGGGCGCCGACGCCGAGCAGCACGAGGCCGCCGAGGAGGCGCGGCGCCTGCTGCTGCAGCTCGCCAACATCGTCCACCCGGACGCCCCCATCGGCGGCGAGGATGACTTCGTCGTCAAGGAGGTCGTCGGCAACCCTCGCGACTTCGCCGCCGAGGGCTTCGAGCCCAAGGACCACATCGACCTGGGCGAGCTGCTCGGCGCCATCGACGTCGACCGCGGCGCCAAGGTCTCCGGCTCGCGCTTCTACTACCTGACCGGCGTCGGCGCGCTGCTGGAGCTGGCCCTGGTCAACGCGGCCATCGCGCAGGCCACCGCGGCCGGCTTCACCCCCGTGCTGACCCCGACGCTGGTCAAGCCGGAGGCCATGGCCGGCACCGGCTACCTCGGCCAGGTCGAGGACGACGTGTACTACCTGGAGAAGGACGGCCTGTACCTGGTCGGCACCTCCGAGGTCCCGCTCGCCGCGTACCACATGGACGAGATCATCGAGGCGGGCAAGCTGCCGCTGCGCTACGCGGGCTTCTCGCCCTGCTACCGGCGCGAGGCGGGCTCGTACGGCAAGGACACCCGCGGCATCATCCGGGTCCACCAGTTCGACAAGGTGGAGATGTTCGTCTTCACCCGGCCCGAGGACGCCGAGGCCGAGCACGCGCGGCTGGTCGAGTGGGAGAAGCAGTGGCTGACCTCGCTGGAGCTGCCGTTCCGGGTGATCGAGCTGGCCTCGGGTGACCTGGGCTCCTCGGCGGCGCGCAAGTTCGACTGCGAGGCGTGGATCCCGACCCAGGGCAAGTACCGCGAGCTGACCTCGACCTCGAACACCACCGAGTTCCAGGCCCGCCGCCTCTCCATCCGGCTGCGGGACGAGAACGGCACCCGCCCGCTGGCCACGCTCAACGGCACGCTCTGCGCCATCCCGCGCACCATCGTCGCCCTTCTGGAGAACCACCAGCAGGCCGACGGCTCGGTCCGCGTCCCCGAGGTGCTGCGCCCGTACCTGGGCGGCCGCGAGGTACTGGAGCCGGTCGCCAAGTGACCGCCCCGCTCCCCTACCGTCTGATCGCGACGGATCTCGACGGCACGCTGCTCGGTCCCGACCACACCGTCTCCGAGCGTTCCCGCAAGGCACTCGCCGCGGCCACCGCGGCGGGTGCCGAGCACATCGTCGTCACCGGACGCCCGGTGGCCCGCACCGTGCACGTCCTGGAGGACCTCGGCTACGAGGGCCTGGCCGTCTGCATGCAGGGCGCGCAGGTCTACCACGCGGGCGAGCGGCGGCTGCTGACCTCGGTCACGCTGGACCGGCAGACCGCCCGGGCGGCGCTGGCCAAGATCGAGGCGGAGACCGGCCGGCTGGCTGTCGCGGCGGCGCTCGACGGCGTGGACGGCGACATCGTGCTGGGCCCCGGCTACCGGCTGTTCGACTCCGAGCTGCCGGTGGGCGGCGAGGTGGACGACGTGGAGGGGCTGTGGGCGTCGCCCGTCAGCAAGCTCTACATCCAGCACCCTCGGATGGGTGACGACGAACTCGCGCACGCGGCGACCGCGGCGGCCGGCGGCCTGGTGAGCGCGGTGATGTCCGGCGCGGGCATCGTGGAGCTGCTGCCGCTGGGCCTGTCCAAGGCCCGGGGGCTGTCGCTGGCCGCCCGCCGGCTGGGCCGGACCGCGCAGGACACCATCGCCTTCGGCGACATGCCCAACGACCTGCCGATGTTCGAGTGGGCGGGCCACGGCGTCGCGATGGGCAACGCCCACGCCCTGCTGAAGGCGGCCGCCGACGAGGTCACGGCGTCCAACGGCGAGGACGGGATCGCCCTGGTCCTGGAGCGGCTCTTCCCCGGGATCTGAGCCCGCGGCAGGGCGGACCCATCCGGCAGGGGGGCGAGCTGCTCGATTCCGGTGCGCGCATGCCCGTGGCCCCGTTGGCACCAAAAACGCACGGAGAAGCCCACAAGCGCCGGAGATCCGGACCGCTCATGGGCGACGTGAACACCGACGGTGAGGGCCGGCGGACGGATGTGGCTCCCGTGGGGAGCGCGCCCGCCCGCGGGCCTGGGTGACGACCCGGGCCGCCGCGCCGCTCGGTGCGGTGCGGCGGCGCCCGGTGCCGGCGGTGCCGGCCGTCTCGTCCGCTGCCGTCCCCTCCGTCGTACGGCAGGGGGACGGCTGTATCAGCGGGTTCAGGCCGCCTTGATCGCGGAGATGTCGAAGGTCAGCTTGACCTTGTCGCTGATCAGGACGCCGCCGCCCTCGAGGGCCGCGTTGTAGGTGAGGCCCCAGTCGCCGCGGTTGACGGTCGTGGAACCCTCGAAACCGACACGGAGGTTGCCGTAGGGGTCGGTGGCGGAGCCGTTGTAGGTGAAGTCGATGGAGACCGGCTTGGTGGTGCCCTTGATCGTGAGGTCACCGTGCATGCGGTAGGTCTCGTCGTCGACCTGCTCGGCGGAGGTGCTGCGGAAGCTGATCTCCGGGTAGGTGGCGACGTCGAAGAAGTCGCCGGTGCGCAGGTGCTCGTCGCGCTGCGCCTGGTTGGTGTCCACGCTGACGACCTTGATCGACACCTCGGCGGAGGAGTTGGCCGGCTTGGCGCCGTCCAGGCTCAGCTTGCCCTCGTACTCGGCGAACTGGCCGCGCACGGTCGTGACCATGGCGTGGCGCACGGAGAAGCCGACCTCGCTGTGGGTGGGGTCGATCGTGTACTCGCCGGTGAGGTGCGCCAGGTCCGCGGTGGGGGCGGCGGTGGTGGTCTCGGCGGCGTCGCTCTTGCGGCTGAACAGGCCCATCGTGAACTCCTTGGGGACGTCTTGGTTTACGTTTCAACCTCTTTCACCGTAGCGACATTCCCTTGAATTTTCAATGAGGACTGTGACGTGGCCCACTTTCGGGGGGCGGGTGCGAAACGACGAGGGCGCCGGCTCCGGGCGAGACGGACGCGGAGCCCGGCGGCGACGCGCGCGGCGAGCCCGTCGATGCGATGGGCCAGCTCCGGGCTGAACAGCGCGATGAGCAGGCCGAGGGCGGCCAGGAACACACCCATGGCGAAGAGCAGCGGAGTCTCGGACATCACGCCGCAAATCTGACAATCCGATGTGCGGACGGCGGGGGAGCAGGGCCGCCCGGGCGGGAGAAGACCACCCGGGCGGCCCACTGCTACGACGCGGGGATCACTCCTCGCCGGCCAGCGTCAGCGACCGCATCCGCTGCCCCGCGAAAGCCGTGGCGGCCAGCGTGACACCGATCAGCAGCACCACCGCCAGCGGCAGCCCCACGTCGGAGGTCACCATGCCCTCGCCCGCGATCTTCTGGGCCAGCGCCAGGGCCCACTGCTGCACGCTCAGTGTGCGCGCCCCCGGCACCAGGCTGCCGATCAGCGACTCCCAGATCAGCGCGTAGACCAGGCCGAAGACGACCGCCTGCCGCGTCACCACGCCCAGCAGGAGGAAGATCGCGGCGTACGTGACGGAGGCGACCGCCGCCGCGGCGGTGAACGCGACCGCGATGCCCTGGCTGTTGCCGTTGAGGATGAACCCGGCGATCAGGGTCGGCACGGCCGAGAAGACCACCGAGACCCCGATGGCGACCAGCAGCTTCGTGACGATGATCGTCGGCCGCCGCACCGGCTTGGCCAGCAGGTAGATGATCGAGCCGTCGTCGATCTCCGGCCCTATGGCACCGGTACCGGCGATCACTCCGACCAGCGGCACCATCGTCGCCAGGGCGAAACCGCCCAGCACCGAACTCGCGATGGAGTCGTCGGCGCCGACCAGCACCCGTACCGCCACGGCGATCAGGATCAGCAGCGCGGGCAGGGCGAACAGGACCAGGGCCCGGCGGCGGCCGAGCAGCCCCCGGTAGGTCAGCCTGGCCACGGTGGGATTGAACATCGAAGCTCCTTACAGCCGGGTGCCTACGCCGTGACCAGGTAGGAGAAGACGCTCTCCAGGGACTCGTCGGACGGCGAGACCGTGTAGAGCCGGATGCCCCGCTCCCGCGCGACGCGCGGCAGCAGCTCGGTGAAACCGGCGAAGTCGATCGCCTGGATCCGCAGCGCCCGCTCCTTCCAGTCCAGCTCGATGGCGGCCGTGGAACCGTCCGCGATCAGCGCCGCGGCGAGTGCCCGGTCGTCGCTGGAGCGCACCAGGTAGCGGTGCGGCCGGTCGGTCATGAGCCGGCGGATCTTGCGGAAGTCGCCGGAGGCGGCGTGCCGGCCGGCGACGACCACCTCGATGTGGCTCGCCAGCTGCTCGACCTCCTCGAGGATGTGCGAGGAGAACAGCACCGTCCGGCCCTCGGCCCCCATCCACCGCAGCAGGTCCATCAGCTGCATGCGCTGGCGCGGGTCCATGCCGTTGAACGGCTCGTCCAGCAGCAGCACCGACGGATCGTGCACCAGGGCGGCGGCCATCTTCGCGCGCTGCCGCATGCCCTTGCTGTACGTGGAGACCGGACGGTCCTGGGCGAACTCCATCTCGACCGTGGCCAGGGCGCGCTGCGCCGCCGCCCCCGGATCGGCCAGGCCCTGCAGCTCGGCGTTGGCGACCACGAACTCGCGGGCGGTCAGGAAGTCGTACATCGCCTCCCGCTCGGGCACGATGCCGATGTGCCGGTACACCTGCTCGTTCCGCCAGACCGTGGCGCCGTCGAGGGTGACGCCGCCCGCCGAGGGGGCGAGGAAGCCGCCCATCATGTTGATCAGGGTGGACTTGCCCGCGCCGTTGGGGCCGAGCAGACCGGTGACGCCCGGGCCGATCGTCATCGTGACGTCGTTGACGGCGACGACGTTGCCGAACCAGCGGGACACATGGTCGATGGACAGGGTGGTCACGACAGAACGGCCTTTCGGTAGCGGCGCATCAGCAGGCCGAAGGAGCCGGCGATCACGGCGAGGAGGACGAGGAGGTAGACCGTGCCGACGACCGCGGTCTTCGGGCCCGCGCCTTCGACGAAGCTGGAGGTCGCGCCCAGCCACCAGGTCTGCGTGCCGTCGATCAGCGTGATCGGCGAGAACAGGCCCAGCCAGGCGATCACGGTCTCGTTGCCGTTGATGGAGGCCACTCCCTGGACGCTGCTCACCGCGCCGTACGAGAGCGTGAACACGGCGATGACCGCGGCGACGCCGAAGCCCCGGCGGGGCGTGAGCGCCGCGATGACCAGGCCGATGCCGGCGAACAGCAGGGACAGCAGCAGCGCGGACAGCAGGGCCTTGGCGAAGCCCTCGCTCTGGTCGCCGACGTCGAACTTGGCCAGCAGCGCGCCGATGTACATGATCAGCAGCGGGACCCCGGTGAGGATGAACAGCGCCGTGGTCAGCGCCGCGAACTTCGCCGCGACGTAGTCGACCGCCTCGATCGGACGGGAGAAGTAGAGCGGGGTCGTCTTGAAGCGCAGGTCGAGCGAGACCGCCTGCGGCGCCTGCGCCGCGAGGTAGAGGCCGATCACGGCCTGCATGATGATCACATACTGGGTGTACTCGATCGGCAGCTCGGTCGCCTTCGTCCCGATCGCCACCGCGACCATGATGGCGGCGGGCCCGCACATCACGGCCAGAAGGATCATCGGCAGCACCTTGGACTTCGCCGAGCGGCCGAGGCCGTAGGCGCTGCGCAGGCTCTGCGCGTACAGCGACTTGCGCGCGTAGCCGCGACCCAGGCGCGGCCCGTCGTAGTGCCGGTAGCCGATGTCGTGGATGACGTCGGCCGCGGGCGGCCTGCCCTCAAGCTGCGTCATGGTCGTTCCCTCCCCGGAAGATCTCGGCGATGCGGTGCCGGTGCTGCTCCATGCGCACCAGGCCCGTGCCGAGCTCCGCGACCGCGTCGCGGACCGCGTCGTACGTCTCGTCCCCGTCGATGTCGACCATGATCAGCCGGCCGTCCGCGTGCGCGTTGAGCCCGGCGGCGGTCAGCTTCGCGACCAGTTCGTCCTCGTGCTCGGTGACCTCGACCGTGAGCGAGGCGGTCGCCTGCGTGAAGTCGCTGGTCGAGGAGGAGCGCAGGAGGGAGCCGCCGTCGATGACCACGATGTGGTCGCTGGTGCGCTCCAGCTCACCGAGCAGATGGGAGGTGACCAGGACGGAGATGCCGAAGTCGGTGTGGACCCGGCGGATCAGCCCGAGCATGTCGTCGCGGCCGACGGGGTCCAGCCCGTTCGTCGGCTCGTCGAGCAGCACCAGCCGGGGGTCGTGGACCAGCGCCTGGGCCAGCTTCACCCGCTGCTTCATACCCGTGGAGTAGCCGCCCATGGGACGGTACCGCTCCTCGTACAGGCCGACATGGCGGAGCGTGTCCGCGGTGCGCTCGCGCGCGGCGGCCGGCGGCAGGCCCGAGATGCGGGCCATGTGCACGACGAACTCGGTCGCCGACACGTCCGGCGGCAGGCAGTCGTGCTCCGGCATGTAGCCCACGTGGGCGCGGATCGACGCGCCCTCGGTCGCCACATCCATGCCCAGCACGGAGGCCCGGCCTTCCGTGGCCGGCGCCAACCCCAGCAGGATCTTGATCAGGGTCGACTTGCCGGCTCCGTTGGCACCGACCAACCCGGTCACACCGGGTGCGATGTCGACGGTGAGCCGGTCCAGAGCGGTCACCCTCGGGTACCGCTTCGTCAGGCTTTCGGTAGCGATCACAGTCACGCCACGAACCTAGTGGCGTGGACCACACCCCGTCGTCACTCTGGGGGGCGGTTGTGCGTAGTCCTTCGGGTTGACTCCCCCGTAGGGGAGGCGGTGCGGGACGTCCGACTTGCCGGGGTTCCTCCTGCGGATCGCGCGGTTCAGCCGTAGTGGGACGTCCGGGAGCGTCGTCGGCTCCACCGGTCGCCCTGGGCGGGCCGGCCCCCGCGGCGGTGCCGCGCGGTGCTGCGTTCGGTCGTGGGGTGCGAGTACGGGTGCGTGGCGATGCCTGCGGGCATGCCTGGGGGTGTGCCTGTTCGCGTATGGGTGCCGCGCTCGCGTGGGGTGTGCGTGGGTGTGCTGTGCGTGGTTGGGCTGCGCGTGCTTGTGCTGTGCGTGCGTGAGTCGTACGTGCGTGAGCTGTGCGTGGTTGGGCTGCGCGTGCTTGTGCTGTACCTGCGTGAGTCGTACGTGCGTGAGTCGTACGTGCGTGAGTCGTACGTGCGTGAGTCGTACGTGCGTGAGTCGTACGTGCGTGAGTCGTACGTGCGTGAGCTGTGCGTGCGTGAGTCGTACGTGGGTGTGCTGTACGTTCCTGTGCTCGTCTCGCCGTACGCGTGGATGCGGCGGCGAGCGCCGCCGTGCGCGGGCGGTTCGGTGACCGGACGGTTCAGGACCCCGGTACGGGCCGGGCTGTCCCGCCGCTTGTGGAGCCCCGTCGAGCCGGCGGTGACCGTCACAGCCTCGGGGGTGCGGGTCGTCTCCGGCATCGTCGTCCTCGTCCTCGTTGTCCTGCTCGTTGTCCTGCTCGTGATCCTGCTCGTGGTCCTGCTCATCGCCGTGCTTCGGCTCGGGCCCGTGCGTGTGCCCGTCGTCCGGGGCGTCCGGACGGTCCCGCTGTCGTGGGCGCCGGGGTTGTTCGCTGCCCCGCGGGTGGTCCGCTCGACGCGGCCCTCCGGGGTCGGGACGGCTTGACGTTCCGTCAACGGGCGCCGTGCGGCGCGCCGTACCGGCTGGTCACGCGCGTCCGCGGCGGTCATGCGCAGAGCGCCCACTCGCGGCGGGGGGTACGGGCCGGGGCCTCGGTCGCGTCGGTCAGCGCGGGGTCGAGGCCGGCGTCGCCGATCGGACGGGTGCGCACGCGGGCCACAGGCGAGGCGCCGTGGGCCTCGGCGCGGATGCGCTGCTTCATCGTCGGCGGCAGGGACAGCGCGTTGGAGCCGGTCGCGGCGGTGAGGCAGGGTCCCGTTTCGCAGGCGGTGGACGGCTCGGGCACGACGGGCTCGTCGCGGTGCGCAGTACGGGACGGCGTGCGGACGGACGTACGGGACGGCGTACGGACGGACGTGGGGGGTGGCGTGCGGAACGACGCGGGGCTCTGCGTACGGGATGGCGTACGGGTCGATGTGCGGGACGACGGGAGCTCGGGTGTGCGTCCGCCTGGTTCGACACGGAGTCCCGGCCCGGACGCGGCGGCGCCCACGGCCACCGGTTGTGGTGCCGGCTCCGTTCGCGGAGCCGGCGCCCAGTGGCGCACCGCCTCCGCGGTCGGCAGGAACCGGGTCCCGGGGACCGTCTCCGGTCGCGGCGCGGCCGGAGCCGTGCTACGCGACGCCGGGACGGCGAACCCGAAGTACGCGACCATCTTGAGCAGGAGCGTCACGAAGACGTCCCAGAACGTCCTGACATGGGTGTTGGCAGCCATGACCTCTCACTTCCTTCGGTGAGTCGGGAGCGACTAATCCGATGATGCGGAAGTGAGCACGAAATCCTCGGTGCCGCACCCCGAGGGTGCCGATATTCCGATCAACACCACCCGGGTGGCCCAGCCGTGCCCCGGCCGGCCGCTCCCGCGCCGGATTTCCGGCGGCCTGCGCTCTGGGTTGCGACCCCTCGCGGAAGGGGGTATCCGGCACTCCCCGGCAGGTCACCGCCACCGTGCGGGCCCGGACCGGACCGGTTTCCGGCGACGGGGACCGAGGGCGCCGTGGTGCGGAAGCGCAGCTCGTACGGCAGGACCGCCGGCGGGTTCCACCGGACGGGCGCCACCGGCGGGATCATCCCGCAGGGCCCCTCGGCGGTCGCGTCCCCGGCCGCCGAAAGGCCACCCCGTAGGGTTGGGGGCATGCGCCTGAGCACTGTGATCCTGCCGATCCACCGCTGGAACGAGGGCCGGAAGGTCTGGCGTCGGGCCGAGGAACTCGGTTTCCACGCCGCCTACACCTACGACCACCTGTCCTGGCGGAGCTTCCGGGACGGTCCGTGGTTCGGCGCGCTGCCGACGCTGACGGCGGCGGCCGCGGCGACCGAACGGATCCGCCTGGGCACGCTGGTGACGTCGCCGAACTTCCGGCACCCGGTGACGCTCGCGAAGGAACTGATCACCCTCGACGACGTCAGCGAGGGCCGGCTGACGCTCGGCATCGGCGCCGGCGGGGTGGGCTACGACGCGACCGCGCTGGGTCAGGAGCCGTGGACGCCGCGCGAACGGGCCGACCGCTTCGGCGAGTTCGTCGCCGTGCTGGACCGGCTGCTGACGGAACCGGTGGTGACGCACGAGGGCGACTTCTACTCGGCGCACGAGGTGCGGAACATCCCCGGCTGCGTCCAGCGGCCGCGGGTGCCCTTCGCGGTGGCGGCGACGGGTCCCCGCGGGCTGCGGCTGGCGGCGCGCTACGGCCAGGCCTGGGTGACGTACGGCGACCCGAAGGGCCCGGCGGACGTGCCCGTGGAGAAGTGCCCCGAGGTCGTCTCGCGGCAGTTCGACCTGCTGGAGATCGCCTGTGCGGAGATCGAGCGCGATCCGCGCGAACTCGACCGCGTGCTGCTGACCGGGTCCACGGCGGAGCGCCCGCTGGAGTCGCTCGACGCCTTCGTCGACTTCGCGGGCCGCTACGCGGAGATCGGCATCACGGAGATCGTGGTCCACTGGCCGGTGCCGGACTCCGTCTACGCGGCCGACGTCAAGGTCTTCGAGCGGATCGCCACCGAGGCGCCGGCCCAGCTCAGTTGAGCCGGCGGCGGGCGTTGCGCCGCCACTGGCCGAGCAGCACGGGCGACGCCGTGAGCGGCGGGCCCGCGGGGCAGACGTCGAAGTGGCTGATCCGGCACGTGTCGGAGGGCGCGGTCGCGCGCAGGTTGACCGCCGTGCCGTCGCCCGCGACGCGCCAGCGGCGACCGGCCGGGACGGCGGCGAGAGGCCACTCGCCGGGCTCGATCAGGATCCAGTAACCGCCGGAGGTGCGGTGCCGGTACGCGGCGCAGGCACACCGGCCGCAGGTCGTGGCGGTGCCGGCCGCCGGGTCGGCGACGGGTATCGCGGCGCGCGCGGCCAGGCGGATGCCGTCCACGACGGTCGGCAAAGCGTCGGCCAGGAGCACCGGTTCCCGGTCGGGCTGCTCTTCACAACGCACAAGGGCCATGACGTGATGGTGGCACCCCGCACTGACAACGAAGACGGAGTGTGTGGCGGTGGTCGCACTCCGCACCCGCCTGCTGTCATATGCATCCGCATGGGGGACCATGGGTCGGTGACCTCAGCCACCCAGCATCCCCGGACCCCGGACGCCACCCTCGCGGCCCCCGCGCCGCGGCTGATCGCCACCGACCTGGACGGCACGCTGCTGCGCGACGACAAGACCGTTTCGGCCCGGACGATCGCCGCGCTGGCGGACGCGGAGGCCGCGGGCATCGAGGTCTTCTTCGTCACCGGCCGTCCCGCGCGGTGGATGGACGTCGTCGCCGCGCACACCGCGGGCCACGGCATGGCGATCTGCGCCAACGGCGCCGCCGTCTACGACCTGCACCGCGGCAGACGCCTGCTCGCCGCCTACCCCCTCGACCCGCGGGACGCGCTCGCGGTCGTCACGATCCTGCGCGGCGCCGTCCCCGGCACGGCCTTCGCCGTCGAGCTGACCGGCGGCTTCGCCTACGAGCCGGAGTACCCGCCGTACGCGCCCACGCCGGACGCGGTCGTCGCCCCGGTGGAGGAACTGCTCGACGGCGGGCGGCAGGGCCAGCCCGTACTCAAGCTGCTGGCCAAGCACCCGTCCATGGACCCGGACGCCTTCCTGCGCACCGCGCGGGCCGCGGCCGGGGAGCACGCCGAGATCACCCGGTCCAGCGCGTCGGCGCTGCTGGAGATCAGCGGCACGGGGGTCAGCAAGGCCACGACGCTCGCGCGCTGCTGCGCGGACCTCGGCATCTCCGCCGAGGAGGTCGTGGCCTTCGGGGACATGCCCAACGACCTGCCCATGCTGTCCTGGGCCGGCACCTCGTACGCGGTCGCCAACGCCCACCCCGACGTGCTCGCCGCCACGACGCACCACACGGTGGCCAACGAGCAGGACGGCGTCGCCCGCGTCATCGAGCGGATCCTCGCCGGCCGCTGACCGGACCGCACGCGCGTACGGGGCCGGGGCGGCCCCTCGCGGCGGGGCCGGTGGTCACAGGGGCGCCTCCCAGGCGAGCGTGGTGCCCCTGCCGTCCGGCCCCGGCCCGAAGATCGACTCGCCGCCCAGCGACTCCGCGCGCCGCGCGAGGTTGCGCAGTCCGCTGCGCCGTCCGGTCTCCGGGATGCCCACACCGTCGTCGGAGACGATCAGCCGCACCCCCTCGCGTCCGTCGGACAGGACGGCGGTGGCGTCGAGGACCACCTCGACCCAGGTGGCGCCCGCGTGCCGCTGCACATTGGACAGCGCCTCGCGCAACGCCGCCACGAGATTGCGGGCGCTGAGCGCGCCGACCCGCGAGTCGACCGGCCCCACGAAGCGGACCGAGGGCTGGAAGCCCAGGCCCCGGGCGGCCGAGCCGGTCTCCCGCAGGACCTGGGCGCGCAGCCCCGCCGGTGCGTCGTCCCGCGGCTCCTGCTGCAGTGCGAAGATCGCCGTCCGCACCTCCTGGATGGTGGCGTCGAGCTCCTCGACCGCGTGCGCGATGCCCTCCTCGGCGTCGGGCGGCAGCGCCTTGCGCCGGGCGCCCTGGAGCATCAGCCCGGTCGCGAAGAGCCGCTGGATGACCAGGTCGTGCAGATCGCGGGCGATCCGGTCGCGCTCCTCGTAGACGGCCAGCCGGTTGCGGTCGCGCTGGGCGTCGGCGAGCAGCAGCGCCAGCGCCGCCTGCGCCGCGAACTGGGTGGCGACAAAGCGCTCGTCCTCGGTGAACCCCGGGACGCCGTGCTTCCTCGGCAGCGCGAGGGCGCCCATCACATGCCCGCTGCTCTGGAGCGGCAGCATCATGCACGCTCCGAAGCGCGGGGCGATGGCCGTGGTCATCCGGTCGTCGGTCGCGGCGTCCTCGACGAACACCGGCTCCCCCGCCATCAGCGGCGCCACGGGCGGGCTGTCCGCCTCGAGGACCGTGCCGACCAATCCCGCGGGCTGTTGGGCCGAGACCGCGACCACCTCCAGGCCGCCCTCGACGGTCGGCAGCAGAACCAGGCCCGCGTCGGCCCCCACGAGCGCGCGGGCCTGCTCGGCGACGACGTCGAGCGCGTCGACGCCCGGTTGTTCGTCCGCCAGCAGCGCGGACGTGACCGAGCCGACGGCGTCCAGCAGCTTGGCCAGTCGTTCTGCCATACGGCGAGCCTAGGGCGGTGCCGCGCCCTACGCCGTGATCGACTCCGGCTCCGGCGCGCCCACCCCGTCCGGCGCGTCCGCCGCCCGCTCGCGTTCCAGGCCCCGGCGGAAGGGACCCTCGGCGGCGGCCAGCTCCCGGTACCCGCCGCGCTGGACGACGCGGCCCCGGTCGAGGACGAGGATCTCGTCGACCGCGTCCAGCCCGGTGAGGCGGTGGGTGATCAGCACGGTCGTCCGGCCCGTGGTCGCGGTCAGCAGATCGGCGGTCAGCGCGTCGGCGGTGGCCAGGTCCAGGTGTTCGGCGGGCTCGTCGAGTACGAGAACGGGGAAGTCGGCGAGCAGGGCGCGGGCCAGTGCGAGCCGCTGCCGCTGGCCGCCGGACAGGCGGGTGCCGTGCTCGCCGACCGGGACGTCGAGATCCAGGTCGAGGCGGGCGGCGGTGAGGGCCGCCCGCAACTCGGCGTCGGCCGCGCCCGGCCGGGCCAGCCGCAGGTTCTCGCGGACCGTGCTGTCGAAGGCGTGCGCGTCCTGGGCGCACAGGCCGACCATGCGGCGTACGGCGTCGCCGTCGAGGGCCGTCGCGTCGGTGCCCGCGAGGGTGTACGCGCCCTCCTCGACGTCCAGGAAGCGCAGCAGCACATGGGCGAGGGTCGTCTTGCCGGATCCGGACGGGCCGACGACGGCGATCCGGCGACCGGGCGTCAGTTCCAGGTCGACGCCCTCCAGCGCGGGCCGGCGCTGTCCCGGGTGACGGGCCGACAGTCCGCGCAGGACCAGCGGGTGGGGCCCCTCGGGTGCCGCGGCGGGACGTTCCGGCTCCCGTACGGGCTCGGGTGTGTCGAGCACGTCGTAGACGCGCTGCGCCGCCTGCCGGCTGCGCTGCCGGTACTGCGCCGCGAGCGGCATGGCCGCCACCGCCTCGAAGGCGGCGAGCGGGGTGAGCACGACGACCGCGAGCGCGATTCCGCGCAGCTCCCCGGCGGCCGCCGCCCGGACGCCCGCCCAGGCGCAGACGGTGACGGTGAGACCGCAGACCAGCGCTCCGAGTCCGGCCCCGAGCGCCGCACCGGCCGCGGAGCGCGCCGCGATCCGGGTGAGCACGCGGTCGGCCTCGGCCGCCTTCGCGCGGCGCCCGGGCAGCGCCCCGGCGACCGTGAGCTCGGCGGTGCCGGTCAGTACCTCCACGACCTGGGCCGCGAGCTCGCCGCGGGCGGGGGCGAGGGCCCGTTCGGCGCGCCGGGCGAGCGCCGCCGACAGGGCGGGGACGGCGACTCCGGCGGTGAGCAGCCCCGCGGCCAGGACGGCTCCGGCGCCGGGGAGCAGCCAGGCGGTGAACGCGGCCGACGCGGCGCCGGTCAGGACGGCGGCGCCCGCGGGGAGCAGCCAGCGCAGGAAGTAGTCCTGCAGGCCGTCCACATCGGCGACGAGGCGGGAGAGCAGGTCGCCCCGCCGGGTGTCCCGCAGCGCGGCGGGCGCGAGGCGTTCCAGCCGGCGGTACACCGCGACCCTGAGGTCGGCGATGGCCCGGAAGACGGCGTCGTGCGCGACGAGGCGCTCGGCGTAGCGGAACACGGCCCGGCCGATGCCGAACGCCCGGGTCGCCGTGACCGCCACCATCAGATAGAGCACCGGCGGCTGCTCGGAGGCCCGGGAGATCAGCCAGGCCGAGGTCGCCATCAGGCCCACGGCGCTCAGCAGCGCGAGCGTGCCCAGCAGCAGCGCGAGCGCGAACCTAGGCCGCAGCGGCGAGGCGGTCCGGCGGACCCGTGCAAGAGGCGCAGAGGACGCGGGAACCGTGCCGGCATGTGCCGCGCCGAGGGGTTCGGGAGCCGGGGCGGTGGTCGCCGTGGGGCTTGCGGCCTGCGCCGTGGGGGCCCGGAGCTCCGTGGCGCGCGGCGCGGTGCGCTCGGCCCGGCCGGTGAGCCGCACCGTACGGTCGGCCACGGCGAGCAGCGCCGGGCGGTGCACCACGAGCAGCACCGTGCGTCCCGCCGCCAGCCGCCGTACGGCGTCGACCACGGCGGCCTCCGTCTCGCCGTCCAGTGCCGCCGTGGGCTCGTCGAGCAGGAGCAGCGGCCGGTCGGCGAGGAACGCCCGGGCCAGCGCGACGCGTTGCCGCTGTCCGGCGGAGAGCCCGGCGCCGCCCTCTCCGACGGCGGCCGCCGGGTCGAGGTCCGGGGCGCCCGCGTCGTGGAGCGCGGCACGCACCTGGGCCGGGGTCGCGTCGGGCCGGGCGAGCCGTACGTTGTCGGCGACGGTCCCGGCGAACAGGTGCGGCCGCTGGGGCACCCAGGCGATCTGCCGGTGCCAGCCGGCCGGGTCGTGGGCGGCGAGGTCGGTGCCGTCGACCAGGACGCGCCCCGAGGTCGGCTCGGTGAAGCCGAGCAGCACCCCGAGGAGCGTGCTCTTGCCGATGCCGCTGGGCCCGGTGAGGGCGATCGTCTCGCCGGGGGAGACCCTCAGGGACACCGCGCCGAGACGGCCCTCGACGGCGACCCCGTCCAGTTCGACGGCCGCTGTGCGCAGATCGGGGGCCGGGGCGGTGCCGCGTCCCGGCGGCGCGGTCTCCAGGACGGCGAACACCTCGTCGGCGGCGGAGAGCCCTTCGGCGGCCGCGTGGTAGTGGGCGCCGACCTGGCGCAGCGGCAGATACGCCTCGGGCGCCAGGACGAGGATGACGAGCCCGGTGTAGAGGTCGAGTTCACCGTGGACCAGCCGCATGCCGACGCCCACCGCGACCAGGGCGACGGAGATGGTGGAGAGCAGTTCCAGCGCGAAGGAGGAGAGGAAGGTGATGCGCAGCGTCCGCATCGTGGCGCGCCGGTAGTCGGCGGTGATGGCCCGGACGGACTCCGCCTGGGCCTTGGCCCGGCCGAAGACCTTGAGGGTGGGCAGGCCCTCGACGACGTCGAGGAAGTGGCCGGACAGCCGGGCGAGCAGCCGCCACTGGCGGTCCATGCGGGCCTGGGTCGCCCAGCCGATGAGGACCATGAAGACCGGGATGAGGGGGAGGGTCAGGGCGATGGTGAGCGCCGAGATCCAGTCCTCGGTGACGATCCGGGCCAGGACGGCGGCGGGTACGACGACGGCCAGGCCCAGTTGGGGCAGGTAGCGGGCGAAGTAGCCGTCGAGGGCATCGATGCCGCGGGTGGCGAGTGTGGTCAGTTCACCGGTCCGGCGTTCGGTGAGTCCCGCGGGGCCGAGCGCGGTGACATGCTCCAGCAGCCGGGTGCGCAACTGGGACTTGACGGCCGCCGAGGCCCGGTGGGCGCACAGCTCCGTGAGCCAGGAGACGACGGCCCGGCCGGCCGCGACACCGGCGAGCAGCAGCAGCGGGGTGCGCAGCGCGCCGGCGTCCAGACCGTCCTGGAAACCCCCGACGACGAGCTCCGCGATGAGCATCGCCTGCGCGATGACCAGTCCCGCGCCGGCGAGGCCGAGCAGGACGGAGACGGCGAGGAACACCCGGGTCGAGCGCGCGTACCTCAGGAGCCGGGGGTCGACAGGTTTCACGTGAAACAGCTCCTCAGTGCGCTTCGGCGATGTGCTGGGTGCCGATCCGCTTGCGGAACACCCAGTACGTCCATGCCTGGTAGAGCACGACCAGCGGGGCCGCGATCGCGGCGCACCAGGTCATGATCTTCAGCGTGTACGGGGTGGAGGAGGCGTTCTCCACGGTCAGGCTCCACGCCGGGTCCAGCGTGGACGGCATGACGTCCGGGAAGAGCACCAGGAAGAGCATCGCCACCGCGGCCACCACCGTGACCCCGGAGAAGGCGAACGCCCAGCCCTCGCGGCCCCGCAGATTGGCACCGAGCGCGGCGAGCAGCGCGAGCACGGCGGCGATGGCGGCCACCAGGCTCGCCGTGTTCCCGCCGTCCCCCTGCGTCCAGGCCAGGAAGGCCGCGGCGAGCACGGCCGTGACGGCTCCGGCGCGGGTGGCGAAGCGGCGGGCACGGGTGCGGATGTCGCCGAGGGTCTTCAGCGCCGCGAAGACCGCGCCGTGGAAGGTGAAGAGGCTGAGGGTGAGCAGTCCGCCGAGGAGGGCGTAGGGGCCGAGCAGGTCCTGGACCCCGCCGGTGAACTCACCGGACTCGTCGATCGCCACCCCGTGCACCATGTTGGCGAACGCGACACCCCACAGGAACGCGGGGAGCAGGGAGGTCCAGAAGATGGCCTGCTCCCAACCGGTCTGCCAGCGTTCGGTGCTGCGCTTGGCGCGGTACTCGAAGGCGACGACGCGGATGATCAGGCAGAGCAGAATCACCAGCAGCGGCAGGTAGAAGCCGGAGAAGAGGGTGGCGTACCACTCGGGGAACGCGGCGAAGGTGGCGCCGCCGGCGGTGATCAGCCAGACCTCGTTGCCGTCCCAGACCGGGCCGATGGTGTTGATCAGCACCCGGCGCTCAGGGCGGTCGCGGGCGAGCAGCCGGGTCAGCACCCCGATGCCGAAGTCGAAGCCCTCGAGGAAGAAGTAGCCGGTCCACAGGACGGCGATGATGACGAACCAGACGTCGTGGAGTTGCATGCCGTCTCTCCCTAGTACGAGAAGGCCATCGGGCGGTCGGCGTCGCCGCCGATCTTCGTGGGGGGATTGAGGTCGGCCTCGGTGAGCTCGGGCGGACCGGCCTTGGCGTACTTGACCAGCAGCTTGACCTCGACGACGGCGAGGACGGCGTAGAGCGAGGTGAGGACGATCAGCGAGGTCAGCATCTCGCCGGTGGAGACACCGGGGGAGACGGCGTCCTCGGTGCGCAGCAGCCCGTACACGACCCACGGCTGGCGGCCGTTCTCGGTGAAGATCCAGCCCCACGAGTTGGCGATCAGCGGGAAGCCCATGGTGAGCAGTCCGATCCGCCAGTACCAGCGCGACAGGGCCGGCGAGAGCGCGGTGTTCCTGGTGAGCATCAGATGCGGCGGCTCGTCGTCGGCGGTGCGCCGGTCCTCGGCGAGCCAGAACCTGCGGCGGGTGAGCCAGAGCCCCGCGAGGCCGACCGCGAAGGAGGTCATGCCGAACCCGATCATCCAGCGGAAGCCCCAGTAGGCGACCGGGATGTTGGGCCGGTAGTCGCCGGGGCCGTACTTCTCCTGCTCGGCCTTGTTGACGTCGTTGATGCCGGGGACATACGAGCTGAAGTCGTCGTGGGCGAGGAACGACAGCAGCCCGGGGACCTCGACGGCGACGCTGTTGTGGCCCTTCTCGACGTCTCCGTAGGCGAAGATCGAGAAGGGGGCGGGGGACTCGCCGTCCCACAGGGCCTCGGCGGCGGCCATCTTCATCGGCTGCTGTTCGTACATGACCTTGCCCAGCCGGTCGCCGCTCAGGGCGGTGAGCAGGCCCGCGACGACGGCGGTGACCAGGGCGAGGCGCAGCGAGGTCTTCATGACCGCGACGTGCTTCCTGCGGGCCAGGTGGTAGGCCGCGATACCCATCATGAAGGCGGCGCCGGTCAGGAAGGCCGCGCTCAGGGTGTGGAAGACCACGACCACGGTGGTGTTCTGGCTGAGCACGGCCCAGAAGTCGGTGAGCTCGGCCCGGCCGGTGGCCTTGTTGTACCGGTAGCCGACCGGGTGCTGCATCCAGGAGTTGGCGGCGAGGATGAAGTACGCGGACAGGATGGTGCCGAGCGAGACCAGCCAGATGCAGGCCAGGTGGATCTTCTGCGGGAGCTTGTCCCAGCCGAAGATCCACAGGCCGATGAAGGTGGACTCGAAGAAGAAGGCGATGAGCGACTCGAAGGCCAGCGGCGCGCCGAACACGTCGCCGACGAAGCGCGAGTAGTCTGACCAGTTCATGCCGAACTGGAACTCCTGGACGAGGCCGGTGGCCACACCCATCGCGATGTTGATCAGGAAGAGCTTGCCCCAGAACTTGGTCGCCCGGAGGTACTTCTCCTTGCCGGTGCGCACCCAGGCCGTCTGGAGACCGGCGGTCAGGGCGGCGAGGGAGATCGTGAGGGGGACGAAGAGGTAGTGGTAGACGGTCGTGATGCCGAACTGCCATCGCGCGACGACCACGGAGTCGAGTGCCAGGTCCACGTCACGCCTCCTATCGACGAGCTTGTGAAAGTGAACGCATTCACAAGCTCAGTATGCCGCACACGCTTTCGCCCCCTCACACCGGGGGGGCACGAGGGGGCGAAAGGGGGCATGCTACGAGGCCCGGCGACAGCGCCGGCGCGGCATCGGACCAGGTCAGAGCTCCTTGCGGAAGGCCTCCGCCGTACGCAGCAGGACGTCGTTGGCGGCGTCCTCGCCGATGGTGATCCGCACGCCCTCCCCCGCGAACGGACGGACCGTGACGCCGGCCCGCTCACAGGCGACGGCGAAGTCGGCGGTGCGCTCCCCCAGCCGCAGCCACACGAAGTTGGCGTGTGTCTCCGGCACCGTCCAGCCCTGCGCCGTCAGCCCCTCGAACACCCGGCTCCGCTCCGCGACCAGTGCGTCGACCCGCTCCAGCAGCGCGGCCTCGGCACGCAGCGAGGCCACCGCCGCGTCCTGCGCGAGCTGACTCACGCCGAAGGGGACCGCCGTCTTGCGCAGCGCAGCCGCGACCGGCTCGTGCGCGATCGCGAAGCCCACGCGCAGACCGGCGAGCCCGTACGCCTTGGAGAAGGTGCGCAGCACGGCGACGTTGGGGCGGTCGCGGTAGACCTCGACGCCGTCCGGGACCTCGGGGTCGCGGATGAACTCCTTGTACGCCTCGTCCAGCACGACCAGGACGTCGGAGGGGACGCGGTCCAGGAACCGCTCCAGCTCCGCGCGGCGGACCACCGTGCCGGTGGGGTTGTTGGGGTTGCAGACGAAGATCAGCCGCGTCCGGTCGGTGACCGCGCCGGCCATCGCGTCCAGGTCGTGGGTCTCCTCCGCGTCCAGCGGCACCGGCACCGAGGCCGCCCCGCTGATCTGCGTGATGATCGGATATGCCTCGAAGGACCGCCAGGCGTAGATCACCTCGTCGCCCGGGCCGGCGGTCGCCTGCAGCAGCTGCTGCGCGACACCGACCGAGCCGGTGCCCGTCGCAATGTGCTCCACCGGCACGCCGAAGCGGTGCGCCAGTTCGGCGTGAAGGGCCGTGCACGCCATGTCCGGGTAGCGGTTGAAGTTCTCCGCGGCGGCGGTGGCCGCCTCCAGGACACCGGGCAGCGGCGCGTAGGGGTTCTCGTTGGAGGACAGCTTGTAAGCCGTCACTCCCTCTTCCACGACCGGGGGTCTGCCCGGCTTGTACGTGGGGATTCCATCCATTTCGCGGCGCAGTTTGGGGCTCATGCCCCACACCATACGAGCGCCCGCCCGGCCGGGGGAGGGCCTGCAGCCCACAGGCGTGCGGCAGGGGCTCGCGGCGGTCCGGACAGGCTGTGCCACACGTTGCGCGCCGGTGGCGCACGCGGTGGCGCGCATCCCTCGAAGGAGTGAGTTGATGGCGGCATACACCGTGGCACGCGGGTCGGGAGAGGACGCGTAACCGACCCGTAACCCGAGGTAGCCACCCGCCGCCACCTGCGCTTTTCCGGCAGGTCCCGGCACTCGGAATGGGGAAACGTATCTGTCAACGGCTTCTCCCGCACCCCGCGAACGGACCACCCGAGCCCTACTATCACCACGCCATGACAGCAGCAGGGAACCACCAGGCGAGCCGGCCCGTCGGACGCCGGCTGGAGCGGGCGGGCATCAGGGACGTGGCCGCCGCGGCCGGTGTCTCGATCACCACTGTCTCCGACGCGCTCAACGGCAAGGGCCGACTCCCCGACGCCACCCGCCGCCACGTCCGCGAGGTCGCCGACCGGCTGGGCTACCGCCCCTCCGCCGCCGCCCGCACGCTGCGCACCGGGAGATCGGGGCTCATCGGCCTGACGGTGACGACGTACGGCGAAGAACCCTTCACCTTCACGGAGTTCGCGTACTTCGCCGAGATGGCCAGGGCCGCCACCTCCGCCGCGCTCGCCCGCGGCTACGCGCTGGTCATCCTCCCCGCCTCCTCCCGGCACGACGTGTGGAGCAACGTCGCGCTGGACGGCACGGTCGTCATCGACCCCTCCGACCACGACCCGATGGTCACGGAGCTGGTGCGGCAGGGCATCCCCGTGGTCAGCGACGGCCGGCCGGCCGGCAGCCTGCCCGTCCAGGCGTGGGTGGACAACGACCACGAGGCCGCCGTGCTCGGCATCCTGGAGCACCTCGCCGAAGCCGGGGCCCGCAGGATCGGCCTGCTCACCGGCACCAGCACGGACACCTACACCCGGCTGTCGACCACCGCCTACCTCAACTGGTGCGAGCGGATCGGCCAGGAGCCCGTCGTCGAGGCCTACCCCGCCCACGACCCGTGCGCCGGGGCCGTCGCCGCGGACCGCCTGCTCGCCCGGCCCGACCGCCCCGACGCGGTGTACGGCCTCTTCGACCCCAACGGCACCGACCTGCTCGCCGCCGCCCGCCGCTACGGGCTGCGCGTTCCCGACGACCTCCTCCTGGTCTGCTGCAGCGAGAGCATGGTCTACGCGACGACCGAGCCACCGATCAGCACGCTCTCCCTCAAACCGGGCCGGATCGGCACCGCGGTCGTCCAGCTCCTCATCGACGCCATCGAGGGTGTGGACGCGGGCCGCCCGGTGCAGCAGGTCATGCCGACCGACCTGATCGTCCGCACCTCCTCCCAGCGACGCTCGCCGCGCACGACCGTCAGCCCGCCCCGCGGGCCCGCGAGGGGATAGGAACGGCCCCCTCCGGGGCGAGAAGAGTCCGCCCCGGGGGGATTTGTCCGCCCCGGATGAAATCGCTATCAGCAGGTGTGTCACGCCACGACATCGTCATTCCTATGATGGGCGGATGGTGGCGCGACGGTGGAGGGGTCGATGACTCAGGGGGCAGGTCAGGGACCCATGCTCGGTACCTCGTACGGCTGGTCTCCGGACCCCGCGGAGGCGATGGCGCACGGCGCGCCCACGACACCGGCGGCGCACCCCGCCACGGCCGTCGGGGCCCCTCCCGGCCACCAGGCGGGACAGGAGCCGACCATGATCGACGAACAGCTGCTGCCGGAGTACACGCCGACCCAGCGCGACCTCCCGGTGGTCACCGCGGCCGACCCGCAGGCCCTCGGCCCGCTCTACGTCGTCGGCGACGTGCACGGCTACGTCGACCGGCTGCGCGACGCCCTGTACGCGACCGGCCTGATCGACTCCGAGGGGCACTGGGCGGCCGGGAACGCGCGCCTGTGGTTCCTGGGCGACTTCACCGACCGGGGCCCGGACGGCATCGGCGTGATCGAGCTCGTCATGCAGCTGTCCGCGGAGGCCGCCGCGGCCGGCGGCTACGCCAGGGCCCTGATGGGCAACCACGAACTGCTGCTGCTCGGCGCCCACCGCTTCGGCGACACCCCGGTGAACTCCGCCGCGGGCACCGCCTCCTTCCTCGCCGCCTGGCGCCTCAACGGCGGCCAGACCAGCGACATGGAACGGCTGCAGGACCACCACATCGCCTGGATGTCCCGGCTGGACGCGGCCGCCCTCGCCGACGGCCATCTGCTGCTGCACTCCGACACCACCGCGTACCTGGAGTACGGCACCACCATCGACGCGATGAACGACGCCGTCACCGGCATCCTGCAGCGCGGCGACGCGGACGAGTGCTGGGAGCTGTTCCGCAAGTTCACCCGGCGCTTCGCCTTCCGCGGCGAGGCGGGGCCGCAGGCCGCCCGGGAGCTGCTGGACACCTACGGCGGCCGGCGCGTCGTACACGGTCACAGCCCCATCCCGTACCTGCTCGGCGAGCCGGCCGGGGAGCTCGGCGCCGAGCAGCCGGACCGGTCCGCCGTCGTCGAGGGCCCCCATGTGTACGCGAACGAACTGGCGGTGGCGATGGACGGCGGAGTGACCATGGACGGCAAACTCCTGGTCGCACAGCTGCCGTTGTAGACCCCGAAACCCCCATTTTCCGGAAACACTCTGTCACCGCGTCACCTCCGCGCTCTACCATCGGGATATCCGTAGGCAGCTTCTCCTCCGCTTCCGCCCAGCCGGACCGGACCTTCGTCCTTCGTGAACTCCGGGGCGGCACCGGAGACGGAGCATCGGGGGATGCACATGAACAGCGCTCCACACCTGCTGACCGAGGACCGCCCGGAGTTCGAGCGCGCCCTCGACACGGCTCTGCACTCGGAGGGCACGCGCTCCGCTCTCGCCGACGCGCGGAACCCTCTGAACGCCGAGCAGTTGCGCACGCTCGCGCTCAACGCGGCCCAGTCGATCTCCGCATGCGCGGCGCCGGAGTACGAGCAGTTCGTCAAGGTCCGCGAGACCTTCGCGGAGCAGCGCCGCGAAGCGCGGACGTCGTCCGTGAACGGCCTCGGCTACGCGGCCGCCGCGGCCCCGGTCGCCGCGGACGGCCCCGGGGCCGGGCTGTTCGCGATCGTCGCCGTGCTCACGCCGATCCTCGCGGGCACGGCCGCCCTCATCTTCCTGGTGCTCGGGTACGCCCTGCGCTTCGGGCACCCCGAGCCGGCGATCGCGCCGCCGCTGCGGCAGGCCGGTTGGCTCTTCGCGGCCGTCGCCGCCTGTGGCATCGTCATCGGGATGATCGGGCTGCTGCTCACCGCGCTGCGCAACGGCTCGACCGCCCTCCACGACCCGCCCGACGACGAACCCCGCGACGTCGCGCTCGCCCGCGAGCTGTGGCGCCGGGCCCTGGTGGAGCGGGGGCTGCAGCCCTTCCTCACCGAGGCCCTCGCCAAGGCCGCCGACGCCGCCCCGACCGCACCCTCCCCGACCACGGGCCGCGACTCCCGCATGCCGCGGCTCGGTTACTCCCGCCCCGACTTCAGCAGCCCGGGCCCGGAATCCTCTCCCGAGCCCGGACACCGCTTCACCAGCCCCGACTTCTCCAGCCCGGACTTCTCCAGCCCCGACTACGGCGGCCCGGACCACGCGCCGGACTGACACGGCGGACCCGGGGGCGTTGTCGTACCCCCGTGCCACAGTGCGGGCATGGACACCGACCGGTTCTGGCAGCTGATCGAATCCGCCCGCTCCACCGCGGCGGCCGGCGGTGAGCCCTTCGACGTGGTGCTGGCGAAGGCGCTCACCCAACGCCCGGCGCAGGAGATCCTGGAGTACGCGGAACGTTTCGACGAGCTGCACGACGCCCTGTACCGCTGGGACGTCTGGGCCGCCGCTTACCTGATAGGCGGCGGCTGTTCCGACGACGGCTTCATGGACTTCCGGGCGGGGATGATCGCCCTCGGCCGCGCGTGGTACGAACGCGTCGCCGCCGAGCCGGACAGCCTGGCCGGGCATCCCGCCGTGGTCGAGGCCGCACGGGCCCACCGTGACGACGCCCTGTTCTACGAGGAGGTCAACTACGCGGCCGCCGACGCCTTCGAACGGCTCACCGGCGACCAGGACGCCTTCTACACCGCCTGGGCCGCGTACCGCCCCGCCGGCGCCGAGGCCGAGGCGGAACCGGACATGGGCGAGGACTTCGACTTCGACGACGACGCGGAGATGCACCGCCGGCTGCCCCGTCTGGCCCGTTTGTACCTCGGCCCGGACGGCGGCCGGGAGTAGCGCCGAGGCGGTCGGCGTTCGCCCCGCCGCCGCTCCTCCCCGCGGAGGGGGCGGACCCGCGACGCCCCAGGGGTCGCGGGCCCGCCCGGTACGGACGCCGTTGGTGCCCGGCGGGTCAGTCCGCGATCGGCAGATAGACCCGGTTGCCCGAGGCCGCGAACTCGCGGGACTTCTCCGCCATGCCGGCCTCGATCTCCTCGGCCGTGTCGCCGTGGCGGCGGCGGATGTCCTGGGAGATCTTCATCGAGCAGAATTTCGGCCCGCACATGGAGCAGAAGTGCGCGGTCTTGGCCGGCTCCGCCGGCAGGGTCTCGTCGTGGAACTCCCTGGCCGTGTCCGGGTCGAGGGCCAGGTTGAACTGGTCCTCCCAGCGGAACTCGAAGCGGGCGTCGGACAGCGCGTCGTCCCACTCCTGGGCGCCGGGGTGGCCCTTGGCCAGGTCGGCGGCGTGGGCGGCGATCTTGTAGGTGATGACGCCGGTCTTCACGTCGTCGCGGTCCGGCAGGCCCAGGTGCTCCTTGGGGGTGACGTAGCAGAGCATGGCCGTACCCCACCAGGCGATCATCGCGGCGCCGATGCCGGAGGTGATGTGGTCGTAGGCGGGCGCGATGTCGGTGGTGAGCGGGCCGAGGGTGTAGAACGGCGCCTCCTCGCAGATCTCCTGCTGGAGGTCGATGTTCTCCTTGATCTTGTGCATGGGGACGTGCCCCGGCCCCTCGATCATGGTCTGCACACCGTGCCGCTTGGCGATGGTGTTGAGCTCACCGAGCGTGCGCAGCTCCGCGAACTGGGCCTCGTCGTTGGCGTCCGCGATGGACCCCGGGCGCAGCCCGTCGCCCAGGGAGTACGTGACGTCGTAGGCGGCCAGGAGCTCGCAGAGCTCCTCGAAGTTCTCGTAGAGGAAGCTCTCCTTGTGGTGCGCGAGGCACCAGGCCGCCATGATCGAGCCGCCGCGGGAGACGATGCCCGTCTTGCGGCGGGCGGTCAGCGGGACGTACCGCAGCAGCACGCCGGCGTGGACGGTCATGTAGTCGACGCCCTGCTCTGCCTGTTCGACGACGGTGTCCCGGTAGATCTCCCAGGTCAGCTCCTCGGCCTTGCCGTCGACCTTCTCCAGCGCCTGGTAGAGGGGGACGGTGCCGATGGGGACGGGGGAGTTGCGCAGCACCCACTCACGGGTGGTGTGGATGTTGCGGCCGGTGGAGAGGTCCATGACCGTGTCGGCCCCCCAGCGGGTGGCCCAGGTCATCTTCTCCACCTCCTCCTCGATGGAGGAGGTGACGGCCGAGTTGCCGATGTTGGCGTTCACCTTCACCAGGAACCGCTTGCCGATGATCATCGGCTCGGTCTCCGGGTGGTTGACGTTCGCCGGCAGGACGGCGCGTCCCGCCGCGATCTCCTGGCGGACGACCTCGGGGGAGACGTTCTCGCGGATCGCGACGTACTCCATCTCCGGGGTGATCTCGCCCCGGCGCGCGTACGCCAGTTGGGTCACCGGCCGCCCGGGCCCGCCGCGCCGCGGGAGGCGGGGACGGCCGGGGAAGACGGCGTCCAGATTGCGCAGACCGCCGCGCGGTGAGGTGTGTTTGACCCCGTCGTCCTCGGGGCGGACGGGGCGGCCGGGGTACTCCTCGGTGTCGCCGCGGGCGACGATCCAGTTCTCCCGCAGCGGCGGGAGGCCGCGGCGGACGTCGGTGGTGACGGTCGGATCGGTGTACGGGCCGGACGTGTCGTACAGCGTCACGTCCCGGCCGTTGGTCAGGTGCACCCGGCGGACGGGGACCTTGATGTCCGGGCGGGACCCGGTCACATAGCCCTTGTGCCAGCCGATTTCGCGCGCGTGTGCATCCTGCATGGTCATGAGACCCACTCCCTACGCCGGCATTACCCGGTAACAGGTTCAGCGGTCGGCGCAGCTGGTGGCCCTCGGCCGGTCAGCGCCCTCTCAGCCCGGTGCTCCGAGCTCCCGCGTTTGCAAAGGTGCCTCAACGCTAGCGGGTCCTCGCTGACGCGCACCAGGGGGTGTTGCGATGATCGGGTCGTGGACTCCGCTCACTCGCACGCACACGCCCATGGCCACGGCCACGGCCCGGTACCTCCGGTCTCCAGGCATCTGCGGAAGGTCATCACCGCGATCCTGGTCCCCTTCGTCGCGGCGGTCGTGGCCGGCCTCGTGGTGCTCTGGCCCGGCGGTGTGCCGGCGCACGACCGCACCGGGGTCGGCTTCGACCAGCAGACGCAGTCCGGACGGGTGGTGAAGACCGAGGACGTCAAGTGCTCGGACGTGAACGCCGAACCCGGCGCCGCGCCCGGCACCGAGACCGCCCCCTCCCCGGGCCCGTCGGCGGCTCCGTCGTCCGGGCCGGCGATCTGCCAGCGCGCGACGATCGAGGTCACCTCGGGCAAGGACCGCGGGCGCACCTTCACGGAGATCGTGCAGCCCACCCAGACAAGGCACTACACGCAGAACCAGAAGGTGCTGCTGGCGTACGCGCCGCAGGCGCCGCGCGAACTGCAGTACTCGGTGACCGACGTCGACCGGGCGTTCCCGCTGTGGCTGCTGGCCGGCATCTTCGCGGCCGTGGTGGTCCTGGTCGGCCGGCTGCGCGGGGTCCTGGCGCTGGTCGCGCTGGTCATCAGCTTCGCGGTGCTGACGCTGTTCATCCTCCCGGCGATCCTGCACGGCAGCAATCCGCTGCTGGTGGCGGTGATCGGCGGCAGCGCCATCATGCTGATCGCGCTCTACATGTGCCACGGCCTCAACGCCCGTACCTCGGTGGCGGTCCTGGGCACCCTGTGCTCGCTGCTGCTGATCGGCGTCCTGGGCTCGGTCTTCATCGACTGGGCGGTGCTCAGCGGCAACACCTCGGACGAGACTGGGCTGATCCACGCCCTCTACCCGGACATCGAGATCCGCGGTCTGCTGCTGGCCGGCATCATCATCGGTTCGCTGGGCGTGCTGGACGACGTGACGGTGACCCAGACCTCGGCGGTGTGGGAGCTGCGGGAGGCGGACCCGGGCGCGAGCCGGCGCCGGCTGTACTCGGCGGCGATGCGCATCGGGCGCGACCACATCGCCTCTGTCGTCAACACCCTGGTGCTGGCCTACGCGGGCGCGGCGCTGCCGCTGCTGCTGCTCTTCTCCATCGCGCAGCGCGGTGTGCTCGCGGTGGCGGGCAGCGAACTGGTGGCCGAGGAGATCGTGCGGACCCTGGTGGGCAGCATCGGGCTGGTGGTGGCGGTGCCGTTGACGACGGCGCTCGCCGTCCTGGTGGTGTCGGCGGACCGCGGCGGCGGCGACACTGTTCCCGGGGGCACCGGACGCGGGCACCGGCGCCGCGCCAAGTGACCCGGGAGGGGGCGGGAACGTGGTCGGACTGCAGGGCCGGGTGACCGGGACGGTCGGGCCGGGGCTGGTCGGCGAGGTGATCGTGCAGGTGCGGGGCGGCGCGGAGGCGTTCCTCGCGTATCCGGCGACCGCCGGGGAGCGCATCGAGAAGGGCACGGTCGTGGTGGTCGTGGAGCATCTGCCGCCGCGCACCGTGTACGTGGCCCCCGCGTACGGCTGAGCGGAGCGGTCCGCTCCACGTCAAGAAACCGGCAAGGATCCGCCAGGATCTACCGGTCCGTCACCCACGGGCGCACACTCCCGTACGCGGCCCCGATCGGGGCCAATCGTAAGGGGGCGTATGCCGATGCTGATCGGCGTTGCGGCGGGCGGGGCGCTCGTCGCGGTCATCATTCTGGTCGGCCTGTTCAGACTCATGTGGCGGGTCGCCGAGCCCAACGAGGCACTGGTCATCTCCGGCTCCAAGCACCGTACGGACGGTGTGGGCGAGGGGATGGGATTCCGCATCGTCACGGGGCGGGGCACGCTGGTGATGCCCGGGGTCCAGGTGGTGCGCAGGCTCTCGCTCGACCTCAACGAGGCCGAGCTGAACGTGGACTGCGTGACCCAGCAGGGCATCCCGCTGAAGGTGCACGGTGTGGTCATCTTCAAGGTCGGCGACGACATGGTGTCGATCGCCAACGCCGCCCGGCGTTTCCTGGACCAGCAGAAGTTCATGGCCGAACGGGTGCACAACGTGTTCGCCGGCCATCTGCGGTCCATCGTCGGCGGGCTGACGGTGGAGCAGATGATCCGGGACCGGGAGCGGCTGACGGCCGAGACCCGGGCCGCGTCGGGGTCCGAGATGGAGAAGCTCGGACTGATCATCGACTCGCTGCAGATCCACGAGATCGTCGACCCGACCGGGTACATCAACAACCTGGCCGCTCCGCACGCCGCCGCCGTCCACCGCGACGCGCGCATCGCGCAGGCGGAGGCGGACCGGCTGGCCACCGAGGCCGAGCAGCAGGCGGCGGCCCGCATGGCGGAGGCCACCCGGGACAGCCAGATCCTGCAGGCCGGCTACATGGCCGAGCGGGACAAGGCCACCGCGGCCTCGCGGCAGGCGGGCCCGCTCGCGGAGGCGGCGGCCCGGCAGGAGGTCGTCGTCCAGGAGACCCGGGTCGCCGAGCTGGAGGCGCAGCGGCGCGAGCAGCAGCTCCAGGCGGACGTCCGCAAGCCGGCGGACGCCTCCGCGTACGAGAAGCGGACGCTGGCCGAGGCCGAGCGCGACGCCCGGATCTCGGCGGCCGAGGCGAAGGCCAGGGAGACGGAGCTGGCCGCCGTCGCGGAGGCGAACCGGGTGAAGACCGCGGCCGCCGCCCAGGCCGAGCAGACCAGGGTCGGCGGCGAGGCCGCCGCGGCGGCCACCCGGGCCACGGGTGAGGCCGAGGCCGCCGCGACCCAGGCGCGCGGTCTGGCCGAGGCCGAAGCGGCGAAGGCCAAGGGCCTGGCCGAGGCGGAGGCGATCAAGGCGCGGGCCGCGGCGCTGGCGGAGAACCAGGAGGCGGTCGTCGCCCAGCAGCTGGCCGAGAACTGGCCGGAGATCGTCCGGGCCGGCGCCGAGGCCTTCGGGAACGTCGACCACATGGTGCTGCTGAACGGCGCCGACGGGATGTCGGAGATGTTCGCCAAGGCGCTCACCATGGGCGGCACGGGCCTGGGGCTGGCCCGTCAGTTGCTCGCCCAGATGAACGGCACGACCGGCACCGGTACCGGCGTCGACGCCTCGGCGAACGGCACCGCGCCGCGGAGTCCCGAGCGCGTCCGGCTCCAGGACTGAGCGACGCACCGCCCGTGGGGCCCGGTCGCCGGGCCCCACGGGGTCACCACTTGTCGCGGGAGTCGGACGAGGACGAGGTGAACTTCTTGACCACGTAGACCAGGCCGGCGACGAGCAACACGAAGATCAGCACCTTGAACAGCAGCCAGAACAGGAACCCGATCGCGCTGGCGATCATGCCGCCGAAGACCACGATCGCGATCACGGGCACCGCGACCCACTTGACCCACCAGGGCAGGCCCTCGAAGAGCTTCACCGTTTCCTCCTCCGTATCGTCCTTCCGCTCCCAGGCTAGGGCCGCGGCGGCCCCGCGCGGAGGCCCCGGGGTCCCCATCCGTCCCTGACCCTTCCCCTACGGGACCCGGAGGCGGCGGACCCCCGGGACCCGGGGACGCGGCCCCTCAGGACTCGGGGGGCGAGAAGACCACCAGGACGGTCAGGTCCTCGGTGATGTGGTGGAAGCGGTGCGGCGACCCGGCCGGCACGTAGACCACGCTGCCGCGGGCGACGTGGGTCGTCTCCTCCCCCACGGTGATCAGCGCCCGGCCGCTCACGACCAGGTACATCTCGTCCTGGGCGTGCGGTTTCTGCGGGTCGAGGTCCCCGGCCCGCAGCGCGTAGAGCCCGGCGGACATGTTCCGCTCGCGGAGGAAGCCGAGGTACGCGCCCTCGTTGGCCGCCCGCTCCGCCTCCAGGTCGTCCAGCCGGAACACCTTCACTTGGCCGCTCCCTCACACCTCTGTGCCTGCGCGATCGCTTCTGCGACGATCTCAGCCATGATGAACTTCGTCGTCAAGACGCTCGCGAACGCCGGAGCCCTGCTGGTGGCCATCTGGCTCGTGGGCAACATCACGCTCACCGGTGACGACACCGGGCACAAGGCCCTCACCCTGATCCTGGTCGCCCTCGTCTTCGGCGTGGTGAACTGGCTGGTGAAGCCTCTGGTGAAGCTGCTGTCGCTGCCGCTGCTGGTGCTCACCCTGGGGCTGTTCACGCTGGTCGTGAACGCCCTGATGCTGCTGCTGACCTCGTGGATCTCCGGCAAGCTCGACCTGGACTTCCACGTCGAGGGCTTCTGGGCCGCGTTCCTGGGCGGCCTGATCATCAGCATCGTCTCCTGGGCGCTGAACATGGTCCTCCCGGACGAGGACTGATCCCGGGGTTGCATCATGGAGCCCATGAGCGCTCCGTCCTCCCGCACCCCGTTGCGGGTGTGCTTCGTCTGCACCGGCAACATCTGCCGCTCGCCGATGGCCGAGTCCGTCTTCCGCGCCAGGGTCGAGGAGGCCGGGCTCGGCGGCCTGGTCGTGGCCGACAGCGCGGGAACCGGCTCCTGGCACGAGGGCGACGGCGCCGATCACCGCACCGTGGCGGTGCTCCGCGCGGCCGGGTACGGCCATGAGCACATCGCGCGGCAGTTCCAGCCCGAGTGGTTCGCGGGCCTCGACCTGGTGATCGCGCTCGACTCCGGCCATCTGCGGGACCTGCGCCGGATGGCGCCCACCCCGGAGGACGCCGCCAAGGTGCGCCTGCTGCGCTCCTACGACCCGACCGCCGAGGACGCCGACGGCCGCGGCCCGGACGTGCCCGACCCCTACTACGGGGACATGGGCGGCTTCGAGGAGTGCCTGCAGATGTGCGAGGCCGCCGCCGACGGCCTGCTGGACGCCGTACGCGACGCCCTCGGCGAGCCCGCGCCCGCGCCGTGAGCGGCCGGGCCGGACTCGCGGACCGGGTCGCCGCCCTGCTGGGCGAGCCGGTGACCGAGGCCGGCCCGGTGAGCGGCGGCTCCATCTGCCGGGCCGCCCGGCTGCGGCGCCCCCGCGGTGGCACGGTCTTCGCCAAGACCCTGCCGGACGCGCCGCCGGGCTTCTTCGCCGCCGAGGCCGCGGGGCTGCGGCTGCTCGGCGGGACCGGCACGGTCGCCGTGCCGGAGGTGCTCGCCGCCGACGAGCGCACGCTCGTCCTGGAGTGGGTCGAACCCGGTCCGGCCACCCCGGCCGCCGCCGAGCGGCTCGGCCGGGAGCTCGCCGCGCTCCACTCCGTCCCGGCCCCGGCGTACGGCACGGCCCATCCCGCCTGGATCGGTTCCCTCCCGCTGCCTTTGCCCGGCTCCGCGCGGACGCCCGGCTCCCCCGGGCGGTGGCCCGTCTTCCACGCCGAGCAGCGGCTGCTCCCCTTCCTGCGGCAGGCCGCCGACAACGGGTCCATGGCGCCGGCGGACGTCCGCGCGGTCGAGCGGGTCTGCGAACTGCTGCCGCGGCTCTGCGGCCCGGCGCAGCCGCCCGCGCTGATCCACGGCGATCTGTGGTCCGGCAACGTGCTCTTCGCCGCCGACGGCAGGGCCCGCGTCGTCGATCCGGCGGCGCAGGGCGGGCATCCCGAGGCCGACCTGGCGATGCTGGAGCTGTTCGGCTGTCCGCATCTGGACCGGGTGCTCGCCGCGTACGAGCGGGTGCGGCCGCTTCCCGGCCGCCGGGAGCGGGTGCCCCTGCACCAGTTGCACCCGCTGCTCGTGCACGCGGTGCTCTTCGGGGCCGGCTACGGAGCCGCGGCCGGCCGGGCGGCCCGCGAGGCCCTCGCGTCCGCCTAGCGGACGCCCGTGTTCAATGGCCCGTACACCGGTATCTTCCGCCTGTACGTTCGAAAAGGCGGGGAGAGCGAGGAGAGGGCGATGACGGAGTACGAGAGCGGGCCCGGGGACAGCACGCGCAGCGTGCACGCGGGCCGGCCGGCCGCCCGGCCCCACGAGCCGGCGCTGCCCGGACCGGTGTTCGCCGCCCACTTCCACCTGCCCGGCGACGTCACCGGCCCGTACACCTACGGCCGCGACGAGAACCCCACCTGGAGCCGGCTGGAGGAGGCGATCTCCGCGCTGGAGTCCCCGGACACCCCCGCGCAGACGCTGGCCTTCGCCTCCGGCATGGGTGCCATCTCCTCGGTGCTGTTCTCGCAGGTGCGCTCCGGCGACACCGTCGTGCTCCCCTCCGACTGCTACCAGGCCACCCGCACCCTCCAGGGGCGCCTGGAGGACTACGGGGTCTCCGTGCGCCTGGCGCCCACCGCCGGCGACGCGCAGCTGAAGGTGCTGGAAGGCGCCCGGCTGCTGTGGATCGAGACGCCCTCCAACCCCGGCCTGGACGTGTGCGACATCCGCCGGCTCGCCGACGCGGCGCATGCCGCCGGCGCTCTGGTGGCGGTCGACAACACCCTCGCCACCCCGCTCGGCCAGCGCCCGCTGGACCTGGGCGCGGACTTCTCCGTCGCCAGCGGCACCAAGGCGCTCTCCGGCCACGGCGACCTGCTGCTGGGCTATGTGACCACCCGTCGGCCCGAACTCGCCGCCGGGGTGCGGATGTGGCGCAAGACCGTCGGGGCGATCCCCGGTCCGATGGAGGCCTGGCTGGCCCACCGTTCACTGTCCACGCTCGCCCTGCGGGTGGACAAGCAGGCCGCCAACGCCCTGGAGCTGGCGGCCGCGCTGCGCGAGCGCCCCGAGGTGACCGGCGTACGCCACCCCGGCCTGGCCGGCGACCCGGCGCACGCCGTCGCCGCCGCGCAGATGGCCCGCTTCGGCAGCGTCGTGTCGTTCACGCTGCCCGACAAGGAGCACGCCGAGCGCTTCCTGTCCGCACTTCTCATGACGACCGAGGCCACCAGCTTCGGGAGCGTGACCAGCACCGCCGAGCGGCGGGCGCGCTGGGGCGGCGACGCGGTCCCCGAGGGCTTCATCCGCTTCTCGGTCGGGGTGGAGGACGCGGCGGACATCGTCCGGGATGTGATGAACGCCCTGGACACCGCGGCGCACTGACGCGGTCTGTTCACCTGGAACAGATATATCTACGTAGAGGGCCCTACGCAGAATGGGTGGCCCGAGCCTCCCCCCTCGTGGCTCGGACCACCCTGGCTTTACGCGCGGAGATCCGCCCGAACAAGGCTAGTTGACTCTGCGTCAGTGTCCAATCACAGTTGCGATACAGACCTATCGATATATTTATATGTTGCGGTCATACCAGTGCTGGGAGGGAGCGGTTCCATGGATCTGGCTCTGCTGCGCACGTTCGTCACCGTGCACCGAGCCGGCTCCTTCACCAGGGCCGCCCAGCTCCTGGGGCTGTCACAGCCCGCCGTCACCAGCCAGATCCGCATCCTCGAACGGCAGGTCGGCCGCCCCCTGTTCCTCCGCCTGCCGCGTGGCGTCGCCCCGACCCCCGTCGGGGACGACCTGGCCCACCGGGTGGCCCCGCACCTCGACGCCCTCCTGGAGATCACCGAGTCGGACCTCGGCAAGGAGTCCGGAAGCCGCACCCTGCACCTCGCCGGGCCGCCCACCTTCACCTCCCTGCGCGCCCTCCCCGCCCTCGCCCCGCTCATCGCGGAGGGTCTGCAGCTGCGCATCGCGCTGGCCGGCGAGGACGAGGCGCTCGCCGGTCTCGCCGCGGGCCACCACGACCTGTCCATCGGCACCGTCCGGCCCCGCGACCGGCTGCTGACCGCCAGCGCCCTGTGGGACGAGGAGCAGATACTCGTGGCCGCCCCCGCCTGGCAGGAGCGGATCGGCGGCCCGCTCGCGGTGCGCACCCACGGGGTACGGGTGCTCGACGACATCCCCGTGATCTCCTACGACGAGGGCATGCCGCTGATCGACCACTACTGGTCGGCGGTCTTCGAGGCCACCCCCGCGATCGTCCCCGCCGTGGTCGTACCCGATCTGCGCGCGGTCCTGGAGTGCGTGATCGCCGGGGTCGGCATGGCCGTCCTGCCGCGCTACCTGTGCTGCCAGGCGATCGGGGCGGGTGCCGCCACGGCACTGCTGGAGCCGCCCGTGCCGCCCCTGCGCACGTACTTCGTCTCGGTGCGCGCCGGGACCCTCGCGCTGCCGCACATCGCGCGGGTGCACGAGCAGCTGATGCGCTCCTCGGCCGCCTGGTGACCGCGCGCCGGGCGTACGGCCGGTGACCTCCGCGAGAACGGGACGTTCCGATTCGCCGTCCCGGAGGCGTTTGCCGCCTCGCGCGCCGCGGCAGACCTCTGGCATGCCCCCGGACATCGAAGCACCCGCCACACCCGGTGCGGCGACCGCCCCGGCCACCCGGCCCGTGGTCAAGCGCACCGCCCGCGCGATCCTGCTCGACGGCGACTCCCTCGTGCTCATCAAGCGCACCAAGCCCGGGCTCAACCCGTACTGGGTCACACCCGGCGGCGGGGTGGAGCCCGAGGACACCACCATCGTGGAGGCACTCCACAGAGAGCTGGACGAGGAGCTCGGGGCCAAGGTCACCGATGTCGTCCCGGCCTTCGTCGACACCGTCGAGCACATCGGGGAGGACGGCTCCCACGGCGTGAAGGTGCAGCACTTCTTCGTGTGCCGGCTGGCCGCCATGGACCCGTCCCGGCGGCACGGCCCCGAGGTGGAGGAGCCCTCGGGCACCTACGACGTGGTGCGCGTGCCCTTCAGCCGGGTCGGGCTCGCCTCGGTGGAGATCGTTCCGCTCACCCTGCGCCACTACCTGGACGGCAACATCGAAGGAGTGCTGGGACTGCTCTCCGCCGACCTCGGCTGACCCGGCGGCCCGGCCACGGGCCCCGCGCCACCGGGTCCGTGGCCTCAGGCGCCGAACCAGCCCGAGCGCGCGTCCCGGGGCGGCGGCGCGGTCCGCGCGTGCGCGGCGTCGGCGGCCGCCCCGAAGTAGTCGCCGCCCTTGCGCCGCACGTCGTCGGTGCCCCAGGCGCGACCGCCCTGCAGCGGCACCCTCGCCATCCGCGGGATGTGCTTCGAGCAGTGGACGTACGCCTCCACGACCTGCACCCGGACCCACACCCGCGGTCTGCGCCCCGGCGCCGCGTCCACCGGGAGCGAGGGGTGCAGCGCGCGCATCGCTCCGTCGGGGACCACGCGGGCCCGGCCGTTGACGTGCAGCCCGATCCGGTCCCGGGTGAAGTCGATCATCAGGATGCCGACGTGCGGGTTCTCGCGCAGGTTGCCGAGCGAGGCCATCACGCCGTTCCCGCGGTACTCCGGGTAGACCAGGGTCCGCTCGTCCAGGACGGTCAGGAAGCCGGGCGGACCGGCCCTGAAAGTGCTGTCGCACTCTCCCCGGGCGTCCGCCGTGGACAGGAAGAACATCTCCTGCCGTTCGGTGAACTCCCGCATCCGCGGATTGAGATGGTCCAGCACCTGGTCGGTGTAGAAGCGGTCGGCACGGTCGGCCGTGCCCATCTCCTCCTGCACGCGGTGCTCTCCCGTACTGCCGGGACGTTCCTGCGGCAACGTTTCTCCTTGTGGGGGGTCGGATTCAGTCGCCGGCCGCGACCAGTTCCTCGATCAGGTCGTGCCGGATGCGCTGCGAGGGCATCCCGCCGCGCACGAGCGAGTCGACACCGCTGCGGATCATCCCGGGCGGACCGCTGAGGTAGGCGTCGTACTCCGGCCAGGGTCCGTACTGCTGCACGATCTCGGGGAGCGGGCCGTGCAGCCCCCCTTCCCCGTGCCCGTGGGAGACCACCGGACGCACCGAGAGCCACGAGTGGCGCCCGGCGAGCCCCAGCAGGGTGTCCAGGTCGTACAGGTCGTGGTCGCTGCGGGCGCCGTAGAAGACGTCCACGGCCCGCCGGCGGCCGTGCTCGGCCACGTCCTCGACCAGGGCCTTGATGGGGGCGATGCCGGTGCCGCCGCCCAGGCACAGCAGCCCGTTGTCGGTGCTGTGGTCCACGACCATGGAGCCGGCCGGCGGGCCGAGCCGTATGACGTCGCCGGGCCGGGCGCGGTGGACCAGCGCCCCGCTCACCCAGCCGGCCGGGACGGCCTTCACATGGAAGACCAGCAGTCCGTCCGGGCGGGGGGCGGAGGCGAAGGAGTAGTGCCGCCAGACCCGCGGCCACCAGGGGGTCTCCAGCGTCGTGTACTGGCCCGCGAGGAAGGGGTAGGGCTGGTCCGGGCGGACGCTGACCACCGCGATGTCGGAGGTGCGCGGTTCATGGCTGACGATCTCGGCCTGCCACCAGGGCGGCGCGTGCCTCTCGTCGGCCGCCGCCGCGTCGATCATGATCTGGGAGATCGCCGTGTAGGCGCGCACCCAGGCTCCCTCGACCTCGTCGTTCCAGACGGCCGAGGCATAGCGGGTCAGCGCCCCGATCAGGCATTCGCCCACGGCCGGATAGTGCTCGGATCGCGTGCCGTATTTGCGGTGGCCGCGGCCCAGGTGGGACAGGTATTCGGTGAGTATCTCGGCGTCGTCTATGTGTTCCGCGGCGGTAAGGAGCGCTTTCAACAATCGATCGCGCTGGGAGTCCATCGCGGCGGGAAAAAGTTCGCGCAACTCCGGATGCCTTATGAACAAAAGTGCATAGAAATACGACGTCGTCTTGTCGGCGACGGGCGCGATCTCCTCCATCGTGCGCCGGATGAGCACCGCGTCCGCGCTCTCCGGCCGTGACCGCGGACGGGCCTCGGCCCGGGCCGGCGGCGGGGTGGGGGGCGGGGCCGGTGGCGGAGTGGGCGGCGGCTGGGCCGGTGCCTCCGGATGCGGCCGCGGCCCCCGCGCGTCCTGCGGTGGACCGGGCCTCGGCCGCGCCGGCCCGGGGTCGGTGTTCCGCTCGGCGCCGGTCCCCACCGGCCTTATCGGCCGTACCGGGCGGCTCGGCGCCGTGCCGCCCCCGGCCTCGTGAAGGGGTCTCGGCCCGTCAGGGGGTGTGTGCGGCGTGAACCATCCGGAGGACTCAGCCCCGGCTCCCTTTCCCGGTTCGGCCGCGTTCGTGGTCAGAGCGTCCATGGTCAGCTTCGCCTCGAGCTTCTCCCGGTCGGTATCCGTACGTCGGCCACACATCCTGCGCGGAAAGCCTGCCAGGGCTTCACGCCGATCGGACAAATAGCCGGAAGTACGGGAAACGGCGATACCGATCCCGTTAAGCTCGGCCGAATGTGAAGCCCCGCTGCAGCGGAACCCTGTCGACCCTACCCCGAGTCACTGCTTTCACAACCGCCACTCAATTACCGTGGCGATCATCACCGTTCAATCGTCACGTATTCAGCCCACGACCAGCGCATACGCTTCACGCAGATCACTCCCCGTGTACGCGTGGCTCGCCAGCCCGCTCACATGGTGGTCGCCGTTGACGGCGACCGACACCGGCACCGCGGCGAAGAGCGCCGTGTCCGACAGCGAGTCCCCGTACGCCACGCACTCCCGGCGGCTGACCCCGTAGCGGGCGCAGAGCTCGTCCGCGGCCGTCACCTTCGTCTCCGGCAGCAGGATCCCGCTCACGTCGAGTCCCGTCCGCGGGCCGAAGGGGAGGTCCGGGAAGACCGAGGCCCGGACCGCGTGCGCGCCCCACTCCAGGAGCCGGCGCACGAAAAAGTTCGGCGAGAGCGACACCACCGCGCAGTACTCGCCGCGGGCGGCGATGTCCGCCCACACCTCCCGTATCCCGGCCAGCCACGGGGCGGCCTCGAACGCCGTCGCCACCTGGGCCGGGGTGAGCGCCCGCCACAGCTCGTACGCCCGCTCCGCGTAGCCGGGCGAGTCCAGCACACCCCGCCCGAGCGCGTGCTCCAGCTCGCGGAACTCCGCCACCAGCCCCAGCACCCGGGCGAGTTCCATGCTCGCCGAGGAGCCGTGCATCAGCGTCCCGTCCATGTCGAAGATGTGCAGCCGTCCCACGCGTTCCCTCCCTCGTCCCCCGCCGCCCGGGCGGTCCCCGGCGGCGTCCCTCCGAACAGACGGGCGGCGTCCTCCGCCGCCCCGCGGACCGCGGGCCTGCGGTCCGCCGCCCGCCAGGCCAGCGCGACCGTGCAGCGCACGTCCCCGGCCAGCGGCACGATCACCACGTTCGACCGCGCGTAGTGCTCGTCGGTCGACGTGCTCGCCAGTGCGCAGCCCCGCCCCGCCGCCACGAGTTCCAGCGTCTCCTCCAGCGACCCCGACGGGACCGTCCCGGCCACGTGGGCGACGCCCACGGCCGACGGATGGCGGAAGCCCGCGTACGCCGCGTCGCCCGTCCGCGGCACCACCCAGGTCCTGCCGCCCAGTTCGCCGGGCGCGACCTCGGCACGGCGGGCGAGCGGGTCCGTCGCGGGCAGCGCGACGCAGCGGCGGTCACTGGAGACCGTCACCATCTCCAGTCCCGGCCCGTCCAACGGCGGCCACACGATGGCCAGATCGGAGTGCCCGTCCAGCAGACCGCAGGAGGGGTCGTCGAAGTCGTAGCGGCGCAGGCGCACATCGCCCTGGACGCGGGCATGGACCAGGTCCAGCAGTTCCCGTGTGCGGCCGGCCGCCGCCTCGCCCAGGAAGCCCACGGTGAACGGCCGGGACACCCCGTCCAGCAGCCCCTCGAGCTCGTCGGCGGCGTCGACGGCCGCCACGGCGTGGGCCAGGATCCGCCGCCCGAGATCGGTCAGCTCGACCCGCTCCCGGTTGCGCACCAGCAACGGCCGCCCCGCGGCGGCCTCCAGCCGCCGCACCGACTCGCTCACCGTCGGCTGGCGTACGTCGAGCCGGCGGGCGGCAGCCGAGAACGATCCCGTGCGCGCCACCGCCACGAACGCCCGCAGGCCGGGCAGGGTCAGCGTCACCCCCGGAGGATAGCCAGGCACCGCCCGATGGCCATAGGGGAAAACTATGGGCGCCGCCCGGCGCCGCCCCGGCACGCTTCCCGTATGACACTCCCCACGGCCCCGGTACGCCGCCTCACGTCCGCCGACCTCCCCGCCTGCAGCAAGCTGGCCGTCAGCCGCGACTGGGGCGCCGAGGAGCACAAGTGGCGCTTCCTGCTCGCCCACGGCGCCGGTTACGGCATCGACGCCCCCGACGGCGACGGCCTGGCCGCCACCACCGTCCTCACCCGCTTCTCGGGCGGCCTCGCGGCGGTCAGCATGGTCCTCGTCGCGGCCCGCTACGAGGGGCAGGGGCTCGGGCGGCGCATCATGGCCCACGTCCTGGCCGAGGCGGGCGACGACACCGTCACCCTCCACGCCACCGACCGCGGCCGGCCCCTCTACGAGAAGCTCGGCTTCCGCGCGGTCGGCACCGTCGTCACGCACCGCGGCCGCTTCACCCTGTCCGCCCCGACCGACCCGACCGACCCCGACGAGCCCGCGGCGGCCGCCCCGCGGCCCTTCACCGCGGACGACCTCCCCGCGCTGCTCGCCCTCGACGCCGAGGTGTTCGGCGCGGACCGCTCCCCGCTCCTGCGCGACCTGCCCCACTTCGCCGAGCGCGTCGTCGTCGCCGAGGAGGACGGTGTCCTGACCGGCTACGCCTCGGCCTGGCTCAACGCGGACACCCTGGTCGTGGGACCGGTCGTCGCCGGCACCGCGGCCACCGCCCGGCGGCTGATCACCGCGCTCGCGCGGGACGCCGGCACGCCCGTCCGCCTCGACCTGCGCACCGACACCCCCGGCAGCCTCGCCGCCTGGTCCGCGGAGCACGGCGTCGCCCCCGTCTTCCCCAACACCCTCATGGTGCTCGGGGACCGCGACCTGCCCGGCGACGAACACCGCCGCCACACGCCGCTGATGGTGGCGCTGGGCTGAGGCACGGCAGCCCCGGTGCCGCCCGCGGCGGCCCTGCGGACGGCGGACGGCGGAGGGCCCGGACGGGGCCCGGGCTCAGGTCTGGGCCATGTCCACGAAGCGCGAGTAGTGGCCCTGGAAGGCCACGGTGATCGTCGCCGTGGGGCCGTTGCGGTGCTTGGCGACGATCAGGTCGGCCTCGCCCGCGCGCGGGGACTCCTTCTCATAGGCGTCCTCGCGGTGCAGCAGGATCACCATGTCGGCGTCCTGCTCGATGGAACCCGATTCACGCAGGTCGCTGACCATGGGCTTCTTGTCGGTGCGCTGCTCGGGGCCACGGTTCAGCTGGGAGAGCGCGATGACCGGCACCTCCAGCTCCTTCGCGAGGAGCTTGAGGTTCCGGGACATGTCGGAGACCTCCTGCTGACGGCTCTCGGGGCGGCGCGAGCCACCCGCCTGCATCAGCTGGAGGTAGTCGATGACGACCAGGCGCAGATCGTTGCGCTGCTTGAGCCGTCGGCACTTGGCGCGGATCTCCATCATCGACAGGTTCGGCGAGTCGTCGATGTAGAGCGGGGCGGCCGATACGTCGGGCATGCGGCGGGCCAGCCGCGTCCAGTCGTCGTCGGTCATGTTGCCGGAGCGCATGTGGTGCAGGGCGACCCGTGCCTCGGCGGACAGCAGGCGCATCGCGATCTCGTTGCGGCCCATTTCGAGCGAGAAGAAGACGCTCGGCATGCCGTTGGTGACCGAGCAGGCCCGGGCGAAGTCCAGCGCGAGCGTGGACTTGCCCATCGCGGGACGGGCGGCGATGACGATCATCTGGCCCGGGTGCAGGCCGTTGGTCAGGGAGTCCAGGTCGGCGAAGCCGGTGGGCACCCCGGACATCTGGCCGCTGCGTGAGCCGATGGCCTCGATCTCGTCGAGGGCACCTTCCATGATCTCGGAGAGCGGGAGGTAGTCCTCGCTGGTGCGCTGCTCCGTGACGGCGTAGATCTCGGCCTGCGCCGAGTTGACGATCTCGTCGACGTCGCCGTCGGCCGCGTATCCCATCTGCGTGATGCGGGTGCCCGCCTCGACGAGCCGGCGCAGGACCGCGCGCTCGTGCACGATCTCGGCGTAGTACTCGGCGTTGGCGGCGGTGGGCACCGCGTTGACGAGGCTGTGCAGGTACGGGGCGCCGCCGACGCGGGCGAGCTCACCGCGCTTGGTGAGCTCGGCGGCGACGGTGATGGGGTCGGCCGGCTCGCCGCGGGCGTAGAGGTCCAGGATCGCGGCATAGACGGTCTCGTGGGCGGGCCGGTAGAAGTCGGCGCCCTTGAGCACCTCCACGACGTCGGCGATCGCGTCCTTGGACAGCAGCATGCCGCCGAGCACGGACATCTCGGCGTCGAGGTCCTGCGGCGGTACGCGCTCGAACCCGGCCGAGCCGCGGTCGTCGTCGCGGTCGCGGTCGCGGTCCCGCTCGTCCTTCCTGCGGAAGCGGGAGACGGGCAGACGGTCGCCGGGACCGTCCGGCGGGAACGGCGGTTCGCTTCCCCAGTGGTCGTCCGCGGGTTCGGGCTGGCTCACCCCCCTGCCACCTCCTCCCGTCCGGCGCGGACCGCTGCGTCGCGTCTCTTTCCTACGCCTCGGCTCTGACAATCGAGCCGCCCGGGCACACCTGTGGCACGTCGGGCGACGCCCCACGGTAGGGGTCCGCGGGGCTCACAGCCAAGACGGTTATCCACAGGGGCTGGGGATGACCTGTTGAAGAACCGCCTCTGCCTGTGGAGAAGCCCGCTCCAGCTGTGTACAGCACGGGGGACAGTGCGGTGGACAAGCACACAATCACCCAATGATCACGTCGCTGACCTGGCCTTTCTTCATCCACTCGCTGTGGACAAGAAAAACTTGCCCGCTCAGCCCAAGATCACGACAAACGGCGCGGAGGAGATCACCCTGCGCAGCCGCTCGTAATAGACAGACTCTGCTTGCATCCCTTACATGTGGATGATTACCCTGACCCGGTGCCCCAGGTTGCCGAGCTCTCCCCCACACAGGCCGTCCGCCGCCACGACCGCGAGATCATAGGCCTCGCCCTGCCCGCCTTCGGCGCGCTGGTCGCCGAACCGCTCTTCCTCATCGCGGACAGCGCGATCGTGGGTCATCTGGGCACGTCCCAGCTCGCCGGACTCGGCGTCGCGGGTGCCCTGCTCACCACCCTCGTCGGCGTGTTCGTCTTCCTCGCCTACGCCACCACCGCCGCCGTCGCCCGCCGCGTCGGCGCCGGCGACCTGCCCGCCGCGATCCGCCAGGGCATGGACGGCATCTGGCTCGCCCTCCTCATCAGCGCCGTCGCGGTGGCCGTCGCCGTCCCCGCCGCCCCCGCCCTGACCGAGGCCTTCGGCGCCTCGGGCACCGCGGCGCCGTACGCCGTCACCTATCTGCGGATCAGCGCCCTCGGCATCCCGGCGATGCTCGTCGTCCTCGCGGCCACCGGCGTACTGCGGGGGCTGCAGGACACCCGTACCCCCCTCTCCGTCGCCATCGGCGGATTCGCGGTGAACGCCGCGCTCAACGCGGTGCTCGTGTACGGCGCCGGGCTCGGCATCGCGGGCTCCGCCTGGGGCACCGTCATCGCCCAGAACGCGATGGCGGCCGTCTACCTCGTGGTGGTGATCCGCGGCGCCCGCCGGCACGGCGCCTCGCTCCGGCCCGACCTCGCCGGCATCCGCGCCTGCGCCCAGGCGGGGACCCCCCTGCTGATCCGCACGCTGAGCCTGCGGGCCGTCCTGATGATCGCCACGGCGGTCGCGGCGCGGCTCGGGGACGCCTCCGTCGCCGCCCACCAGATCATCTCCACCCTGTGGTCGCTGGCCGCGTTCGCTCTGGACGCCATCGCCATCGCGGGCCAGGCCATCATCGGCCGCTACCTCGGCGCCGACGACGTGGCCGGCGCCCGGGCCGCGTGCCGCCGCATGGTCCAGTGGGGCATCGTCTCGGGCCTGGTGATCGGCGTGGCACTGGCCGTCTCGCGGCCGCTGATCGCCCCGCTGTTCACCTCGGACCCCGCCGTGCGCGCCGAGCTGATGACCGTCCTGCTGGTCGCGGCGCTCGCCCAGCCGATCGCCGGCGTCGTCTTCGTCCTGGACGGGATCCTCATCGGCGCCGGTGACGGCACCTACCTGGCCTGGTCGATGGTCCTCACCCTCGGCGTCTTCGCCCCCCTCGCCCTGGCCGTACCGGCACTGGGCGGGGGACTCACCGCGCTGTGGTGGGCGATGGGGCTGATGATGCTCACCCGGCTGGCGACCCTGCACTGGCGCGCCCGCTCCGGGAAGTGGGCCGTCACCGGCGCCGTCCGCGCCTGACCGGCGCGTCTTCCGCCGTCCCGTCCCTTCCTGTCCTGCCCCCGACACGACGCCGGGCCCGGAACCTCGCGGTTCCGGGCCCGGCGTTCACGCGGTGCGCGGGTGTCAGGAAGCGACGACCTCGACGTCGAGAGCGGCCTCGACCTCGGGGTGCAGACGCACCGACACCTTGTGCGAGCCCAGCGTCTTGATCGGGGAACCGATCTCGATCCGGCGCTTGTCCACGTCCGGACCGCCCGCGGCCTTGACGGCGGCGGCGATGTCGGCCGGGGTCACCGAGCCGAACAGCCGGCCGGCGTCACCCGCGCGGGTCGACAGCTTGACCTTGACGCCCTCGAGCTGCGCCTTGAAGGCGTTGGCCTGCTCGACGGTCGCGATCTCGCGGATCCGGCGCGCGCGGCGGATCTGCTCGACGTCCTTCTCGCCACCCTTGGTCCACGCGATCGCGAAACCGCGCGGGATCAGGTAGTTGCGGGCGTAGCCGCTCTTGACCTCGACGACATCGCCGGCGGCACCGAGGCCGCTGACCTCGTTGGTGAGGATGATCTTCGCCATTGCTCAGTCACCCTTCCTTAGCGAGCGGTCGAGGTGTAGGGCAGCAGCGCCATCTCACGGCTGTTCTTCACGGCCGTGGCGACGTCGCGCTGGTGCTGGGTGCAGTTGCCGGTGACCCGGCGGGCACGGATCTTGCCGCGGTCGGAGATGAACTTCCGCAGCAGGTTCGTGTCCTTGTAGTCGACGTACGTGATCTTGTCCTTGCAGAACACGCAAACCTTCTTCTTAGGCTTGCGAGCAGGCGGCTTCGCCATTGTCTCTCTCCAGTGTGATCAAGAAGTTTGGTGCGCTGCCGCCCTTAGAAGGGCGGCTCGTCCGAGAAGCCGCCGCTGCCGCCGCTGCCGCCGGAGCCACCGCCCCAGCCGCCGCCACCGCCCTGGCCGCCACCGGCCGGAGCGCCGGTCGCCCACGGGTCGGCATCGGGCGCGCCGCCCTGGCCGCCACCGGGGCCACCGCCCCAGCCGCCGCCCTGGCCGCCACCGCCGCCGTAACCGCCCTGGCCGCCGCGCGAGGCACCGCCGCCGCTGGCCCGGGTGATCTTGGCGGTCGCGCTGCGCAGGCTGGCGCCGACCTCGTCGACGTCCAGCTCGTAGACCGTCCGCTTGACGCCCTCGCGGTCGTCGTAGGAGCGCTGCTTCAGCCGGCCCTGCACGATGACGCGCATGCCCTTCTGGAGCGACTCGGCCACGTTCTCCGCCGCCTGACGCCAGACCGAGCAGGTCAGGAACAGGCTCTCGCCGTCCTTCCACTCGTTGGTCTGCCGGTCGAAGGTGCGGGGTGTGGACGCGATACGGAACTTCGCGACCGCCGCACCGGAAGCGGTGAAGCGCAGCTCGGGGTCGTCGACGAGATTGCCGACGACCGTGATGACGGTCTCGCCTGCCATGGTGAGTGACCTCTCGGCGTTGCTTGGCTTCTCGGTTTCCCGAATGCCTGAGCCGTCAGGCTCAGTGGGTCTCGGGACGAAGGACCTTGGTCCGGAGGACCGACTCGTTCAGGTTCATCTGACGGTCGAGCTCCTTGACGACCTCAGGAGTGGCGTTGAGGTCGATGACCGAGTAGATGCCCTCGGGCTTCTTCTTGATCTCGTACGAAAGACGACGACGGCCCCAGGTGTCGACCTTCTCGACCTTGCCGCCGCCATTGCGGACGACGCCGAGGAAGTTCTCGATCAGCGGGGAGACAGCACGCTCCTCGAGATCGGGGTCGAGGATGACCATCACCTCGTAGTGACGCATGTGGAACCCACCTCCTTTGGACTCAGCGGCCACGGCGTTTCCGTGGCAGGAGGGTTTGCATCGCGTCGCAACGGTATCGCGGGCCACCGACAACGCCCGGGGCGTTCCGGGGATCGCTCCCCGAAGGCCCTGCGGGACCGTCGTGTGGGCCTGCACAGACACCGGTGCAGACCGTACACACTACCCGCCTCGTGGCTTCCGGTTGAAATCCGGCCCCGGAAGCCCGCAATCTGTACACATCGGGTGTGTCCGGCGCTACGATGCGCCACCTCTCCATCACGGAGGTGCCCCATGGCACAGGCAGTGCGAGCCACTACCGGCAGCCGTCTCTACCAGCGACTCCTCAGCACCCTCAACTCCGACGGCAGGCCCCACCCGGTCGAGAACACCCTGGCCGTCGTGGCCATCGTGCTCGGCCTGGTCGCCGCCATCGCGGCATTCTGGGACCACCTCCACCTGCTCAGCTCCTGGGCGGGCCTGGCGGGCGTCCTCGTGGGCGCCTTCGGGCAGTACCGCTCCGCCACGACGGCCGAGCGCTTCGTCTTCATCATCGGCATGGGCCTCGCCGCGATCGGCTTCTACATCGGCATGGCCCACGGCGGTCTCTTCGGCGGCGTCCTGTCCTAGGACCGGCCCCGGGCCGGTCCTAGGACACGTCGCCGGGCGGAGCCACGGACGGAGTTGTCCACAGCCCTCGTGGGGGCGTTCGCCGTTCGCAGTAGGCTTCGGCGCAGTAATGCAGTCAGCAATGCCGTAGCCGCAGCGATGGGGAGCGCCCCGCATGAGCTTGACCCTGAGGACCATCAGTCGGGAACAGCACCTGGCGTACATCCAGAGCCTGCCCTCGGCAAGCCACTGCCAGGTTCCCGCCTGGGCGGACGTCAAGACCGAGTGGCGCTCGGAGAACCTGGGCTGGTTCGACGACAAGACCGGTGAGCTGGTCGGCGCCGGCCTGGTGCTCTACCGGCAGCTGCCCAAGGTGAAGCGCTACCTCGCGTACCTCCCCGAGGGCCCGGTCATCAACTGGTACGCGCCCAACCTGGAGGATTGGCTGCGCCCCATGCTGGCGCACCTGAAGCAGCAGGGCGCGTTCTCCGTGAAGATGGGCCCCCCGGTCGTCATCCGCCGCTGGGACGCCGCGGCCATCAAGAGCGGCATCGCCGACCCGGACGTCAAGCGACTGCGCGACGTCGAGGCGACGTTCATCGAGCCGCGCGCCTTCGAGGTGGCCGACCGGCTGCGCCGCATGGGCTGGCAGCAGGGCGAGGACGGCGGCGCCGGCTTCGGCGACGTGCAGCCCCGCTACGTCTTCCAGGTCCCCCTGGAGAACCGCAGCCTGGACGACGTCCAGAAGGGCTTCAACCAGCTGTGGCGGCGCAACATCAAGAAGGCCGAGAAGGCCGGCGTCGAGGTCGTCCAGGGCGGCTACGACGACCTTCCCGTCTGGCAGCAGCTGTACGAGGTGACCGCCGAGCGCGACCACTTCCGGCCGCGGCCCCTCTCCTACTTCCAGCGCATGTGGCAGGTCCTCAACTCCGAGGACCCCAACCGCATGCGGCTGTACTTCGCCACGCACGAGGGCGAGGCGGTCGCCGCCGCGACGATGCTCGTCGTCGGCCGGCACGTCTGGTACTCCTACGGGGCCTCGGCCAACCACAAGCGCGAGGTGCGGCCGAGCAACGCCATGCAGTGGCGGATGCTGCGCGACGCCTACGCGCTCGGCGCGAGCGTGTACGACCTGCGCGGCATCAGCGACTCGCTGGACGAGAGCGACCACCTCTTCGGCCTCATCCAGTTCAAGGTGGGCACCGGCGGCCAGGCTGCCGAATACTTGGGCGAGTGGGACTTCCCGCTCAACAAGCTGCTGCACAAGGCCCTCGACATCTACATGTCCCGTCGCTGACCCACGTGCCCGACTGATCGCAGACACCGCAGAAAGGTCCCCGTTCCGGCCATGGCGCTCACTCTGTACGTCGACACCGCGCGCTGGCGTGCGCACCAGCAGTCAGTGGCCGAGCAGTTCCCCGGGCTGATCCCGGTCTGCAAGGGCAACGGCTACGGCTTCGGCCACGAGCGCCTGGCCGAGGAGGCGATCCGGCTCGGCTCGGACATCCTCGCGGTGGGCACCACCTACGAGGCCGCCAGGATCAAGGACTGGTTCGGCGGGGACCTGCTGGTGCTGACCCCGTACCGGCTCGGCGAGGAGCCGGTGCCGCTGCCGGACCGCGCCATCCGGTCCGTGTCGTCCGTGGAGGGCGTGCGCGGTCTGGTCGGGGCCAGGGTCGTCATCGAGGTCATGAGCAGCATGAAGCGCCACGGGGTCAGCGAGGACGACCTGGCCAAGCTGCACTCGGCCATAGACGACGTCCGGCTGGAGGGCTTCGCCATCCACCTGCCGCTGGACCGCACCGACGGCTCCGACGCGGTGGAGGAGGTCTACCACTGGATGGAGCGGCTGCGCGCGGCCCGGCTGCCGCTGCACACCATGTTCGTCAGCCATCTGAAGGCCGGCGAGCTCACCCAGCTGCGCAGCCAGTTCCCGCAGACCCGCTTCCGCGCCCGGATCGGCACCCGGCTGTGGCTCGGCGACCACGACGCCACCGAGTACCGGGGCGCCGTCCTGGACGTCACCCGCATCGCCAAGGGCGAGCGCTTCGGCTACCGCCAGAACAAGGCCTCCGAGGACGGCCACCTGGTCGTCGTGGCGGGCGGTACGTCGCACGGGGTGGGCCTGGAGGCCCCCAAGGCCATGCACGGCGTCATGCCGCGCGCCAAGGGCGTCGCCAGGGCCGGTCTGGCCACCATCAACCGCAACCTGTCGCCCTTCGTCTGGGCGGGCAAGCAGCGCTGGTTCGCCGAGCCCCCGCACATGCAGGTGTCGATCCTCTTCCTGCCGGGCGATGTGGCGCCCCCGGCGGTCGGCGACGAGCTGGTCGCGCACCTGCGGCACACGACGACCACGTTCGACCGCGTCGTCGACCGCTGAGCCCGCTCCCGGTTCAGTGGGGCGGGGCCGGCGGTGCCGGGTCCCCGCCCCACTGCACCGGACGCGTCCGGCCCTCACCGGGGTCGTCACCCGGCCAGGTCCCGCCCTGGAGCGGCGCCGCGTGCCGCGGCTGGTGCGAGGACCGCCCCAGCACGAACACGTCCTCCGCGCCGTCCAGCACGCCGCCGGAGGGGTCGTCGGAGCCGTCCTGGCGGACGGGGTCGCGCTCGGGGAAGAGCGCGTCGCGGACGACGACCACGCACAGGTAGAGCGTTCCGATCAGATGCGCCGCGATGGCCAGGTGGTAGCCGTCCTGCGGCAGGCCCTTGCTGTTGCCGCCCGTCGTGTACGCCAGGTAGGACCAGATCCCCAGGAAGTACATGACCTCGGCGGCCTGCCAGATCAGGAAGTCCCGCCAGCGCGGCCGGGCGAGCGCCGCCAGTGGCACCAGCCACAGCACGTACTGCGGCGAGTAGACCTTGTTCGTCAGGATGAAGACGGCCACGACGAGGAAGGCGAGCTGCGCGAAGCGCGGACGCCGCGGCGCGTACAGGGCCAGCGCGGCGATCGCCGCCCACAGCAGCAGGACCAGCGCCTCGGCGTAGTAGTTCACCGCCTGGGGCTCGATGTTCCGGTGGGTCTGCTGGGAGATGATCAGCCAGATGGAGCCGTAGTCGACGCCCCGCTCCTGGCTGAACGTGTAGAACTTCGACCAGCCGTCCCAGGCGAGCAGCATCACCGGCAGGTTCACCACGAACCAGGCCGCCGCCGTACCGCCCACGGCCGCGCCCCAGGCCTTCAGTTTCCCGGCCCGCAGGCACAGCACGAACAGCGCGACGAGCAGGAACAACGGGTAGAGCTTGGCGGCCGTCGCCAGGCCGATCAGGATGCCCGCGGCCGCCGGTCGGCCGCGCGACCACAGCATCATCCCGGCCGCTGCCAGGGCGACCGCGAAGAGGTCCCAGTTGATGGTCGCGGTCAGCGCGAAGGCGGGCGCCAGCGCGACCAGCAGGGCGTCCCAGGGGCGGCGCCGGTTCGTCCGGGCGACGCAGACGGCGATGACGGCCGTGCAGACCAGCAGCATGCCGGCGTTGACCAGCCAGTAGATCTGCTCACGGTGCTGGATGGTGCCGCCGTGCGGGGTGAGCCAGGAGGCGACCTCCATGAAGAGCCCGGTCAGCACCGGGTACTCCAGGTAGCCCATGCCGCCCGACACCGTGTCCGGGATGCGGTCGAAGTACGGGACGAGGTCGTCCGCGAAGCCCCGGCCGTAGTACAGGTGCGGGATGTCGGAGTAGCACGCGTGGCTGTACTGGGTGTTCGCCCCGAAGAACCACCCGCTGTCGTAGCACGGCACCTTCTGCACCATGCCCAGTGCGAACATCCCGATCGCGACCAGCACGATCACGCGCAGGGGATTCCACCAGCCCCGCCGCCCCACGGCCGCGAACCGGCCGAGCGGGCCGCCGATGACCTCGCTGCCGGCCTTGGCGACCGGGTCCTCGTGGGTCGGGGGCACGACCGCCTCGGCCGCCGGGGCCTCGTGGTGGGGGTCTTCGCGCACGATCGTCATGGGCCACATCCTGCCCTACATCGCCGGGCGCGGGCCGTCGGATCCCCACGCCGCCTCCGCGCCCGTTTCCCCGCCCGCCGGAACGGCCGCGGCCGCGGAGGGCGTGGTGCCCTCCGCGGCCGCGGTTTCACTGTTCTGCCGGAATCCCTCCTCGGGACCCGGGGCGGTCAATTGCCAGTGCCTGCGAAGAGTCCACTGCCGCCGTTGTTGTTGCCGTTGCCTCCGCTGCCTCTGGTACTGCTGGAGGACACGGTGGGTGTCGGTGACCCGCTGGGGCCGCCGTCCGAGGACCCGCCGTTGTTGTTGCCGCCGCCGTTGTCCTGGCAGTCCCACTGCCAGGGCTTGCAGTCGCCGCTGTCCGTCGGGGTCGGCGTGATCTGCGACTGCGTGGCGGTCGGGGTCGGGTTGGTGGTCGCCGACTCCGTGGGGCTGGCCGTGACCGACGGGCTCGGGCTGGAGGCGCCGCCGCCGAAGACGACCTTGCCGATCGGTTCCGGCGTCGGGAACGTCAGGTTCGGCTTGCCCTTCATGGCGTCCGCCATGTAGTCGTGCCAGATCTCGGCCGGGAACGACGCACCGTGGATCTTGTCCTTGCCGTAGGTCCCGTACATCTCCAGGAACTTGCGGTCCTTGGCCTTCGCGTCGTCGTTGTAGCGGAACATCACGACGGACGTGGTGAGCTGCGGCGTGTAACCGACGAACCAGGCCGACTTGTTGCCGTCGGTGGTACCGGTCTTGCCGGCCACCTCGCGGCCCGGCAGCTTCGCCGAGGTACCCGTACCGCTCTGGACGACGGTCTTCAGCACGTCGGTGACGTTGTCGGCCACCGCCTGCTCGAAGGCCTCCTTGGGCTTGGACTTGTGCTGATAGACGGTCCCGGTCTGGTTGTCGACCTTCCGCACCGAGTACGGGTCGTTCTGCTTCCCGCGGTTGGCGAAGGTGGCGTAGGCGTCGGCCATCCGGATGGCGCTCGGTGTCGAGGTGCCGATGGAGAAGGTCGGGCTGTTGGTGGTCGCCAGGCTGCCCTCCAGGAGGCCCGCCTTGAGCGCCGCCTCCTTCACCTTGTCCGTGCCGACGTCCATGCCCAGCTGTACGAACGGCGAGTTCGCCGAGACCCGCATGGCCTCACGCAGTGTGATGTTGCCGTAGGAGTCGTTGTCGTCGTTGGTCTGGAGCCACGCGCCGTCCTTGTCCTGCCAGGGCCGGCCGTCGTAGTAATTGATCTTCAGCTTGTTCTTGCCGTTGTAGATGCTCTTCGGCGAGACGATCGTTCGGTCCTGCAGGCCGTCGGCTTCGGTCCAGTCCTTGTCCCGCTTGCCGTAGGTCATGCCCGCGGCGAGGACGAACGGCTTGAACGTCGAACCGACACCGGCGCCCGTCTCGTCGGCGTTGTTCGTGAAGTGCTCGGTCGCGTCCACGCCGCCGTAGATCGCGACGATCCTGCCGTCCTTCGGGTCCACCGAGGCGCCGCCGAACTGCACGTACTTGTCCACGTCGGGGCGGCGCTTGACGTTCTCGTTCTCCTTGCGGACCTGCTTCACCGCCTTCTCCAGCTGGCCCACCTTCTTCTTGTTGAAGGTGGTGTAGATGCGGTAGCCGCCGAGCTGGAGCTTCTCCTGGGTGATCTTGCCGTCGCTGTTGGCGATGGCGTACTTCTGGGCGAGGCCGACGAGGTAGCCGATCTGACCGCCGAGCTCCGCGTCGTTCTGCGGCTTCTCCGGCATGGGGAAGCCCTTGCTGATCCACTTGTCGTGGTCCGCCTTGGACATCCGGCCGTCGGTCAGCTCCTGGTCGAGGATCCACCTCCAGCGGTCCTTGGCCCGCTTGGTGTTGGCCTCGGGCGTCGCGGTGCTGTTGATGTCGGTGTTGCCGTGGGGGTCGTAGAGCGTGGCGCCCTTGAGCAGCGCGGCGAGGAAGGCGCACTCGCTCGGGTTCAGCTCGACCGCGTCCTTGCCGTAGTAGGAGCGCGCGGCGGCCTGCAGACCGTAGGAACGCCGGCCGTAGTAGGAGGAGTTCAGGTAGCCCGCCATGATCTTCTCTTTCTTGACCGTGGCACCCACCTTCACCGAGATGAACAGCTCCTTGAACTTACGGGTGACGGTCTGCGACTGGTCGCCGAGCCGGGCGTTCTTCACGTACTGCTGGGTGATGGTGGAGCCACCCTGCGTCTCGCCGCCCTTGGCCATGTTGACCAACGCGCGCGCGATGCCCATGGGGTCGACGCCCGAGTCCGTCTCGAAGGTCTTGTTCTCCGCGGACATGACGGCGTACCGCATCTCCTTGGGGATGTCCGCGTAGGCCAGGTTCTGGCGGTTGACCTCACCACCGGTCGCCACCATCTCCGTATCGTCGTCCCAGAAGTAGACGTTGTTCTGGGCCTTGGCGATGTCGCTCTCATTGGGCACGCCCACTATGGCGTAGCCCACGCCCGCGACGGCGATCAGGCTGCCGAAGAAGAACAGGCACAGCCCGGAGACGAGCTTCCACGACGGCATCCAGCGCTGCCAGCCGTCCTTCCCCCAACGGGGGTAGTCGATGACGCGCTTCTTGGGGGGCTGGCCCCCGCCACGGCCGCCGCCCGCGGCGGCCCTGCGGCGGCTGCCGCCCTTCTGTGAGGCCTGGGCGGCTCGACGCGCGGCCGCCCTCCCCTCGTACGGCGGCTCGCCCCCGCGGGACCGGCCTCCGGTGCTCGCGCGGCCCCCCGCGCCCATGCTCGCGCCCGCGCCCTGGCGGGGGGGCTGTCCCGCACCCTGGCGGGGGCCGTGACCCTGCCCGGCTCCGGCTCCGGCTCCGGTTCCTGCTCCGGCTCCGGTTCCGTGCGTGCCGTACGGCTGCGGCCTCGGCGGCCCAGCGGCCCGCCGGCCGCCGGGCGGCGGGGGCTGCTGCTGCGCGCCGCGCCGGGCGGCTGCCCGGCCGTCGCCGGGCGACTGCGGCGGCTTGCGACGGTGCTCGCTCATGAACAGCTACTCCTAGGACAGGCGGAATCGCCTGAAAGCGGCAGTTGGATTTCCGGTCCCCCCGGCGTGCGATGGCCGCACTGCACCAGGGACATTGACGCTCACTGACGCCACACGGTTCCCGGTGCTCTGCATGGCGAACAGAGTACGCACGGTCAAAAGAGGTTCTAGCCAGATGTTCATCACATACCGGGCGGTTGACGGTGGACGGATTTCGTGATGTGACGCCGGTCACCGTGAGCCGTCTTGCCGTAGTCGGGATCTCGTTCTATCGTCGCGATGTATCGAGCCGATACATCACGGCGAGATAAGAGGCGATGACGGCATGAACGAAGGGGAGACGAGGGCATGAGCAAGCGCTCCGGCATCCTCGAGTTCGCCGTCCTGGGCCTGCTGCGCGAATCCCCGATGCACGGCTATGAGCTGCGCAAGCGGCTCAACACCTCGCTCGGCGTGTTCCGCGCGTTCAGCTACGGCAGCCTCTACCCCTGCCTCAAGACACTGGTCGCTCAGGGATATCTGGTCGAGGAGACCGGCCCCGAGCCCGATCCGCTCGCCGCGCCGCTGGCCGGCCGACGAGCCAAGATCGTTTACCGGTTGACGGCAGCCGGCAAGGAGCACTTCGAAGAGCTCCTCGCCCACTCCGGCCCGGACGCGTGGGAGGACGAGCACTTCGCGGCTCGTTTCGCCTTCTTCGGCCAGACGTCCAGGGACGTACGGATGCGTGTTCTCGAGGGGCGGCGCAGCCGCCTCGAGGAACGCCTGGAGAAGATGCGCGCGTCTCTCGCGCGTACCCGTGAGCGGCTCGACGACTACACGCTCGAGCTGCAGCGGCACGGCATGGAGTCGGTGGAGCGAGAGGTCCGCTGGCTGAACGAGCTGATCGAGACCGAGCGGGCGGGGCGCGACAGGCAGCCCCGGACCGCTTCGTCCGCCGATGCCGAGCAGGACAACCAACAGGAAAACGGCGGACCCGGCACCGGCCGGGGACCCGCGTGACGATTACACAGGGAGCAACCGGAATGGGTTCGGTTCGCGTAGCCATCGTTGGCGTGGGCAACTGCGCCGCTTCGCTGGTGCAGGGTGTCGAGTACTACAAGGACGCCGACCCGGACAGCCGCGTGCCTGGTCTCATGCACGTGCAGTTCGGCGACTACCACGTGCGTGACGTCGAGTTCGTGGCGGCCTTCGACGTCGACGCGAAGAAGGTCGGCCTCGACCTCGCGGACGCCATCGGTGCCAGCGAGAACAACACCATCAAGATCTGCGACGTGCCGCAGAAGGGCGTGACCGTCCAGCGCGGCCACACCCTCGACGGTCTCGGCAAGTACTACCGCGAGACCATCGAGGAGTCCGCCGAGGCGCCGGTGGACGTGGTGCAGATCCTCAAGGACCGCCAGGTCGACGTGCTGGTCTGCTACCTGCCCGTGGGCTCGGAGGCCGCCGCCAAGTTCTACGCGCAGTGCGCGATCGACGCCAAGGTGGCCTTCGTCAACGCCCTCCCGGTCTTCATCGCGGGGACCAAGGAGTGGGCCGACAAGTTCACCGAGGCCGGCGTGCCGATCGTCGGTGACGACATCAAGTCGCAGGTCGGCGCGACCATCACGCACCGCGTGCTGACGAAGCTCTTCGAGGACCGCGGTGTCATCGTCGAGCGCACCATGCAGCTGAACGTCGGCGGCAACATGGACTTCAAGAACATGCTCGAGCGCGACCGCCTGGAGTCCAAGAAGATCTCCAAGACGCAGGCCGTCACCTCGCAGATCCCCGACCGCGAGCTGGGCGAGAAGAACGTCCACATCGGCCCGTCCGACTACGTGGCCTGGCTGGACGACCGCAAGTGGGCGTACGTCCGCCTCGAGGGCCGCGCCTTCGGCGACGTCCCGCTGAACCTGGAGTACAAGCTCGAGGTCTGGGACTCCCCGAACTCCGCGGGTGTCATCATCGACGCGGTGCGCGCGGCGAAGATCGCCAAGGACCGCGGCATCGGCGGCCCGATCCTGTCGGCGTCCTCGTACTTCATGAAGTCCCCGCCGGTCCAGTACTTCGACGACGAGGCCCGCGAGAACGTCGAGAAGTTCATCCGCGGCGAGGTCGACCGCTGAACAGCGGCTTAACCCCCGCCACCACTCGTCGTACGACGCGACCGATCAGGCCCCCGGGTATGGCACCCGGGGGCCTGTGCGTCATGTGAGGCTGTGCGCATGCCCGTTGTCCGTGATCTCCGTGTGCTGCTGCGCTTCCGGGACTTCCGGCGGCTGCTCGCGGTGCGGCTGCTGTCCCAGCTCTCCGACGGGGTCTTCCAAGTGGCGCTGGCGGCCTATGTGGTCTTCTCCCCGGAGAAGCAGACCTCGCCGGCCGCCATCGCCTCCGCGATGGCGGTCCTGCTGCTGCCGTACTCGCTCCTGGGGCCGTTCACGGGCGTTCTGCTGGACCGCTGGCGACGCCGGCAGGTTCTCCTCTACTGCAACCTGCTGCGGTCCGCGCTCTCCGTCGGCACCGCCGTGCTGATGCTGGCGCGGGTTCCCGACTGGCTCTTCTATCTCTCCGCCCTCTCGGTCACCGGCATCAACCGCTTCGTCCTCGCCGGACTGTCGGCCGCCCTTCCCCGTGTCGTCGACGGCAAGCGTCTGGTCATGGCGAACGCGCTGTCGCCGACGGCCGGCACGCTCGCGGCCACCGCGGGCGGCGGGGCGGCCTTCCTGGTCCATCTGGTGGTGGCCGAGGGCACCCGCTCCGATGCCCTGGTCGTGGTGCTCGGTGCCGTCCTCTATCTCTGTGCCGGGCTCGCCTCGCTGAGCATGGGGCGTGATCTGCTGGGACCCGACCCCTCCCGGATCCAGCCGCGGTTCGGCGAGGCGCTGCGCGGCACCTTCCGCGGGCTGGTGCACGGGCTGCGGCACCTGCGCCAACGGCCGCGTGCGGCACGTGCCATGGCCGCGATGACGGCGATGCGCTTCTGCTACGGCGGGCTCACGGTGACGGTGCTGATGCTCTGCCGCTACGCCTGGTCGGACTCCGACGGGCCCGACCACGGGACGGCGGACGGGCTGGCACTGCTCGGGCTCGCCGTCATCGTCTCGGGTGCGGGTTTCCTCGCGGCGGCCGTGGTCACCCCCTGGGCGACCGGGCGCTTCGGCACCTTCGGGTGGATCACCGTCTGCGCGGGATCCGCCGCCGTGCTGCTGCCCGGCCTGGGACTCCCCTTCGAGCCCGCGCCCGTACTGGCGGCGGCCTTCATGCTGGGGCTGGCCACCCAGGGCGCGAAGATCGCCACCGACACGGTGGTCCAGTCGTCGGTCGACGACGCCTACCGGGGGCGGGTGTTCTCGATCTACGACGTGCTGTTCAATGTCGCCTTCGTCGGCGCCGCGGCGGTCTGTGCTCTCGCCCTCCCCCCGGACGGCCGCTCCGCGGGACTGCTCCTCACGCTGGCGGCGGTCTACGCCGCCGTGGCCTTCGGCACCGCCAGAACCTCCCGCCGTTTCACGTGAAACACGAAGATCACCCCGCCTCCTCCTGTTTCACGTGAAACAGCCGCACCAAGAGGGTCGGCTACTCGACCCGCCAGAGGAAGCGGTGCGACTCCGCCGACCCGTCGGCCACCCTGCGATGGATTCGCCATGAAAGGTGAAGGGGCCGTGTTTCACGTGAAACACGACCCCTTCGACACGTCCGGTGACCCGGTGACCCTGCGGGCAGAACGCTCAGCCCTGCGCGGCCCACCATTCCTTGAGCGCGGTCACCGCGGCCTCCTCGCCCAGCGGCCCGTTCTCCAGCCGCAGCTCCAGCAGGTGGTTGTACGCCTTGCCGACCTGGGGCCCGGGGGCGATGCCCAGGATCTCCATGATCCGGTTGCCGTCCAGATCCGGGCGGATCGAGTCCAGCTCCTCCTGCTCCTTCAGCTGCTCGATCCGCTCCTCGAGCCCGTCATAGGTGCGCGACAGCGCCGCCGCCTTGCGCTTGTTGCGGGTCGTGCAATCGGAGCGGGTCAGCTTGTGCAGCCGGTCAAGGAGCGGTCCGGCGTCACGGACGTAGCGGCGGACGGCGGAGTCGGTCCACTCACCGGTCCCGTAGCCGTGGAAGCGCAGATGCAGCTCGACCAGCCGGGCGACGTCCTTGATGATCTCGTTGGGGTACTTGAGCTTGGTCAGCCGCCCCTTGGTCATCTTGGCGCCGACCACCTCGTGGTGGTGGAAGGAGACCCGCCCGTCGGACTCGAAGCGCCGGGTGCGCGGCTTGCCGATGTCGTGCAGCAGCGCCGCGAGCCGCAGCACCAGGTCCGGCCCGTCCGCCTCCAGCGCCATCGCCTGGTCCAGGACGGTCAGCGAGTGCTCGTAGACGTCCTTGTGGCGGTGGTGCTCATCCCGCTCCAGGCGCAGCGCCGGCAGCTCGGGGAGGACCCGGGCGGCCAGGCCCGTCTCGACGAGCAGGTGCAGACCCTTGCGCGGGTGGTCGGAGAGGAGCAGCTTGCTGAGCTCGTCCCGGATACGCTCCGCCGACACGATCTCGATGCGGTCGGCCATCTCCGTCATCGCGGTCACGACCTCGGGGGCCACCTCGAAATCGAGCTGGGCGGCGAAGCGCGCGGCGCGCATCATCCGCAGCGGATCGTCGGAGAAGGACTCCTCCGGAGTACCGGGCGTACGCAGCACCCGCTGGGCCAGGTCGCCCAGACCGCTGTAAGGGTCCACGAACTCCGCCGCGGGCAGGGCGACCGCCATCGCGTTGACGGTGAAGTCCCGGCGGACCAGGTCCTCCTCGATGGTCTCCCCGTAGGAGACCTCCGGCTTGCGGGAGGTACGGTCGTAGGCCTCGGAGCGGTAGGTCGTCACCTCGATCTGGAATCCGTCCTTGCGGCAGCCGACCGTGCCGAAGGCGATTCCCACCTCCCAGACCGCCTCCGCCCACCCACGGATGATCTTCAGTACCTGGTCGGGACGGGCGTCCGTCGTGAAGTCCAGGTCATTGCCGAGCCTGCCGAGCAGGGTGTCGCGGACCGAGCCGCCGACGAGGGCAAGCCGGAATCCGGCGTCCTGGAAGCGGCGACCGAGCTCCTCGGCCACCGGCGCGATCGCGGGCGCGGTCTTCAGGGTCTGGGGGGCGTTGTTGGCATTCGGCACAACAGAAAAGGGTACGTGCCCATGCGCCCCGCGGCGGACCGGTTTACCGGCGCCCGCGATCACCTCGGCGGGGTCCGCACCGCGGACTGTATCGATCTTGTGGCCCACTCACAGCACTTCGAGTCATCGAGCATCGTTACCATTCCAGGACGCACATCCGATGACGACGAGGGACGGCCAGCGCGTGGGCGAGGCGGCACAGCACCCCGGAGGAACTCCGGCCCGTTCGAGGCTGCGCCGGGCGACGGCGCTGTTCGTGGGCGCCACCCTGTTCACCGGCCTGATCCAGGCCCAGACGGCCCCCACCGCGTACGCGGCGGGCTCGGACGGCCGTGCCGTGGACGTCTCGGTGAACTCGCTGTCCCCCTCCGTCCCCGCCAAGGGCGACACCATCACGGTGACCGGCACGGTCACCAATAGGAGCAAGCACGCCGTCAGCGGCGCCCACGTCGGGGTGGAGATCGCTCCCGGGGGGCCCCTGGGCAGCCGCAGCGCCATCAGCGGCACCTCCCCCGATGCCGCCCACACCCTGGCCGACGGCAACGAGATCCCCGGGCACACCGCCTCCCTCGAGGACCTGCCGGCCGGGATCAGCCGCGGCTTCACGCTGAAGGTCCCGGTCAAGGCGCTGAACCTGGGTTCCGACGGCGTCTACCAGCTCGGGGTCTCCCTGACCGGCCAGACCCGGAACCGGGGCTACCAGGAGATCCTGGGGATCGAGCGGACCTTCCTCCCCTGGTACCGGGACGGGGACGCCAAGCCGACCCGCTACACCTTTCTGTGGCCGCTGATCGACCGCTCCCACCTCGCCGTGCGCAGCGAGAGCGACGACCAGCAGAGCCCGATCTTCCTCGACGACGACCTGGCCGAGGACCTGGCGCCCGGCGGCCGTCTGCAGCAGATGGTGTCGCTCGGGAAGGACCTGCCGGTCACCTGGGTCATCGACCCCGACCTGCTCGCCACGGTCGAAGCGATGACCCGTCGGTACCAGGTCGCGGGACCGGACGGTGATCTCGATCACACCACCGCGGGCACCGGCACCGACGACGCCAAGCGCTGGCTCAACAGCCTCAAGGAGGCCGTCGCCGGGGACGAGGTCGTCGCGCTGCCCTTCGCGGACCCCGACATCGCCTCGATCGCGCACCACGGCAAGAGCGTCCCTGGCACCCTGAACCAGCTCAAGACGGCCACGGAGCTCGCGACCACGACGGTCGAGACCGTCCTCAACGGCGTGGTCACCCCCGACACGGACGTCTCCTGGCCCGTGGACGGCGCCGTCGACCCCTCCATCGTCGACGTGGCCACCTCCGCCGGCGCCGACAAGGTCATCGTCCGCAGCGACAGCCTCGGCGACACCGGCCGCCTCACCTACACCCCGACCTCGGCGCGGCCCATCGGAGGCGGCACCACGGCGGTCGTCGCCGACGCCGGCCTCTCCCAGGCCTTCCAGGGCGACATGACGAAGGCCGGCACCGCGACCCTCGCGATCCAGAAGTACCTCGCGCAAACCCTCATGATCACGATGCAGTCGCCCGAGCGGCAGCGGAGCATCGTCGTGGCCCCGCAGCGCATGGCCAAGGCCTCCCAGGCCCAGGCCATGGCCCAGGCCATCACGGAGGTCGCCCGCAGCGGCTGGTCCGAGACCGCGGACTTCTCCGCCGCCGCCAAGGCCACCCCGGACCCCAAGGCCAACCGCAAGGTGCCGGGTGCCGGTTCCTACCCCAAGCGCCTGCGCAAGCAGGAGATGAGCACCGCGGCCTTCCAGCAGGTCCAGGCCACCCAGGTCAGGCTCGACGACTTCATGGCCCTGCTGAGCCAGCCCGACCGGGTGAGGACCCCCTTCGGGAACGCCCTGATGCGGTCCATGTCCACCGAGTGGCGCGGCATCCCCGGGGGCTCCGCCGACTACCGCGCGGCCGTCTCCACCTACCTGTCGGACCTGATGAGCCTGGTCTACCTGCTCCCGAAGCAAGGGACGCTCACATTGTCCGGCCGCAGCGGCACCATCCCGGTGACCGTGAAGAACGAGCTCGGCCAGACCGTGAAGGGTCTGGAGCTCCGCCTCACCTCCAGCCAGGGCAACAGCCTGAAGCCGGGCAAGTCGCAGCAGGTGACCGTCGAGGGCGGCCACACCCGCTCCCTGAAGTTCGAGGGCACCGCCGCCCGCAACGGCCTGAACACGGTCACGGCGCAGCTCTACACCGCGGACGAGGTCAAGTTCGGCGAGCCGATCACCTTCCAGGTGGATGTCACCTCCATCACATCCACGGTCATGCTGGTGATCGCCGCCGGACTGCTCCTGCTCGTGCTGGCCGGCGTCCGGATGTACCACCAGCGCAAGCGCCGCGCGGCCACCGAGGACGAGGGCGGCGACGCGGACGGAGACGCGGACCCGGCCGGGGACGGCGACACGGGCGAGGACGAGGACGACGCCGGAGAAGGCACCATGGGTGACCGGGACGGCGTCCGGGACGAGCAGCCGGGTGACCTGGCGCCGGACACCTCCCCGGAAAGTACGGACCCGTCCGGGACGGGTGAGAAGGTGGACCGATAGCCAGCGAGCCAGTGGCCGATGAGGTGGGGCAGAGATGAACGCACCGTACGACGGTGAACGCGAGCGGGAAGCCGGGGAGCGTTTCCCCGCGCAGCCCGGGCAGCACCCTGCCGCGTCCGACCCGTACCTGCAGGACACCTACGCCCGCGATCCGTACCGGCGGCAGGATCCGACCGCGCAGGACCCGGTGGGCGAGGTGCTCTACGACCGCACCGCGCACCCGCCGGCCCAGCCCCAGCCCTACGGGCCGCCGTACGGGCACCAGGAGCCCTACCGCATGCCATACGCCGACGACGCCTCCACCCGGTACGTCGGCGTCGACGAGCTGGTCTCCAACGCCCCGGACGACGACGGGACGCCCGCGCGGCCGGACGAGTACGCCCACCTCTTCCGCGAGGAGCCGGTGGCGACCGCCCCCGAGCCCGAGCCCGCGGCGGAACCGGTCGCGGCGAAGTCCGGCGGCCGGGCCGGCAGCATCCTCAAGTCCAGCGCTCTCATGGCGGCCGGCACCCTCGTCTCCCGGGTCACCGGCTTCCTGCGGACGCTCGTCATGGCCGCCGCGATCGGCGTCGGCACGCTGAACGACGGCTACCAGGTCGCCAACACCCTGCCGACGATGATCTACATCCTGGTCGGCGGCGGCGCGATCAACGCCGTGTTCGTCCCGCAGCTCGTCCGCGCCATGAAGAACGACGAGGACGGTGGCGAGGCCTACGCCAACCGCCTGCTGACCCTCGTCGCCGTCGGCCTGGCGGCGGTCACCGCCCTCTGCGTGTTCGCCGCGCCGCTGCTCATCCGGGCGATGTCCCACGACATCGCCTCCGACCCGGTCAGGTTCGAGGTCGCGGTCACCTTCGCCCGCTACTGCATCCCGACGATGTTCTTCATGGGTCTGCACGTGGTGCTCGGGCAGGTGCTCAACGCCCGCGGCCGGTTCGGCGCGATGATGTGGACGCCGGTCCTCAACAACATCGTCATCATCGCCACCTTCGGTGCCTTCATCTGGGCCTTCGGCTCCTTCACCAGCACCGGTGTCACCTCGCAGACGATCACCCCCGAGGGCGCCCGGCTGCTCGGCCTCGGCACCCTGCTGGGTCTGACGGTGCAGGCCCTGGCGATGATCCCCTACCTCCGCGAGGCCGGATTCCGGATCAGGCCGCGCTTCGACTGGCGCGGCCACGGCCTCGGCCACGCGGCGAAGCTGGCGAAGTGGACCTTCTTCTTCGTCCTCGCCAACCAGATCGGCCTGATCGTCCTCACCCAGTTCGCCACGGCGGCCGGCGCCGCGGCCGAGGCGCAGCACCACGAGGGCACGGGCATCACGGCCTTCAACTACGCGCTGCTGCTCTGGCAGATGCCCCAGGCGATCATCACCGTCTCCGTCATGACCGCCGTCCTGCCGCGCATCTCCCGCGCCGCCGCCGACGGCGACGCCGCGGCGGTCCGTGACGACATCTCCTACGGGCTGCGAACCTCGGGCGTCGCCATCGTGCCCGCCGCCTTCGCCTTCCTCGCCCTCGGCCTCCCCATCGCCACCCTGCTCTACAGCAGCTCCGGCGAGGGTGCGGTGAACATCGGCTTCGTCCTGATGGCGTTCGGACTGGGCCTGATCCCCTTCTCGGTGCAGTACATCGTCCTGCGCGGCTTCTACGCCTACGAGGACACCCGCACCCCCTTCTACAACACGGTCATCGTCGCCGCCTGCAACGCCATCGCGGCCGCGGCCTGCTACTTCCTGCTGCCCGCCCGCTGGGCCGTGGTCGGCATGGCAGGCGGCTACGGACTGGCCTACGCGATCGGCGTGGGCGTCGCGGTGAAGCGGCTGCGCAGGCGCCTCGGCGGCGACATCGACGGCAAGCGTGTGGTCCGCACCTACGCCCGGCTGTTCGGCGCGTGCATCCCCGCCGCCGCGGCCGCGGGCGCCGTCGTCTACGGTGTCTGGCACTCGCTGGGTCACGGCGCCGCCGCTTCGTTGCTGTCGCTGGTGCTCGGCGCCGTGGTGCTGGGTGGGGTCTTCTTCATCGCCGCCAAGCGCATGCGCGTCGAGGAACTGACGGCCATGGTCGGTATGGTCAGGGGCCGGCTGGGTCGCTGACCGCGCCCACCGCGCAACCTTCGTGGGCCGTCGTGTGTCGTGCATAGCGGTGGACTGTTGGCACAATTGTCCTTGGCTGTGTTGTCAGATCTTGCAACGGATGGGGAGGCAGGAACGACGGTGGCGGAACGGAGCACGGCTGCCGTCGGAGTGGCCAACGAGAGCGGCGACAACAAGCAGCTCACCGCCCACGCGGACAGTGCCACGGCCGACGAAGCGACCGACCAAAGCGACGAGCAGGACGCGCCGCAGCAGACCATCCCCGAGGAGACAGCACCAACCGACAAACAGCCGCCGGAGCTCCACAGCGGCTACAAGCTCGCCGAGCGCTACCGCCTGGAGGAGTGCCTCACCCGCGCCGACGGCTTCAGCAGCTGGCGGGCGGTCGACGAGAAGCTGCGCCGGGCGGTGGGGATCCACATCCTGCCCGCCGACCACGGCAGGGCCCGTCCGGTGCTGGCGGCGGCCCGATCGGCCGCCCTGCTCGGCGACCCCCGGTTCGTCCAGGTCCTCGACGCGGTCGAGGAGAACGACCTCGTCTATGTCATCCACGAGTGGCTCCCTGACGCCAAGGAGCTGACCGCCCTCATCACCACCGACCCGCTGGAGCCCCACGAGGCCTACCAGATGGTCAGCCAGATCTCCCAGGCGATGGCGGCCGCGCACCGCGAGGGCCTTTCGCACCTGCGGCTCGGCCCGGACGCCGTGCTGCGCACGGAGGCGGGCCAGTACCGCATCCGCGGGCTGGCGGTCGCCGCCGCGCTGCGCGGCATCTCCTCCGAGCGCCCGCAGCGCGAGGACACCGAGGCCATCGGCGCCCTGCTGTACGCCGCGCTCACCCAGCGCTGGCCGTATCCGCGGGACGAGCACGGACTCACCGGCCTGCCCAAGGACGTCGGCCTGGTCGCGCCCGACCAGGTACGGGCGGGAGTCCACCGCGGGCTGTCCGAGCTCACGATGCGGGCGCTGGTCAACGACGGCGCCACAGCCTCCCGCGAGCCCGAGCCCTGCGCCACTCCCGAGGAGCTGGCCAAGGCGGTGACCGCGATCCCCAAGATCCGGCCCCCGGAGCCGGCGATGGCGCCCTACTCGCGCACCACCTACCAGCAGGGCTCCTACCGTCAGACCGCCGCGGGACCGGCGCCCGCGGGCCCCACGGCCACCCTGCAGGTCCCGCCGCCCCCGGCTCTGCCCGGGCGTACCGGCAAGGCCCTCAAGTGGTCCGTCTCCGCCCTCCTCATCGTCGCGCTGGGCCTCGGCAGCTGGCAGCTCGCCGAGACGCTGATGGACCACGAGAACCAGGCGAAGACCAACGGCACCTCCACCTCCCAGAACACGGGCGGCGACGGGGGCAGCGGCGACAACGGCGGGGCTCAGCAGATCACGCTGAAGCCGCTGCCGATCCAGGGTGCGGCCGAGTACGCGCCGTACGGGGGAGCCCAGCACCCGAACGACGTCCGGAACACCTACGACGCCAAGACGTCCACGTACTGGCGCACGAACAGTTTCGCCGACGGCCCCGAGTTCGCCCCCTCCGTCAAGAAGGGCGTCGGGATCGCCTATGACCTGGGAGCCACGAAGAAGCTCGGCCAGGCTTCGATAGACCTCTACTACGGCGGCGACCACACGACGGTCACGCTCTACGCGGCCGACTCGCTGGACAGCTCGGCCAAGCCGCACCAGCTGAGGAAGCTGGCCACCGTCACGACCGACGGCAAGGCGGCGAAGCTCTCCTTGAAGACTCCCGCGGAGACGCGCTACGTGGTCGTCTGGCTGACCGCTCTTCCCCATTCACCGGCCGACGGCTATTCCGGCGAAGGCTACAAGCAGGCCATCACCAACGTGAGGTTCGAGGGGCAGTAGCCCCGCGGGGAGGGGGACGGTGGGCACACAGGACAGGGGCGGGGAGGTCAGCGACAGCGACCTCCTCGCCCGTCATGTCTCGGGGGACCCGAACGCTTTCGGGGAGCTCGTCCGCCGGCATCGCGACCGGCTCTGGGCAGTGGCTCTGCGGACCCTGGGGGACCGCGAGGAGGCCGCCGACGCCGTGCAGGACGCCCTGGTGTCGGCCTTCCGGTCCGCCCATACCTTCCGCGGCCAGTCGGCCGTCACGACCTGGCTGCACCGCATCACCGTGAACGCGTGCCTGGACCGGGCGCGCAAGGCCGCCTCACGCCGCACCGCGCCGGTCACCGATGAGAAGCAGTTCGAGGAACTGCTCGAACCGCATGAGTCCGCGGCGGCCCCCGCCGAGCGGGGCGAAATTCACCGGGAACTGCTGCGGGCGCTCGCGACCCTTCCCGCGGAGCAGCGGGCCGCTCTCGTCCTGGTGGACATGCAGGGCTACCCCGTCGCGGAGGCCGCGGCGGTCCTCGACGTACCGGCGGGAACGGTCAAGAGCAGATGCGCCCGGGGCCGGGCCCGGCTGCTTCCACTCCTCGTCCATCTACGGGACACGCCGGGGAGTAGCGGTGATCGGGGAGGGGGAAGGAACCGGACGGAGAACGCATCCGTCCCAGAGACGGAGACCCGACCGGGCCACGGCTTCACGAAGGGCGGAGGTGGACACCCATGACGTCGACGACGGGAACGGACGAGCACCCCGAGGTCGCGGAGATCTCGGCGCTCAGCGAGGGCATCCTCCCGCCCGAGCGCTCGGCCGACGTCCGCGGGCACCTCGACGGCTGTGCGCTCTGCGCCGATGTCCGCGCTTCGCTGGACGAGATCCGCGGGCTGCTGGGGACACTGCCCGGCCCGCCCCGGATGCCTGCCGACATCACCGGCCGGATCGACGCGGCCCTCGCCGCCGAGGTGCTGCTCGCCTCGAACGGCCCCGATGTTTCACGTGAAACACAGACCGCGGAACCGTCCCGTGTTTCACGTGAAACATCGATCCCGGCCGACCGCGGGCCCGCCGGTCGCGGCTCCGCCCCCACCGGACCCGGACGCCCCGGCACCCGGACCCGTCGGCGGTGGGGGAAGGGGATCCTCATCACGGCCTCCGTGGCGGCCGTCATCGGCTTCGGTACCTTCGCCGCCCAGTCCGCCTGGAACACCGGAGACATCACCGCGGACCGGAGTTCGTCCGCCTCCGACGCGGGCGCCAAGACTGAAAGCGACACGCTCGGCGCGCAGGTACACGATCTGCTGACAGCCGAGGCCCGCCAGCGCGTCGAGGACAAGCCCACGGGACAGTCCCCGCTGGCCGGTGTCGACAGCGTCGCGCCCTCCTGTGTACTGCGCGCCGTCGACCGTCACGACACCCCGCTCGCCATCCGTCGGGGCAGGTACGAAGGCGTGGACTCCTATCTCGTCGTGCTGTCGCACAGCGGCGACCCGTCGCTCGTGGACGCCTATGTCGTGGACGCCTCGTGCGCCACCGCTTCGTCCTCGGAAGCGGGCACTCTGCTCCGCGAGGAGACATACCCTCGCTAGCGCCACGCCGACGGGAATGCCCGGACCGTAGGATCCGTTAGGCGGGATGACAATGGTCCCGCCCGCCGAGGCACCCGGCGAGTCGGCACAGCAGAGACGAGGAAGAACCCGTGAGCGACGTCCGAAACGTGATCATCATCGGTTCCGGGCCGGCGGGATACACAGCCGCGCTCTACACCGCCCGCGCCTCCCTCAAGCCGCTGGTCTTCGAAGGTGCGGTCACCGCCGGCGGCGCTCTGATGACCACGACCGATGTGGAGAACTTCCCCGGCTTCCGCGATGGCATCATGGGTCCCGACCTCATGGACAACATGCGGGCCCAGGCCGAGCGCTTCGGTGCCGAGCTGATCCCGGACGACATCGTCGCGGTCGACCTCGAGGGTGACATCAAGACCGTCACCGACTCGGCCGGCACCGTTCACCGGGCGAAGGCGGTCATCATCGCCACCGGTTCCCAGCACCGCAAGCTGGGCCTCCCCAACGAGGACCAGCTCTCCGGTCGCGGTGTCTCCTGGTGCGCCACCTGTGACGGCTTCTTCTTCAAGGACCACGAGATCGCCGTCATCGGCGGCGGCGACACCGCGCTGGAGGAGGCGACCTTCCTCTCGCGCTTCGCCAAGAGTGTGACCGTGGTCCACCGCCGGGACACCCTCCGCGCCTCCAAGGCCATGCAGGAGCGGGCCTTCGCCGACCCGAAGATCAAGTTCCTCTGGGACAACGAGGTCGCCGAGATCAACGGCGACGGCAAGCTCGCCGGTCTGGTCCTGCGCAACACGAAGACCGGTGAGCCCTCCGAGCTGCCGGTCACCGGACTGTTCATCGCGATCGGTCACGACCCGCGGACCGAACTGTTCAAGGGCATCCTCGACCTGGACGCGGAGGGCTACCTCAAGGTCGAGTCGCCCACCACCCGTACGAAGATCCCCGGTGTCTTCGCCGCGGGTGACGTCGTGGACCACACCTACCGACAGGCGATCACCGCCGCGGGCACCGGCTGCTCCGCCGCCCTGGACGCCGAGCGCTACCTCGCCGCTCTGAGCGACGCGGGCAGCGAGCACACCCGCGAGCCCGAGCAGACCGCCGCCGCGGTCGTCTGACCGCACCCAACGAAGCACCCGTCCAACACACCGAGGAGACAGCCGTGGCCGGCAACACCAAGACCGTGACCGATGCGACCTTCGACGAGGAGGTCCTCTCCAGCGACAAGCCCGTGCTGGTCGACTTCTGGGCCGAGTGGTGTGGTCCGTGCCGTCAGATCGCCCCGTCGCTCGAGGCGATCGCCGCGGAGCACGGCGACCAGATCACCATCGTCAAGCTGAACATCGACGAGAACCCGGTCACCGCCGCCAAGTACGGCGTCATGTCGATCCCGACCCTGAACGTCTACAAGGGCGGCGAGGTCGTGAAGACCATCGTCGGCGCCAAGCCGAAGGCCGCCATCGAGCGCGACCTGGCCGACTTCATCGGCTGAGCACTGCCCGAGGAACGCGAAAGGGCCCGCCCCCTCACGGGGCCGGGCCCTTCGTCTGTCACAGGGGCCGCAGCGCCGGCTCCTTCTGCACGGCACCGAGCAGCCGGTCGATCGCCATCTCGACGTCCTCCTTCCAGGAGATCGTCGTCCGCAGCTCCAGCCGCAGCCGGGGAAACCGCGGATGAGGCCGCACCGTCTTGAACCCCACGGCCAGCAGATGCTCGGCCGGAAGCACGCACGCGGGTTCCTCCCAGCGCGCGTCACCGAAGGCCTCGATCGCCCGGAAGCCCCGTCGCACCAGGTCCTTGGCCACGGTCTGCACCAACACCCGCCCCAGTCCCTGTCCCTGGAAGCCCGGCATGATCCGGGCCGTCATCAGCTGGACCGCGTCGGGGGAGACGGGGCTCGTCGGAAAGGCGGTGGAGCGCGGTACATAGGCCGGGGGCGCGTAGAGCACAAAGCCGGCCGGTACCTCGTCCACATAGACGACACGACCGCAGGATCCCCACTCCAGCAGCACGGCGGAGATCCAGGCCTCCTTCTCCAGCTCCGGCTTGCCGGCCTGGACGGCGGCCTCCCCGCTTACCGGATCGAGCTCCCAGAAGACGCACGAACGGCAGCGGTTGGGGAGGTCCGGAAGGTTGTCCAGCGTGAGCGGAACGAGCCGACGCCCCATGAGGTCAGACCCTCGTTTCTGTCGTGGACCCAACTGCCGACGAAGCCACCCACGGCGCCCAGCCCAAGCCCCGCCGCGACGAGAACGGCCTTCTGCCAATCGTGCTCCACTCCAGCGCGCCGCACCGATCGCATGGGCCCCTCCTTGGAGGTAGTGCTCCATCCCGTACGCATCGTAGCCGTGAGCGGACAAGTCCGACACTGGAGCAACGCGAACGGCCCAGCCGAAAACGGGCCGCATCCCTCGAAGGGATGCGGCCCGCACGGACGTTGCGGCCCCTGGAGGGAACCGGGAGTGGACTCACTCCTCTTCGTCGGTCTCCTCGGTGAGCGAACGCTGGAGGACGTTGTCCTCTCCCGGCGCCATCGATCCGAGGATGCGCTCCAGATCCTCTATCGAGGCGAACTCGACGACGATCTTTCCGCGCTTCTGCCCGAGATCTACCTTCACCCTGGTCTCGAAGCGGTCCGAGAGTCGCAGCGCGAGATCGGTGAGGGCAGGGGACATCCGCTTGCCGGCCCGGGGGGACGGAGCCTTTCGCACCGGCTGGGACTCGGAGTTCATCACATGGACGATCTCCTCGACCGCGCGCACGGAGAGTCCCTCGGCCACGATCCGGCTGGCGAGCCGGTCCTGGTCCTCCACGTCCTCCAAGGCGAGCAGGGAGCGCGCGTGCCCTGCGGAGAGCACACCGGCCGCCACCCGGCGCTGTACGGGCGCGGAGAGCTTCAGCAGACGCAGGGTGTTGGAGACCTGGGAGCGGGAACGGCCGATGCGGTCGGCGAGCTGCTCATGCGTGCAGGCGAAGTCCTTGAGGAGCTGATCGTAGGCAGCCGCCTCCTCCAGCGGGTTCAGCTGGGCGCGGTGCAGGTTCTCCAGCAGCGCGTCGAGGAGGAGCTTCTCGTCGTCGGTGGCCCGCACGATCGCCGGGATGCGCTCCAGGCCGGCCTCACGGCTGGCCCGCCAGCGCCGCTCGCCCATGATGAGCTCATAGCGCTCGGGGGCGATCTGACGCACGACGACCGGTTGCAGCAGGCCGACCTCCTTGATGGAGGTGACCAGTTCCGCCAGCGCGTCCTCGTCGAAGACCTCACGCGGCTGACGCGGGTTGGGCGTGATCGCGTCCAGCGACAGCTCGGCGAAGTACGCCCCCGCCACCATGGGCGGCTCCTGAGCCGCGATGGTTTCCGGTGTTTCACGTGAAACCGGGATCGCCGGGGTGCCCTCGCGCCCCTGCTGTTCCACCAGACCCGCCACCTTGGCGGCGGCGACTCCTCTTTCCGGCGCCAGGACCGGAGCGGCGGCTCCCGCCGTCGCCACCGCGGTCGCGGCTGCCGCGTCCGCACCATTCGGTGCGGCGGGAATCAGCGCGCCGAGACCACGGCCGAGTCCTCTGCGTCGCTCACTCACTGGATCCCCTCCGACATGTTCTGCTCGGTGAACTCACGGGTGCGCCCGAGGCCGCGCATGGCCATCTCACGTGCCGCCTCTAGGTACGACAGCGCCCCGGTCGAACCCGGATCATAGGTCAGCACCGTCTGACCGTAGCTGGGGGCCTCCGAGATACGGACGGAGCGCGGGATGCTCGTGCTCAGCACCTCCTTGCCGAAGTGGGTGCGCACTTCTTCGGCGACCTGTGAGGCGAGCCGGGTCCGGCCGTCGTACATGGTCAGCAGGATGGTGGAGACATGGAGCTTGGGGTTGAGATGGCCTCGCACCAGCTCCACATTGCGGAGCAGCTGGCCCAGACCCTCCAGGGCGTAGTACTCGCACTGGATCGGGATGAGCACCTCCGCGCCGGCCACCAGGGCGTTGACGGTCAGCAGACCGAGCGAGGGAGGGCAGTCGATGAGGATGTAGTCCAGCGGCTGCTCATAGGCCTCGATGGCCCGCTGGAGCCGGCTCTCCCGGGCCACCAGCGAGACCAGCTCGATCTCCGCTCCGGCCAGATCGATCGTGGCCGGCGCACAGAAGAGACCCTCGACGTCCGGCACCGGCTGGACGACATCGGAGAGCGGCTTGCTCTCCACCAGGACGTCGTAAATCGACGGCACTTCGGCGTGGTGGTCGATTCCCAGCGCGGTGGAGGCGTTGCCCTGAGGGTCGAGGTCCACGACCAGCACCCGGGCGCCGTGCAGGGCGAGGGAGGCGGCCATGTTGACCGTCGTCGTGGTCTTGCCGACCCCGCCCTTCTGGTTGGCGACCACCATCACTCTGGTCTCGGCGGGGCGGGGGAGTCCTTCACCGGCCCGCCCCAGTGCCTCCACGGCCAGTTGGGCGGCACGGCCGATGGGGGTGTCGTCCATGGGGGGCGGTGTTTCACGTGAAACATCATCCCCGAACGGCTCGGTGCGGGGACCGGGGACCGGATCGGTCATCGGTCCCGCGATGTTGGCGTCGGACCGCAAGGATTCACTCTCCTCGACTACAAGCTCGCAATGAACAGAGCCTGCCATGCTTTCGGGGTCGCGAACCAGTGAGGGCCGTTCTCCTGTGGATGAATCCTCCGGTTGATTCACCGAATGGGTCACCTCGGCGGCCCGATGAGAGAGCGATTCGGCCGCAGCGCGAGCGCGGCCGAGGATTCCTGGAAGCAGAGAGCGCCGTTTCACGTGAAACACGATGCGCAGCGCCGCGACCGATTCCTACACGACACTCCGGATTGTTCAGGTATGGCCGTTCGATGGAGCACACGGCCGGAGGTTTCCCTCAGCGTTGGCGATGGCGGTTCGCGCGAGCCGCCTTGGCCCTCCGGGTCGCCGCCCGCACACCGCCGGGGCTCTCCCCCACCAGTACCCGCACGACGGTGGACAGCGGGTCCACGACCCCTTCGCCAACCTGGACGACGGAGGTCTCCACGGCGCCGAGCCGGCTCAGCGCGGCACGCGCCGCCTTCAGCTCCTCCTCTGCCGTGTCTCCCTTGAGAACGGTCATCTCCCCGTGCGGTCGGAGCAGGGGCAGTCCCCAGCCCGCAAGCCGGTCCAGCGGCGCCACGGCGCGCGCGGTCACCACGTCCACCGGCGGCAGCTTGCCGACCATCTCCTCGGCCCGGCCACGCGCCACCGAGACATTGGAGAGCCCCAGCAGCCGGACGGCCTCTTCCAGGAAGGTCGTCCTGCGCAGCAGCGGCTCCAGCAGGGTGATGCTCAGGTCCGGCCGGGTCAGTGCCAGCGGGATGCCCGGAAGTCCCGCGCCGGAGCCCACGTCGCACACCGAGACGCCATGGGGGATGACCTCGGCGAGCACGGCACAGTTCAGCAGATGGCGCTCCCACAGCCGGGGCACCTCCCGAGGGCCGATGAGCCCGCGGTGCACCCCCGCGTCGGCCAGGAGCTCCGCATACCGCACCGCGTCCGCGAAGCGCTCCCCGAACACCTCGCGTGCCGCCTCCGGCGCCGGGGGGAGCTCCGCCGCTGCCTCCGTCACGAGAACCGTCCTTCCGTTGTTACGGGCTTTCACCAGGCTGACAAGATTCGGCCCCGCCTGCGAACAGACGGGGCCGAGTGAGTACTGCTGAGACCAAGAGTTCAGGAAGCCGGAAGGACGACCACCCGACGCTCGGGCTCCTCGCCCTCGGATTCGCTGCGCAGCCCCGCGGCGGCCACGGCGTCGTGCACGACCTTGCGCTCGAAGGGCGTCATGGCCTCCAGTTTCACCGGCTTACCGGAGCCCTTGACCTCCTCGGCCGCCTTCTCGCCGAGCTCGGTCAGCTCGGCCCGCTTCCGCGCCCGGAAGCCGGCGATGTCCAGCATCAGCCGGCTGCGGTCACCGGTCTCACGGTGCACCGCGAGCCGGGTCAGCTCCTGCAGCGCCTCCAGCACCTCGCCGTCCCGGCCGACGAGCTTGTTGAGGTCGCGGCTCGACGACTCGCCGATGATGGAGACCGAGGCGCGGTCGCCCTCGACGTCCATGTCGATGTCACCGTCGAGGTCGGCGATGTCCAGCAGCCCCTCGAGGTAGTCGGCCGCGATCTCGCCCTCCTGCTCGAGGCGGGTGAGCGCGTCGGTGGTGTTGCCGTCCGTCACGGCAGGACTCCTCTACTACTTCTTCTTCGACAGGTTCGGCTTGTCCGCGCCGCTGCTCGGCTTGGGCTTGGTGCCCGTGGTCGCCCCGCCGGCCGGCTTGGGCTTGGGCTTCGTGCTGCCGGCGGTACCGGACTGCGCGGGACCGCCCGTCTGACGCTGGGCCTTGGTCTGGCGCTTGGGCTGGGTGCGCTTCACCGGCGCCGCGTCCTGCGGCTCCTGGTCGGCGGGCTCGTCCTTCAGCTTGCCCGCGGCCTTCAGGCGCTCCTGGCGCTGCTTGAAGGCGAGGCTGCCGGGGGTCGGGTTCCGGCGGATGACGAACATCTGCTGCCCCATGGTCCACACGTTGGTGGTCAGCCAGTAGATGAGGACACCGACGGGGAAGTTGATGCCGAAGACGGCGAACATGATCGGGAAGACGTACATCAGCATCTTCTGCTGCTGCATGAACGGCGTCTTGACCGTCATGTCGACGTTCTTCGTCATCAGCTGGCGCTGCGTGTAGAACTGCGAGGCCGACATCAGGACGATCATGATGACCGTGACCACACGGACGTCGACGAGCGTCGCGCTCAGCGACTCGACCTTGGCCGCGCTGTCGGTGAACTTCGCCGCGATCGGCGCACCGAAGATGTGGGCGTGCTGGGCGCTGGTGACCAGGGACTGGTCCATCACGCCGACCTGCTTGCCCTGCGCGATGTGGCTCAGCACGTGGTACAGCGAGAAGAAGAAGGGGGACTGCGCCAGGATCGGAAGGCACGAGGAGAGCGGGTTGGTACCCGTCTCCTTGTACAGCTTCATCATCTCTTCGGACTGGCGCTGCCGGTCGTTCTTGTAGCGCTCCTGGATCGCCTTCATCTTCGGCTGGAGCGCCTGCATGTTCCGGGTCGACTTGATCTGCTTCACGAAGAGCGGGATCAGGCAGATCCGGATCAGGACCACCAGCGAGACGATCGACAGGCCCCAGGCCAGGCCGCCGTCCTTGTCAAAGACAAGGCTGTACAGCGAGTGGAACTGGACAATGATCCACGAAACGGCATCGTAGAGGGGGTTCAAGATCCCCACGGTCAGGCTCCTTGGGCATGAGGCGTCTCGACGGGCTCGGGAGTAACGGACCCGCCTGGTGCGTCACCCCGGAGGGCGGTGCGCAGGCGAGCGTGCCACGGCGGGCGCTTGCGCGGCGGGACATGGTCCACACCGCCCAGCGACCACGGGTTGCAACGCAGGATCCGCCACGCGGTCAGGGCAGTGCCCTTGATCGCGCCGTGCCGATCGATCGCCGTATACCCGTAGTGCGAGCACGAGGGGTAGTACTTGCAGACCGGACCGAGCAACGGGCTGATGGTCCACTGGTAAATCTTGATCAACGCCAGCAACGGGTACTTCATAGCGCCACCCCCAGGAGCCTCCCGAGGGCGGCGTCCAGGTCTCGGGCCAGCTGTGAATGGTCTGCGTCACCCGCACCGGGCAGCGCTCGTACGACTACCAGGCTACCGGGGGGCAGCACGGACAGACGTTCGCGAACAAGGTGACGAAGCCGACGCTTGACCAGGTTCCGGGTCACCGCGCCACCGACGGCCTTGCTCACGACGAAACCCGCACGCGCCGGGGAGGCACTCCCCCCCGCCGCGTGCGGGTCCCTTGTGTCACTGTCGGTGCGCAGGTGGACGACCAGTAGCGGGCGTCCGGCCCGGCGTCCTCGACGTACCGCGGTCGCGAAGTCCTGCCGCCGCCTCAGCCGATTCTCGGTGGGCAGCACGACTACACCTCGCGCTTCGGTGCGATCAGGCGGACAGGCGGGCGCGGCCCTTGCTGCGGCGGGTCGCGAGAATCGCGCGGCCGGCACGCGTACGCATACGCAGCCGGAAGCCGTGGGTCTTGGCGCGACGACGGTTGTTCGGCTGGAAGGTGCGCTTGCTCACTCGGGGGCTCCAGGATGAATCGTGTGTTGGCGGGGCGTCGCCTGGCTGTCACCGTGCGCCCACGAGAAACTCGCGGAACATCCAGGTGTGCACCGCTTGACGATCACCTAGGTGATCCTCGCCCATCGGTAGGCAGGCGGCAGCAGCCATCGACAACTCGACCTGGTTACGGTACGCGGGGCCGAGGCGTCAGGTCAAACCAGCGGTCGCGGGGACCGTCGGCACCGCCATCCGGACGTGGTTTTGCACACCCTGTGGACAACGACTTGAACCAGGGACGTCGCGCTGACTACCGTGGCTGAACCCCGAAACATTCCCGTCCGTCCCAAGAACCACACCTTCGTGGGACCCATCGGCACCAACCAGCGACCGAGAGAGCGTGCACTGTGGCTGACGTAACTGCCGATCTTGCCTCAGTGTGGCCAAGGGTCCTGCAGAAACTGCTCGTCGAGAGCGACGATCTCAAGCCGAAGGACGCGGACTGGCTGCAGCGCACCCAGCCGCTGGCGCTCGTCGCGGGCACGGCCGTGCTGTCGGCCCCCAATGAATTCGCCAAGAGCGTGCTGGAGGGACGGCTCCTCCCGCTGATCACCGATGTGCTCAGCCGTGAGTTCGGCCACCCCGTGGGCATCGCCATCGCCGTCGCCTCGGGCGGCGAGCAGGAGGCGGCCCCCGCACCCCCGGCCCCGATCCCCGCGCCGGCGGCCCCCGAGCCCGAGCCGCGTCCCCAGCCCGCCGTGTACCCCGCGGAGCCCGCCCGGTACGGGCAGCAGCCGCACGGCTACGGCGAGGTCCCGCGCATGCGCCCGGCCTACCCCGAGCACTCCGTCGGCGGCCCCGGTGGCTGGCCGCCCCGTGAGCCCGAGGACCACTGGCAGCAGCAGCGCATCGGCGACTACCAGGAGCGCGAGCCGTACCGGCAGCCCGCCTCCCGCTACGAGATCCCGCCGCCCCACCAGGCCCCGGGCCGCCCGGAGCCGGCGCCACCGCAGATGCCCACCATGCCGACCATGCCGACGCCGCGCACCGGAGGTGGCGGCGGTGGCGGTTCCTCCACGGGGTCCGGAGCGGGCACGGGCGGTTCCGGCAATTCCGGCGGTCCCGCCGAGCCCACCGCGCGGCTGAATCCCAAGTACCTCTTCGACACCTTCGTCATCGGCGCCTCCAACCGCTTCGCGCACGCCGCCGCGGTCGCCGTCGCGGAGGCCCCGGCCAAGGCGTACAACCCCCTGTTCATCTACGGGGAGTCGGGCCTGGGCAAGACGCACCTGCTGCACGCGATCGGGCACTACGCCCGCAGCCTGTACCCGGGCACCCGGGTGCGCTACGTGAGCTCCGAGGAGTTCACCAACGAGTTCATCAACTCCATCCGCGACGGCAAGGCGGACGCGTTCCGCAAGCGCTACCGCGACATGGACATCCTGCTCGTCGACGACATCCAGTTCCTGGCGAGCAAGGAGTCGACGCAGGAGGAGTTCTTCCACACCTTCAACACCCTGCACAACGCCAACAAGCAGATCGTGCTCTCCTCGGACCGGCCGCCCAAGCAGCTGGTGACCCTGGAGGACCGGCTGCGCAACCGCTTCGAGTGGGGTCTGATCACGGACGTCCAGCCGCCCGAGCTGGAGACCCGGATCGCGATCCTCCGCAAGAAGGCGGTGCAGGAGCAGCTGAACGCCCCGCCGGAGGTGCTGGAGTTCATCGCCTCCCGGATCTCGCGCAACATCCGCGAGCTGGAGGGCGCGCTGATCCGCGTGACGGCCTTCGCCAGCCTCAACCGGCAGCCGGTGGACCTGCAGCTCACCGAGATCGTGCTGAAGGACCTGATCCCGGGCGGGGAGGACTCCGTCCCCGAGATCAGCGGGCAGGCGATCATGGCGGAGACAGCCTCGTACTTCGGCCTGGACGTGGAGGACCTCTCGGGCTCCTCCCGCAGCCGGGTGCTGGTCACGGCCCGGCAGATCGCCATGTACCTGTGCCGTGAGCTCACGGACCTGTCGCTGCCCAAGATCGGCGCCCTCTTCGGCGGCCGCGACCACACGACCGTCATGCACGCGGACCGCAAGATCCGCTCCCTGATGGCCGAGCGACGGTCCATCTACAACCAGGTCACCGAGCTCACCAACCGCATCAAGAGCTGAGGAGGCGCGCCCCTCGGCGCCCTCCCACGCCACCGGCCGCCCCGGCCACCTCACGCGTCCTCACGCGTCCTCACACATCCCTACGCGTCCCCACGCGTCCCCGGACACCCCCGGGCGTCCTCACGCGCCCCGGGAAATCGTTCCGGGGCGTCGTTCCGGACGTCCACAGCGCCCCGGGTCCAACTCCCGGGGCGCTGTGCGTTGTTCGATTGCGCCGGCCGCGACCGGGGGACAGGAACGTCTCTCCACAGGACAGGGCGGTTTTCCCCCGTCCACAGCCTGGGGATGCCCGGGTTGTCCAGAACGTGTCCACAGCCGGGACCGCGCGATACTCATACTGGCTGCTCGGAGCGGTGTGGATTTGTGGGCAACCCGGATCCACAGACTGTGGACGCTCCGGCCGCCCACAGGGCCGGCGTCCCGGTTGTCCACCGGCCGCCCACAGACCGGGGTCGGTTGTCCCCAGACGGGGGCCGCTTCTCCACAGTCCTGTCCACTGTTCGGCAACGGAACACGTCCCCTCACCGGTCGGAGTGAACCGCGTCACACCAACGTGGTGGGTTGGGCTGGGGAGAACCGGGGTATTCCTGGGGACAGCGCTGGGGAGAACCGCGACAGTCCTGTGCATCGCGTGTGCACAACTTCCGGCCGTCCACAGAACGGCCCGGTTGTCCACGGGCCCCACCCACAGGCCCGGTGGACAAAAAACAGGGCCTGACCTGCACCGGAACCACTTATCCACGGTATCCACACCCCCTATTACTACGACCAGGGATAGTTACCGGGGAATCTGCTTCGAAGTGGGACCTGTGCACAACCGAGCCGCGGGCCGTCCGCCCCCCGGGGCTCCGGCTTGACCCCAACCCGCACCGCATGTCCGCGGCGGCTGTCAGACTGTTCTCCGGCAAGAGGGCCAGCAGGGCCAAGAGACAGTCGGCCACAGACAGCCAGCAACAGCAGGAGGCGGTTCCGGTGAAGATCCGGGTGGAGCGCGATGTACTCGCGGAGGCAGTGGCCTGGGCGGCCCGCAGTCTCCCGGCCCGTCCCCCGGTGCCGGTCCTGGCGGGCCTGCTGCTGAAGGCCGAGGAGGGCCAGCTGAGCCTCTCGGGCTTCGACTACGAGGTCTCGGCCCGGGTGTCCGTCGAGGCGGACGTCGAGGAGGACGGGACCGTCCTGGTCTCCGGCCGGCTGCTCGCCGACATCTCGCGGGCACTTCCCAACAGGCCTGTGGAGATCTCCACCGACGGTGTGCGCGTGACCGTCGTCTGCGGCAGCTCGCGATTCACACTCCACACCCTGCCTGTGGAGGAGTATCCGGCGCTGCCCGCGATGCCCACCGCGTCCGGCACCGTCCCCGGCGAGGTCTTCGCCGCGGCCGCCGCCCAGGTCGCCATCGCCGCCGGCCGTGACGACACCCTGCCGGTGCTCACCGGTGTGCGGATCGAGATCGAGGGCGACACCGTCACCCTGGCCGCCACCGACCGCTACCGCTTCGCGGTGCGCGAGTTCCTGTGGAAGCCGGAGACCCCGGACATCTCCGCGGTCGCCCTGGTGCCCGCCAAGACGCTGCTGGACACCGCCAAGTCCCTCACCAACGGCGACTCGGTCGCCATCGCCCTGGCCGGCTCCGGCGCGGGCGAGGGCCTCATCGGCTTCGAGGGCGCGGGCCGCCGTACGACCACCCGCCTGCTCGAGGGCGACCTGCCGAAGTACCGGACGCTCTTCCCGACCGAGTTCAACTCCGTCGCGGTGATCGAGACCGCCCCGTTCGTCGAGGCCGTCAAGCGCGTCGCCCTGGTGGCCGAGCGCAACACCCCGGTGCGGCTGAGCTTCGAGCAGGGCGTGCTGACCCTGGAGGCCGGTTCCAGCGACGACGCACAGGCTGTGGAGCGCGTCGACGCCAAGCTGGACGGCGACGACATCTCGATCGCCTTCAACCCGACCTTCCTGCTGGACGGTCTGAGTGCGATCGACTCGCCGGTGGCGCAGCTGTCGTTCACCACGTCGACCAAGCCCGCGCTCCTCAGCGGCCGCCCGGCGGTCGACGCCGAGGCGGACGACGCGTACAAGTACCTCATCATGCCGGTCCGGCTGTCCGGCTGAAGCGAAGCCTGTCCGGTCACGTCGGCCCGCAAGGGCCGACGTAGGCTCGACCTAGGTCAGGCAGGCTTCGAACGAAGGATCAACGATGGAGCTCGGACTCATCGGTCTCGGCAAGATGGGCGGCAACATGCGCACGCGCATCCGCCAGGCCGGTCACACTGTCATCGGCTACGACCGCAACCCGGACCTCGCCGATGTCCACAGCCTGCAGGAACTTGTGGACAAGCTCGAGGCCCCGCGGGTGATCTGGGTGATGGTCCCGGCCGGTGCCCCGACCCAGTCCACGATCGACGAGCTCGGCGAGCTGCTCTCCCCCGGCGACGTGGTCGTCGACGGCGGCAACTCCCGCTGGACGGACGACGAGAAGCACGCCGAGGAGCTCGCGGCCAAGGGCATCGGCTTCGTCGACTGCGGTGTCTCCGGCGGCGTCTGGGGCCTGGAGAACGGCTACGCGCTGATGTACGGCGGTGAGCCCGAGCACGTGGAGCTGGTGCAGCCGGTCTTCAACGCCCTCAAGCCGGTCGGGTCCTTCGGTTCCGTCCACGCGGGCAAGGTCGGCGCCGGCCACTTCGCGAAGATGGTCCACAACGGCATCGAGTACGCCATGATGCAGGCCTACGCCGAGGGCTGGGAGCTGCTGGAGAAGGTCGACTCGGTCACCGACGTGCGCGAGGTCTTCCGCTCCTGGCAGGAGGGCACGGTCATCCGCTCCTGGCTGCTGGACCTCGCGGTCAACGCCCTCGACGAGGACGAGCACCTGGACAAGCTCAAGGGCTACGCCGAGGACTCCGGCGAGGGCCGTTGGACCGTCGAGGCGGCCATCGACAACGCCGTGCCGCTCCCCGCGATCACCGCCTCGCTCTTCGCCCGCTTCGCGTCCCGCCAGGACGACTCCCCGCAGATGAAGATGATCGCCGCGCTCCGCAACCAGTTCGGCGGCCACGCCGTCGAGACCAAGCAGTAGTCACACCCACAGGAAGGAGGCGGCGCACAGCCATGCACGTCGCGCATCTGTCGCTGGCCGACTTCCGTTCCTACGCCCGGGTCGAGGTCCCGCTCGACCCGGGCGTCACCGCCTTCGTGGGCCCCAACGGCCAGGGCAAGACCAATCTGGTCGAGGCCGTCGGCTATCTGGCGACGATGGGCAGCCACCGGGTCGCGGGCGACGCCCCGCTGGTGCGGATGGGCGCGGACCGGGCGATCGTCCGGGCGTCCGTCGTGCAGGGCGAGCGGCAGCAGCTGATCGAACTGGAGATCAATCCGGGCCGGTCCAACCGGGCCCGGCTCAACCGCTCCTCCCAGGTCCGCCCGCGCGACCTGCTGGGCATCGTCAGGACCGTGCTCTTCGCCCCCGAGGACCTGGCCCTGGTCAAGGGCGACCCCGGCGAGCGCCGCCGCTTCCTCGACGAGCTGCTCACCGCCCGGGCGCCCCGGCTGGCCGGCGTCCGCAGCGACTACGAGCGGGTCCTCAAGCAGCGCAACACGCTGCTCAAGTCGGCCGCGATGGCCCGCCGCCACGGCGGCCGCGGGGCCGACCTGTCGACCCTCGACATCTGGGACCAGCACCTGGCCAAGGCCGGCGCCGAGTTGCTGGCCCAGCGCCTGGACCTCACGCACGCCCTCCAGCCGCTGGCCGACAAGGCGTACGAGCAGCTGGCCCCCGGTGGCGGTCCGGTCCTTCTGGAGTACCGCAGTTCGATCGGCGAACGAATCGCCGGGGCGTCGGGCCGCGAGGAGCTGTACGGACTGCTGCTGGAGGCTCTGGGCGAGTCCCGCAGGCAGGAGATCGAGCGCGGGGTGACCCTCGTCGGCCCGCACCGCGACGACCTCGCGCTCAAGCTGGGCCAGCTTCCCGCCAAGGGGTACGCGAGCCACGGCGAGTCCTGGTCGTACGCGCTGGCGCTGCGCCTGGCCTCGTACGACCTGCTGCGCGCGGACGGCGGCGAGCCGGTGCTCGTGCTGGACGACGTCTTCGCCGAGCTGGACGCCCGGCGCCGTGACCGGCTGGCCGAGATGGTGGCCCCCGGCGAGCAGGTGCTGGTGACGGCGGCCGTGGACGACGACGTTCCGGGCGTGCTGGTCGGCGCGCGGTACGCGGTGGAGAACGGCGGGGTGGAGCGGGCATGAGCGAAACGCAGCCCCAGCCCCCCGCCCAGGACAAGCCGGTGTCCGGGGTCGACCTCGCGCGCGTCGCGCTGCGCGCGGCGAAGGAGCAGGCCCGCGCCAAGGGCGCGGCCGCGCAGCAGAAGAAGCAGGCCAGGCGCGGGGGGCTGCGCAGTGGTGCGCGGGCGGACGGCAGGGATCCGCTGCCGCTGGGCGCCGCGATCAGCCGGCTGATCACCGAGCGGGGCTGGGAGGCTCCCGCGGCGGTGGGCGGCGTGATGGGCCGCTGGCCGCAGCTGGTCGGCGACGATGTGGCGCTGCACTGCCAGCCTCAACGGTACGACGAGGAGGACCGGGTCCTCACCGTGCAGTGCGACTCCACGGCCTGGGCGACGCAGCTGAGGCTGCTCGCCCCCACGCTGGTGGCCAGGCTGAACGCCGATCTCGGGCACGGCACCGTGAAGCTGATCAAGGTGCTGGGGCCGGGGGGACCGGTGCGTTCCTACGGGCGGTTGCGTGCTCCCGGGAGCCGTGGGCCGGGCGATACGTACGGTTAAGCCGGAAACCTGCTGTGCGTAATCGGGTCGAAGCCCTGTGCGCCCGCGTGAGCCGTTTTGAGACCCGGTCCGCGTGTGGGGAGTCGGGAGGCGGTACTTCAGTCGGGCACACGGGAACTCAGGTACCGCCAAAGCCCCATCTATGTCGGCGCTACCGGTAGACTGATGGCAGTACCGCCCGCCCCTGGCCTCCGGCACCGGGGGACCCCAGCGGGACCAGTCGAAGATGTCGAGTGATGCAGCCGGTTCCGCCCCGCGGGACCCGGCTCATGCTGTGCCAGAAAGGGCGCTTCGTGGCCGATTCCGGCAACCCCAACGAGATCAATACGTCCGCAGCTGACGGCTCCGCCGTGCCCGCCTCCGGCGGGGCGTACGACGCCAGCGCGATCACCGTCCTGGAGGGCCTGGACGCGGTTCGCAAGCGCCCGGGCATGTACATCGGCTCGACGGGAGAGCGCGGCCTGCACCACCTGGTGTACGAGGTCGTCGACAACTCCGTCGACGAGGCGCTGGCCGGCCACGCGGACACCATCAACGTCACGATCCTCCCCGACGGCGGCGTGCGCGTGGTCGACAACGGCCGCGGCATCCCCGTGGACATCGTGCCGTCCGAGGGCAAGCCCGCCGTCGAGGTCGTGCTGACCGTCCTCCACGCCGGCGGCAAGTTCGGCGGCGGCGGCTACGCCGTCTCCGGCGGTCTGCACGGCGTCGGCGTCTCCGTGGTGAACGCCCTGTCGACGAAGGTCGCGGTCGAGGTCAAGCGTGAGGGCTTCCGCTTCACCCAGGACTACAAGATGGGCGTCCCGACCGCCCCGCTGCAGAAGAACGAGACGGTCTCCGAGACCGGCACGACCGTGACCTTCTGGGCCGACGGCGACATCTTCGAGACCCTCGAGTACTCCTTCGAGACGCTCTCGCGGCGCTTCCAGGAGATGGCCTTCCTCAACAAGGGCCTGACCATCTCGCTGACGGACGAGCGCCCCGAGCACGCGGACGTGGAGAACGAGGGCCAGCCGCGCTCGGTCATGTACCACTACGAGGGCGGCATCGTCGACTTCGTGAAGTACCTGAACTCGCGCAAGGGCGAGCCGGTTCACCCGTCGGTGATCGACATCGACGCGGAGGACAAGGAGCGGCTGCTCTCCGTCGAGGTCGCGATGCAGTGGAACACCCAGTACAGCGAGGGTGTCTACAGCTTCGCCAACACCATCCACACCCATGAGGGCGGCACCCACGAGGAGGGCTTCCGCGCCGCGCTGACCACGCTGGTCAACAAGTACGCGCGCGAGAAGAAGCTGCTCCGCGAGAAGGACGACAACCTCACCGGCGAGGACATCCGCGAGGGTCTGACCGCGATCATCTCGGTCAAGCTGGGCGAGCCGCAGTTCGAGGGCCAGACGAAGACCAAGCTCGGCAACACCGAGGCGAAGACCTTCGTCCAGAAGGTCGTGCACGAGCACCTGACGGACTGGCTGGACCGCAATCCCAACGAGGCCTCGGACATCATCCGCAAGTCCATCCAGGCGGCCACCGCCCGCGTCGCCGCCCGCAAGGCGCGCGACCTGACGCGCCGCAAGGGACTGCTGGAGACGGCGTCGTTGCCGGGCAAGCTGAGCGACTGTCAGTCCAACGACCCGAGCAAGTGCGAGATCTTCATCGTCGAGGGTGACTCCGCCGGCGGCTCGGCCAAGTCCGGCCGCAACCCGCAGTACCAGGCCATCCTCCCGATCCGCGGCAAGATCCTGAACGTGGAGAAGGCACGGATCGACAAGATCCTGCAGAACACGGAGATCCAGGCGCTGATCTCGGCCTTCGGCACCGGTGTGCACGAGGACTTCGACATCTCGAAGCTGCGGTATCACAAGATCATTCTGATGGCCGACGCCGACGTGGACGGCCAGCACATCAACACCCTGCTGCTGACCTTCCTGTTCCGCTTCATGCGGCCGCTGGTCGAGGCGGGCCACGTGTACCTCTCCCGTCCTCCGCTCTACAAGATCAAGTGGGGTCGGGACGACTTCGAGTACGCGTACTCGGACTCCGAGCGCGACGCCCTGATCGAGCTGGGCCGCCAGAACGGCAAGCGCGTGCGCGAGGACTCGATCCAGCGCTTCAAGGGCCTCGGCGAGATGAACGCCGAGGAACTGCGTGTCACCACGATGGACGTCGACCACCGCGTGCTCGGCCAGGTCACCCTGGACGACGCGGCCCTCGCCGACGACCTGTTCTCGGTGCTGATGGGCGAGGACGTCGAGGCCCGGCGCTCCTTCATCCAGCGCAACGCCAAGGATGTCCGCTTCCTCGACATCTGAGTCGGCCCCCATCAGCCGCCGCCCGAAAGGACTTTGACCAGCAATGGCCGACGAGAATTCCCCTGTCTCCGGCGGGGAGAACCCCACCCCTGCCACGCCCGAGGGCCCCGAGGGCGCCGCCGCGGTGACGGACACCATGCGTATCGAGCCCGTGGGCCTCGAGACGGAGATGCAGCGCAGCTACCTGGACTACGCGATGTCCGTCATCGTGTCCCGCGCGCTGCCCGACGTCCGGGACGGCCTCAAGCCCGTCCACCGCCGCGTGCTGTACGCGATGTACGACGGCGGCTACCGCCCGGAGCGCGGCTTCTACAAGTGCGCCCGCGTCGTCGGTGACGTCATGGGTACGTACCACCCGCACGGCGACTCCTCGATCTACGACGCGCTGGTGCGCCTGGCCCAGCCGTGGTCGATGCGCATGCCGCTGGTCGACAGCAACGGCAACTTCGGTTCCCCGGGCAACGACCCGGCCGCCGCCATGCGGTACACCGAGTGCAAGATGGCGCCGCTGTCGATGGAGATGGTCCGGGACATCGACGAGGAGACCGTCGACTTCCAGGACAACTACGACGGCCGCAACCAGGAGCCGACGGTCCTGCCGTCGCGCTTCCCCAACCTGCTGATCAACGGCTCCGCCGGCATCGCGGTCGGCATGGCGACCAACATCCCGCCGCACAACCTGCGCGAGGTCGCCGAGGGTGCCCAGTGGTACCTGGCCAACCCCGAGGCGTCGAACGAGGAGCTGCTGGAAGCGCTCATCGAGCGCATCAAGGGCCCCGACTTCCCGACCGGCGCCCTGGTGGTGGGCCGCAAGGGCATCGAGGAGGCCTACCGCACCGGGCGCGGCTCCATCACCATGCGCGCGGTGGTCGAGGTCGAGGAGATCCAGGGCCGGCAGTGCCTGGTCGTCACGGAGCTGCCGTACCAGGTCAACCCCGACAACCTGGCGCAGAAGATCGCCGACCTGGTGAAGGACGGCCGCGTCGGCGGCATCGCCGACGTCCGGGACGAGACCTCCTCCCGGACCGGGCAGCGCCTGGTGATCGTGCTCAAGCGCGACGCCGTCGCCAAGGTCGTGCTGAACAACCTCTACAAGCACACCGACCTGCAGACGAACTTCGGCGCCAACATGCTGGCGCTGGTCGACGGCGTGCCGCGCACGCTCTCGCTCGACCAGTTCATCAAGCAGTGGGTGACCCACCAGATCGAGGTCATCGTCCGGCGGACCCGCTTCCGGCTGCGCAAGGCCGAGGAGCGGGCCCACATCCTGCGCGGTCTGCTCAAGGCGCTGGACGCGATCGACGAGGTCATCGCCCTGATCCGGCGCAGCGCGACGGTCGACGTGGCGCGCGAAGGCCTGATGGGCCTGCTGGAGATCGACGAGATCCAGGCCAACGCGATCCTGGAGATGCAGCTCCGCCGCCTGGCGGCCCTGGAGCGGCAGAAGATCGTCCAGGAGCACGACGAGCTCCAGGCGAAGATCAACGAGTACAACCGGATCCTGGCCTCGCCGGAGCTGCAGCGCGGCATCATCAGCCAGGAGCTGACGGCGATCGTCGAGAAGTACGGCGACGACCGGCGCTCGGCGCTGGTGCCCTTCGACGGCGACATGTCCATCGAGGACCTGATCGCCGAGGAGGACATCGTCGTCACGATCACCCACGGCGGCTACGTCAAGCGGACCAAGACGGACGACTACCGCTCGCAGAAGCGCGGCGGCAAGGGCGTGCGCGGCACGAAGCTGCGGGAAGACGACATCGTCGACCACTTCTTCGTCACCACCACGCACCACTGGCTGCTGTTCTTCACCAACAAGGGCCGGGTCTACCGGGCCAAGGCGTACGAGCTGCCGGACGCCGGCCGTGACGCCCGCGGGCAGCACGTGGCGAACCTGCTGGCCTTCCAGCCGGACGAGCAGATCGCCCAGGTGCTGGCCATCCGCGACTACAACGCGGCGCCGTACCTGGTGCTGGGCACCCGTTCGGGCCTGGTGAAGAAGACCTCGCTGAAGGACTACGACTCCCCCCGTTCGGGCGGTGTCATCGCGATCAACCTGCGCGAGACCGAGGACGGCGGCGAGGACCTGCTGATCGGCGCGGAGCTGGTCGGTCCCGACGACGACCTCCTGCTCGTCAGCCGCAAGGCGCAGTGCATCCGGTTCACCGCGACGGACGAGTCGCTGCGGCCGATGGGCCGGGCCACCTCGGGCGTGAAGGGCATGAGCTTCCGCGAAGGGGACGAACTGCTCTCGATGAATGTCGTGCGACCGGGTACGTTCGTCTTCACCGCCACCGACGGCGGGTACGCCAAGCGCACCAGTGTGGACGAGTACCGGGTCCAGGGGCGCGGCGGACTCGGCATCAAGGCGGCGAAGATCGTCGAGGACCGGGGTTCACTGGTCGGGGCGCTGGTGGTGGAGGAGACGGATGAGATCCTCGCCATCACCCTCGGCGGCGGTGTGATTCGTACCCGTGTCAACGAGATCAGGGAAACCGGGCGTGACACCATGGGCGTCCAACTGATCAACCTCGGTAAAAAGGATGCAGTTGTGGGCGTCGCCCGCAATGCCGAGGCGGGGGCGGAGGCCGAAGAGGTCGTCGCCGCCGAAGAGGTCGAGGGCGAGCTGCCCGCGGCCGCCGAGTCGGAGGAGTAAACAGTCGTGAGTGGAGCCGAGGGCGTCGCGGGTGGGACGGGCGCGGACGGAGGGCAGCCGATGCCGACTGCCGTTCCGGACGCGATCGGCGGTGCCCCTGGCTCACGCACGGACAGCGGCCCGCACCAGGGGGGAATCACCGTGACCGACACCCGTCCATCGCACCACCAGCACGCGGTGCATCAGCAGACCTACGGTGGCGGGCCCGGCCCGGTCGCCGAGCAGGCGCAGCCGGCCCAGCAGGCTCAGCAGGCCGTCCAGGGCCCGCACCAGCCGCCCCAGGCCTACGCGCCCCCGGCCGGGCCTCCGGCCACCGCGGGCGTCCGCCAGCCGCGTCCGGCGGCCCGTACGGTCCCGCGCACACGCAAGGCGCGGCTGCGGGTGGCCAAGGCCGACCCGTGGTCGGTGATGAAGGTCAGCTTCCTGCTCTCCATCGCGCTGGGCATCTGCACGGTCATCGCGGTCGCGGTGCTGTGGATGGTGATGGACGCCATCGGCGTCTTCACCACGGTCGGCGGCACGCTCAGCGAGGCCACCTCGTCGGGCTCGGACGGCGGCTTCGACCTCGTGTCGTTCCTGTCGCTGTCGCGGGTGCTCATGTTCACCGCGGTCATCGCCGTCATCGACGTGGTGCTGGCCACCGCGCTGGCCACCCTCGGTGCCTTCATCTACAACATGTCGGCGGGCATGGTGGGCGGTGTCGAGCTGACGCTGGCGGAGGACGAGTAACCGATTTTGGGCCACGGCCCCGGGTGCGCTAATCTTTCAACGCAACGCAGCGCGGGGCTATAGCTCAGACGGTTAGAGCGCTTCCCTGATAAGGAAGAGGCCACAGGTTCAAGTCCTGTTAGCCCCACCAGCGTGAAGGGCCCTTGGGAAATCTCCCGGGGGCCCTTCGGCATTCACGGGTGACCTCCGCCGAGGGGTTTGCTCCGGCTCGGGAGTTCCCCACGCCGCCGATGCGGGTGAAGGTCCAGGGGATCGTGATGCGCCTCACTCGGGCCCGCTTGATCGGAGCACCGAACGCGCGGGAGAAGCCGCGCGGCCCGATCGGCCCGCCTTTCCGGGGACGAACCGTTCGCTGTCGAGTTCCGCGCCGACGTGCGCTGGGAGTTCGGACCTCGCAGGTGCGAGGAAGCAGGTCCCGACCCAAGGCTTCGCGGTCTTTGATTCCCCCCGCCCAGCCGCCTACGTTGAAGTAGTCGACCGGTCGGCCAGCAGGCTCCGGTCGTGGCATCGCTCCGATTCGACACGAAGGCAGAACACCGGCATGCGTACTACCACCCTGGGCATCCGCGGACCTGAGGTCGGCGTCGTCGGCCTGGGCGCCATGGGCATGAGCTTCGCCTATGACATGACCGCCCCGCGTGACGAAGCCACTTCCGTCTCCGTCATCCACCAGGCCCTCGACCTGGGCGTGACCCTGATCGACACCGCCGATGTCTACGGCCCGTACACCAACGAGGAGCTCCTCGGCCGGGCCCTGGCCGGCCGGCGCGACCGCGCGGTCCTCGCCACCAAGGTCGGGCTGGAGTCCATCGACCCCACCGGCGGCCCCGGTGGCTCGCCCCTGGTCAGGCCCAACGCCCGGCCCGAGCACATCCGCGCCGCCCTCGACGCCAGCCTGCGCCGTCTGGGCACCGACCACGTCGAGCTCTACCAGCTCCACCGCGTCGACCCCGAGGTCCCGATCGAGGAGACCTGGGGTGCCATGGCCGAGGCCGTCACCGCCGGCAAGGTCCTTCACCTGGGGCTGTCCGAGGTCAGCGTCGAGCAGATCAAGCGCGCCCAGGCCGTCCACCCGGTGACGACCGTGCAGTCCGAGTTCTCCCTGTGGACCCGGGACGTCCAGGCCGAGGTCCTGCCCTACTGCGCGCAGCACGGCATCGGCCTGTTGCCGTACTCGCCGCTGGGCCGCGGCTTCCTCCTCGGGCGTTTCGCCTCCTTCGACGAACTGCCGGAGAACGACCAGCGGCGGCGCCTGCCGCGCTTCCAGCAGGACAACCTGCACGCCAATCGTGAGATCGCGACCAAGGTCCGCGAGGTCGCCGACCGGATCGGCGCCACCCCCGCACAGGTTGCCCTCGCCTGGCTGCTCGCCCAAGGCGAACACGTCGTACCCATCCCCGGCACCAAGACCCCGAAGTACCTCGCCGACAACGCGGGCGCCGCAAACGTCCGGCTGTCCCCGGTCGACCTCGCCGACCTCGACGCCATCCCCGCACCCGTAGGCGCCCGGTACTGACGGTCCGGCCTCCGGCGCGAACGGTGCCAACCGGCGCCAACCGGCGGTGACCGAGGACGCGACGAGGGCGCTGCCCGAGTCCTGTCGGCCCGATGGGCGCGAACGGCCTTCACGGATCATCCGTACGGACCGTTTCCTCGCGTGCGCCGGCGAAGTTGGTTCTCCTGGCAGGTCACCGTTCGATATCGACCGGTGTGTATAGTCGGGCCCGTCGGAGGACCCCCAACGCAAGAAGGACGAGGTCGCGCGGTGAAGAAGTTTCTCCTGGTCGCACTGGCCGCCATCGGCGGTCTCCTCGTGTACCGCCAGATCCAGGCGGACCGCGCCGAGCAGGACCTGTGGACGGAGGCCACGGATTCCGTTCCGGCGGGTTCCGGCGCGAGCGTCTGAGACGGCATAGCCCGGACAAGGATTCCCGAAGCCCCGATCACGGTGTGGTCGGGGCTTCGTCGTGCCCGCGTCGTTGTTGCCCGACCGTGACGCGATCCGCTTGTATTTGCTGTCGCAAATCAATAGCTTCGCTGAGGCCGATGATGTGCGAGGGGGAACAGCACATGCGACGAGGGAAGGCGTTGCCGCGCGCGTTCGCGGGGCCCCTGCGGGCGGGTGTGTGCGGGCTCGCGGTGCTGGCCGCCCTCCTGGGCCCGGCCGGGGCGGCGCGGGCCGCGGAGACGGACGAGGGCGACGGGCTGGTCATGGTGCTGGACTCCTCCGGCTCCATGGCGGGTGCCCGGATGACGGCGGCCCGGAAGGCCGTCGGCGCCGTCGTGGACGCGCTGCCGGACGGCTACCCGACGGGGCTGCGGGTCTACGGCGCGGGCAAGGACCACGGCTGCGACGACACACGACTGCTGGAGCCGGTACGACCGTTGGACCGGAACGCCCTGAAGAAGGCCGTGGCGGGGGTGGAGCCCAAGGGGGACACCCCGATCGGCCTGTCGCTGGAGAGGGCGGCCGCCGACCTCCCCGGGGGCGGGCGGCGCACGATCGTGCTGGTCTCGGACGGCGAGGACACCTGCGGGGCGCCCGAACCCTGCGAGGTGGCGGAACGGCTGGCCGGAGGCGGCGTGGACCTGCGGATCGACACCATCGGCTTCCAGGTGCGCGGCGCCGCCCGCGAGCAGCTGGAGTGCATCGCCGGGGCCGGCCACGGCAGCTACCACGACGCTCCGGACGCGGCCTCCCTCGCACGACAGTTGACGCGGGCCTCACGCCTCAGCGCGGACGCGTACCGTCTCCGGGGCCGGCGGGTGGACGGCGGGGCGAGCGCCGGCGCGGCCCCGGGCCTGTCGCCCGGCCAGTACGTGGACGACATCGGGCCCGGTGAGACCCGCTGGTACGCGGTGACGCTGGACGCGGTCTCCACCGCCGACCTGTCGGTGACGGCCGTGCCGCGTGCGGGGGTGCGGGCGGCGTTCGGGGACGGCGTGGAGCTGCGGCTGAACGGGCCCGGCCGGTCCTCCCTCACCTGTGGCTCGGACACGGCGCACTTCGGGCAGGGGGAGGGAGCGATGGTGCTCAGCGGCGCCGTCAGCCGGATCCCCTCCGACGACGGCCACGGCGGCTGCGACACGGCCGGGCGCCACGTGCTGTCCGTGCACCGCACGAGCGCCGCCGGGTCCGACCGGGCGCGCTGGCCCCTGGAGCTGCGGTACGGCACCGAGCGGCCGTTCACCGCGGGCGCCACCCCGGCGCCGGCCGCGACGGGGTACGGGGATCCGCCGGCGCCCCTGAGGGGCACACCGCGGGACATCGAGGGCGGTTCGGGGTTCAACGACGCACGCGGGCTCGGGACGGGCATCTGGCGCGACACCCTGCTGCCCGGTCAGACGCGCTTCTACAAGGTGCGGGTGGGCTGGGGGCAGCGGCTGACCTACGCCGCGGACTTCGCCAACGAGCCCCTCCTGGAGCGGGGTCCCACGGCCTCCTCCTTCGTGGCGACGGCGGCGTACGGGCCGGGACGGCAGCCGCTGGGCGACGCCTCCGGCGCCGTTCAGCGCCGCGGCTACTACGGGCGGCCGCTGTCCGTGGGGCTCGGTACGGTGCCGGTGACGTGGACCAACCGCTGGGTCACCGGCGGCGCCGTGCGGGGCGCCCGCACGGGCGGCGAGCACTACATCGCCGTGTCGCTGGGGCCGGGCGCGGCGCGGCTGGCGCGCAACGCGGCGGTGGGGGTCGTCCTGCGCGTGCAGGTGACGGGTGCGGAACTGGCCGGGCCCCAGTACGACGCGCCCGCGCGCGCCGGCGCCTCCGCCGCCCCGGAGGACGGGGGACACGGACACGGACATGGGGACGGAGATGGGGACGCGCGCCGGACGGCGGCGGCCGTCCCCGCGGACGGGGGAGGTTTCATGACCACGAGCGATGTGATCGCGGCGGCCGCGGGCGGCGCGACGGCGCTCGCCGGGGTCGGGACGGTGGCTCTGCTGAGCCGCAGGCGGAGGGACGGGGCATGATCCGCAGGGCACTCGCATCCGTGGCGGCGGCGCTCGCGCTGCTGACCGGACCGGCCGGACCGGCGCTCGCCGACCAGGCGGTCCCCTCCTGGCAGCCGCGGGGCGAGGAGGTGAGGGGCCGGGCCAGCACGGCGGACGCCCCGCAGCTCGATCCGGGCGTTCTGTACCGGGACACGCTCTCGGCGGCCGAGGGCACCAAGAACTACGCGGTCGACCTGGACGCCGGGCGCTCGGCCTATCTCGCGGTCTTCGCGCTGCCGGAACCGGGCAGCGAGGTGGCCTTCGGCGACGGCATCCGGCTGACGCTGACGAGCACCGACGGCACCCGCTGCGACAGCGACTACCGGACCTTCTCCGCCGACGGCGCGGCCCGGCCCATCGGCACCTGGGTCAAGCGCACCATCGGCGAGGGCGAGCAGTGCCAGCAGGCACACGCGTACGTGCTGGAAGTGACCCGCACGTCGCAGGGCACCTCGGACGCCGCGCCGTGGCCGCTCCAGATACGGTTCACGAACGAGCCGGGGCTCGTCGACGGCGCCACGCCCGGCCCCGCCCTGAGCCCGGGCACGCAGACGCCCGTGCCGGCGAGCGGTACCGGCGGCAGGACCTCGGGCGGCACCGACTTCGCCTCCGCCGCGGCCCTCGCCCCCGGAGTCTGGAAGGACGAGGTGCGGCCCGGGCAGACGCGCTTCTACCGGGTGCCCGTCGCCTGGGGACAACAGGCATGGGTCGCGGCCGACTTCGCCAACGCGCGGGTGACGAAGCCGGGCGGCTACAGCGGGTCCGGTGTGCGCCTGGAGGTCTACAACCCGCGCTGGGCCTTCGTCCGCACGGACACGGCCGCCTACGCGGGCCGCCCGGCCTCCGTCACCACGACGACGGGGAGGGTCGCGTACGCCAACCGCTATGAGAGCAGCGACCTCGTCTCGGCCGCCCGCTTCGACGGCTCCTACTACCTGGCGGTGACGGTGCATCCGGAGGTCGCCGGCTTCATCGGCGGTGCCGTACCGGTCACGCTCCGGGTCGACGTCGAGGGCACGGCGCAGGCGGGGCCCTCGTACGACGGCGACCCCACCGGGGACCTGGGCCTCCCCGGGGAGCCCGGCTCCGGGAATCCGGTGCTGCGGGCGTTCGGCTTCGCGGCCCTGGGCGCCGGCACCGTACTGCTGCTGTCGCTCGCGGTCTGGGTGGCGGCGGCCCGGCGTCCGCGGGCCGCGGCCTCAGGAGGACGCTGACAGGGCCCAGAAACCGAAGGCGAGGCAGACCGCCGCGACCAGCAGCATCGGGACGACGACCTTGGCCGGGGGGCTGGTCCGGCGCGCGGCTGCCGTCCCGGGCGCGGCGGCTGCGGGGACGGCTGTGGGGGCCGCTGCGGGGACGGGAGGCGGCGGTACCGCAGGAGCGGGGACGGCGGGGGCACCGGCGCCCGCCACGGTGGCCGTGTACGGACGCGTCGGTGCCGGGGTGACCGGTGCCTGCGTCGGCGGTGTCGGGGCCGACACGGGCGGTTGCGGGGCGGGCTGGGGCGGCGGCAGGCGGAAGCTGCCGGTCTCCTCCACGGACGGCGCCGGATGCACCGGGCCGTCGGGTGTGAAGCCCCCGGGCAACGGCCCGATCTGGTCGAAGACCTCGACGGGCTCGTCGTCCCGGTCCGGCGCCGGCAGCAGTTCCACGGCCGCGGCCAGCGCCTTGCGGGCGCCGGCGGCGGTACGGAACCGGGCCTCCGGGTCCGGCTGCAACAGGGTGCCGACGACCTCCCACATCGGGCCGGGGACGCCCTGCGGGGCCCGGGGCATGCCGTGGGCGTACTGGGTGACGATCGCCTCGGCGTCGGGCTTGCTGCCGCTGAGCAGGTACAGGGCGACCAGTCCGGTCGCGTACAGGTCGGCCGCGAAGTCCGGCTCGGCGCCGAGCAGCTGCTCGGGGGCGAAGTAACCCGGAGTGCCCACCACGTAGTTGGCCGCGGTGAGCCGGGGCTCTCCCTTGCGCATGGCGATGCCGAAGTCCGAGAGCCGCAGATGCGGGCGCCCGGTGCCGGTCGCCTCCATCAGGATGTTCGCGGGCTTGATGTCCCGGTGCACCACGCCCTCGGCGTGCACGGCGGTCAGCCCGGACAGCAACTGGTCGAGCAGCCCGGTGACATAGTGCGCCGGGAGCGGGCCGTAGTCGCCGATGAGGTGCGACAGCGACCCGCCGCGCACCAGGTCCATGGTGAAGAGCACCTTGTCGTCGTCGGCGGCCCAGCTGGTGGGGGCGAGGACGTGCGGGTGGTCGATGCGCAGCGCCTGCTCCCGGACGAAGCGCAACAAGGCGTGGGCGTCGCTCTGCAGCAGCACCTTGGCCGCCACGTAGCGTCCGCGCCGCCGGTCCCAGGCGCGCCACACCGCGCCCACTCCGCCGCGTCCGATCGGGTCGACCAGTTCGTACCGGCCCGCGAAGACCTCACCCATGGCCTGCGTCCGCCCCCTGCTTCCGCGCCTCGTAGTGCCTGACGGCCGCATCGGCGGGCCCGGCACCGTACACACGGAGGAACTCTGCCAGCCGGGGGTGGTGACGGGCGAGGGAGTCGGCGGCTTCGGCGATCTCGGCCGGCGAGGCCACCCCGTTCAGCAGGGAGCGGATCTCGTGGACGACCCTGCGCGCGGGGGGCAGCGGCGCCCCCGACACGCTCTGCGTGGTCCCCAGCACGGACGAGCCCTCCGAACGGCGGACCTCCTCCATCCGGGCGGCGGCTTCCGCCGCCGTGACCACGCCGTCGGACACCTCTCCGGCCAGCTCCTGCAGCGCCTGGAGCCGCTGCACGACCGCGGGATTGCCGATCTTCGCGCGCTGCCCGCTCATCAACTGGGACAGCATCGGCGCCGACAGCCCCAGCACCCCGGCGAGCCGTGCCTGGTTCAGCCCCAGGGCCTCCATCAGACGGCGGAACAGCACGCCGAGCGGCTCGCCGTACCAGGTGCGCTGCATGTCCTGGACGCGGGTGGTGGCGTCCGGCTGCGAGGTGTCCAATGCGGGCTCCTGACGGGGGACCTTTGCGGCCGCGAACTTGCCCGTCATCCTACGGACCCCCGATACTCGGTCGGTGATCCTCTCCGCAGCCGGTACCCTGGTCTGCGGCACGGGGCCTTAGCTCAGTTGGTAGAGCGCCGTCTTTGCATGGCGGATGTCAGGGGTTCGACTCCCCTAGGCTCCACACCGTCCGACCGGGCCGGGAACCTCATCGAGGTCCCGGCCTGTCGTGTTCGAGGGGCGTGCCGCCGGATGCCCCGGCATGCTGGAGCCATGTTCCGGGACACGAGGGCGTTCAGCGGCTTCGCCGTGGACGACCTGCACAAGGCCAGGGAGTTCTACGGGGACGTGTTGGGGCTGGACGTCTCCGAGGAGCATCCCGGCCTGCTCACCCTCACCCTCGCGGGTGGGACCCGGGTGCTGGTGTACGCCAAGCCGCACCACACCCCGGCGACCTTCACCCTTCTCAACTTCCCCGTGGACGACATCGACCGGGCGGTGGACGAGCTGGCCGCGCGCGGGGTCGCCTTCGAGCACTACCCGGGCCTCGACCAGGACGGGAAGGGCATCAGCCGTGCCGGGGGCGGCCCGGCGATCGCCTGGTTCACCGATCCCGCGGGGAACGTGCTCTCCGTCCTCCAGGAGGGTTAGCGCCCCTTCGTGGGGCACAATCGGCGGCGTGCGTTTCGGCATTCTGGGGGAGACGAGAGCGCTGCCGGACGGCGGGGGCACCGCCGCCGTCGGAGGACCGGGGCGGCGGGCACTGCTGGCGATGCTGCTGCTGGAGGCGGGCCGGATCGTCAGCATCGAGCGGCTGATCGACGGGCTGTACGGGGACGAGCCGCCGGCCGGGGTCGGCAATGCGCTGCAGTCCCAGGTCTCCCGGCTGCGCTCGGCCCTCGGGGTGCCCATCGAACGTCATCCCGGTGGCTACCGGCTGGCCGTCGCCCGCGACGAGGTGGATGTGCACCGCTTCGAGCGGCTCGCCGCCGAGGGCCGGCAGGCGCTGGCCGCCGGTGAGCCCGAGCGGGCCGCGGGCCTGCTGCACCGTGCGCTGGGCCTGTGGCGGGGTTCGGCCCTGTCGGACGTGGGCGACGCGCCCTTCGCCCGGCCGCAGGCGACCCGGTTGGAGGAGCTGCGGATCGCGGCCGTGGAGGACCGCATAGCCGCCGAGCTGGTGCTGGACGCCCACCACCACCGTGAACTCGTCGCCGAATTGCAGGAGCTGGTCGGCCGCTACCCGCTGCGGGAACGGCTGCGGGCCCAGCTGATGAGGGCGCTCCACAGCTGCGGCCGCCAGTCGGAGGCGCTGCGGGTGTACGAGGACGCGCGGCGCGATCTCGCCGAATCCCTCGGCGCCGATCCGGGGCCGGAACTGGCGGAGGCCCATCTGGCGGTGCTGCGCGGCGAGCCCGTGTCCGCCCGTTCCGTGTCGTCCGCGCCGTCCGGGGCCCCGAAGATCCCTGGAGCCCCGGCGGATGCCCGGACTTCGGGTGTTTCACGTGAAACAACGTCGGCGGGGGCCGCGCCCGCGCAGCCGCTCCGGCATGGACTGCCCGCCCAGCTGACCAGCTTCATCGGCCGTGAACGGGAGCTGGAGCGGATCGGATCGCGGCTCGGCGACACCCGGCTGGTGACCCTGATCGGCCCGGGGGGTGCGGGCAAGACCCGTATCGCCGTGGAGGCGGCCGGGCGTCATCCGGGGGAGGTCTGCTTCGTCGACCTGTCCGGGCTGACCCATGGCTCCGAGGTGCCGCAGGCGATCGCGGGCGCCGTGGGCCTGCGTGAGACGGGCCTGCTCCCCGGTGCCGCCGGCCGGGACGCGGGAGCGCCCGAGGGCTCGCCGTCGGCCCGTCTGACGGCCGCACTGGCGGACCGGGAGCTGCTGCTCGTCCTGGACAACTGCGAGCACCTGATCGCCGACGTCGCCCGCCTCACCGCGCGCCTGCTGGCGGCCTGTGCGCGGGTCCGGGTGCTGGCGACCACCCGGGAGGCGCTCGGCATCACCGGCGAGACGCTCTGCCCGCTGGAACCGCTGCCCGTGCCGGCACCCGGGGCACCGGACGAGGAGGTGCTCGATTCGCCCGCGGTCCGGCTCTTCACCGAGCGGGCCGCCGCCGCGAGCCCGTCCGGCCGGCTGCCGGACGCCGAGGCCGCCGCCCGGATCTGCCGGGCCCTGGACGGCGTCCCGCTCGCCATCGAACTGGCCGCGGCCCGGCTGCGGTCGATGTCCGCCGGGGAGATCGCCGACCGGCTCGGAGATGCTCCGGCCGGGCCCGACGACCGCTTTCGGCTGCTCTCGAGGGGCAGCCGCACCGCCCAGCCCCGCCAGCGGACCCTGCGCGGCGTCGTGGACTGGAGCTGGGAGCTGCTGCCCCAGGAGGAGCGCACCGTGCTGCGCCGGGCCTCGGTCTTCTCGGGCGGCTGGACCCTGGCGGCGGCCGAGGAGATCTGTGCCGGGCCCGCGGACGATCCGGTGTCCGGCACCGCCATCGAGGCCGAGGACATGCTCGACCTGCTCGCCTCCCTCGCGGACAAGTCGCTGGTCGTGGTGGACCGTCCGGACGGCGACGGCGGCGTCCGCTACCGGCTGCTCCAGACCATCAGGGCGTACGCCGCGGAACGCCTGGCGGAGGCGGGCGAGTCGGAGGCGCTGCGACGGGCGCACGCCGCCTGCTTCCTCGATCTGGCCCTGACCGCCGACCCGCACCTGCGCCGTGCCGAGCAACTGGAGTGGCTGCGCCTGCTCGCCACCGACCACGACAATCTCCATGCCGCGCTGCGAGGTTCGGTGGCCGCGGGCGACACCGTCCGGGCGCTGCGGCTGCTCGCCTCGCTGTGCACGTACTGGATGCTGCGCGGAATGCGCTACGAAGGCGCCCAGCCCGCACGGGAGTCGCTCGCGGCGACCGGGCCCGCCGCGCCGCCCGGGATGGAGGAGGAGTACGCGCTGTGCGTGATCACCGCCGCCTCCGCCACGGCCGACCAAGGTGAACTCGCCGTCCATCTGGCGGCCGCCACGGAGGTCCTCGCCGGACTCGGGGGGATGGCCCGCCGCTTCCCCGTGCTCAACCTGCTGTGGGCGCCTTTCGCCGGGGTGCCGGACGACGAGACGTACGCGCGGTACGCGGGCGATGCCGTGGGCCTCGCCGAGCCCTGGCAGCGTGCGCTGGTCCACATCGGCGCGGGGTTCCACGCCTGGATGGTCGGCGGTGACATCGCGGCCGGCGAGGCGCAGTTCACCCTGGCTCTGGACGGGTTCCGGGCGCTGGGCGACCGCTGGGGGACGACCATGGCCCTCACACAGCTGGCCTGGCTGTCCGGCGCCCGCGGCGACGTACGGCGGGCCGTGGGGCTGATCGACGAGGCCCTCGGCCACGCCGCCGAGCTGGGTGCCACGGAGAGCGTCGCGGAACTGCTCGGCGAACGCGGCAGGTGCGCCGTGCGGGACGGACGCCACGGCGACGCCAGGGCCGACTTCACGCGCAGCCTGGAGCTCGCCCGCGGCTGCGGCGCCCGGGAGATGTTCGCCGGGATCCATCTGGGTCTGGGCGAGTGCGCGCGGCTGGCCGGCGACCTCGCCGAGGCGCGGCGGCTGTCGGGGCTGGCCCTGTCGGAGTCGTTGGACGGCTGGTACACCGGGGAGAGCGCCCGTGCCGAGGCGCACATCTCCCTCGGCAGGATCGCCCTGGAGGAAGGCGACGCCGATCGCGCCCGCGGGCACCTGCGCGAGGCCGCGGACCTGGAGCACGGCGCCCGCGACGTGCCGTTCGCCGCGGGCCTCGCCGACGCCTTCGCCTGGCTGGCCCTCGTCGAAGGGGATGCCGTCCGGGCCGCCGAACTGCTGGGCGTGGGCCGGGCGCTGCGCGGCCCCGAGGTACCGGCCGGCCACGATGCCGCCCGGACCGAGAGCGCCGTACGCGCGGCCCTGGGCGGCCCGGTCTGGGACGAGACGCACGCACGCGCCGCGCTGCTCCCCGCCGACCGGGCCCTGCGGGTGCTGACCACGCTGACCGCGCGGCCGTAGCCACCGGTCAGCGCGCGGTGCGCGGCCGGTCAGCGCCCGCGCGCACCGTGTCCGGCATGACGCATCACACGACGAAACACACCGCCGCGGCCGGGACGCCCGCGGCCCCCGCCCGACGGTGGGCCGCGCTGGCCGTCTGCTGCCTGGCCGCCATGCTCCTCGGCATCGACAACAGCGTGCTCAACTACGCCGTCCCGTCGCTGCTGAGGGAGATGGGCCCGTCCGGCACCGAGATCCTGTGGATCTCCGACATCTACGGCTTCGCCATGGGCGGCCTGCTGGTCGTCATGGGCAACCTCGGCGACCGGCTCGGCCGCAAGCGGATGATACTGCTCGGGGCCGCCGCCTTCGGCGTGGCGTCGCTGTTCACCGCGTACGCCCCGACCCCCGAGGCGCTGATCGCCGGCCGCGCGCTGCTCGGCGTCGCCGGAGCGGCGATGGTCCCCTCGACGCTCTCCGTGGTGCGGCACGCCTTCACCGACCCCAAGGAGCGCACCACCGCGATCGGCATCAGCAGTGGCATCGGAGCCGCGAGCTTCGCGCTCGGCCCGGTCGTCGGCGGTCTGCTGCTGGACCACTTCTGGTGGGGCTCGGTCTTCCTGATCAACGTCCCGCTCATGGCCGTCGTCCTGGTGGCAGGTGTGCTGGTGCTGCCGGAGTCCCGCAACCCTCGTCCGGGCCGGCTGGACTGGATCGGCGTGCCGCTGTCGGTCGTCGGTGTCCTGGGCGCCATCTACGCGATCAAGACCGGTTTCCGCGACGGTGCGGACCACGCGCCCGTGTGGATCGCCGCGGCCGTCGGGACGGCCGCTCTGCTGCTGTTCGCCCGCCGCCAGGTGCGCGTCGAGGAGCCGCTGATCGACCTGCGGCTGTTCCGCAACCCGGCTTTCAGCGGCGCGGTCGGCTCCAACCTGGTCATGATCTTCGCCTCGTCCACGCTGTCGCTCGCGTTCTCCCTGTACTTCCAGGTCGTCCGCGGCTGGTCGCCCTTCACCGCGGGGCTGGCGCTGCTCCCCGGTCCGCTGGCGGCGGCCTTCGCCGCGCCACTGGCCACCGCGCTGATCCCGCGGCTGGGCCGGGCGCGGGTGGTCGCGCTCGGGCTGGTGCTGCTGGCCGTGAGTACCGCGGCCCTCGGCCGGCTCTCCGCACCGGGGACGTCGTACGCGGAACTGCTGGCGCCGCTGGTCGTCAACGGGGCGGGCATCATCCTGATCGTCTCGGTCACCAACGACACGATCCTGGCGAGCGCCCCCAGGGAACGGACGGGGGCGGCCGCCGCCGTCTCGGAGACCGCGATGGAGATGGGCGGCTCGCTGGGCATCGCCATCCTCGGTTCGCTGCTCGGGGCCGTCTACCGGGACGCCCTCGTCCTGCCCGCGGGGCTGCCCGCCGGTGCCGCGGGGCCCGCCCGCGAGTCGGTGGGCGGAGCCGTCGAGGCCGCCGCCCGGGTGCCGGGGGCGGACGGGGCCGCGCTGGCGGCGGCGGCGAAGGACGCCTTCTGCCACAGCATCCAGGTCACCACCGTGGTGGGCGCCGTACTCCTCGCCCTGGGCGCCGTCGCGGCGCTGTACACCCTGCGCGGGGTGCCGGCGGAGATCCCCGACTCCGAGGCGGAGGAGGACATGCGGTCGCTGTCCGCGCCCGGGCGGTGAGCCATGCGCGACGGAGGGAGGGCGGCGGGCCCGTAGTCGGCCCGCCGCCCTCCCTCCGTCCGTCACCGCTCGCGGTGTCCCCGCCGTCACCTCACGGGCGGGTGTCCCCGTGGTCGCCGCGGTCCTCGGCGTCGGCCTCCGCCTGCTTGGCCTGCACCTCGGGGTCGAGGGCATCCACAGGCGAGCCGTCGACCTTGCCGAACGACGCGTCGGCACCGACACCGCCGTTGAGCGAGGCCCGGTCGGCCACCTCGGTGGCGGGAGCGGGTTCGACCAGCCAGTCGGGATTGGTCTGCTTGCTCCACCACTTCCACGCCGCGAAACCCACTCCGGCGATGAGGCCCGCCAGCAGGAGGCCCTTGGCGCACCGCCCGGTGCGGGCCCGGCGCTCGCGGCGCCGCTCGAGCTTGCGGATGTCGTCCGCCGTGACGTGGCTGCGCAGCACGGCGACGGCGGCGGCGCTGCGGGCGGCCGCCTCCTCCGCGGCGGGGGCGGCGACGCTGCGCATGGTGGTCATCGCCTGGCCCACCCGCGGGCCCGTGTAGTCCGCCGCCTGACGGGCGGTGTCACGGGTGCGCCGGGCGGCGGTTCCCACTTTCTGCTGGACGCCCGGCGGCACCGCCGCCAGGGCCTGGTCGACGCGCGCCGCCAGATGCGCGTCGTACTGCGTCCGGGCCGCCGTGCGGGCCTGCCGCCCGGCCGCCGACACCCGCGGTGCCAGGTAGAGCCTGGCCTCGTCCGCGTAGTGCACGGCGTTGACCTTCGCTGTGTCGGCGTACGGCGCCACCACGTCCGCGGCGTGCCGCACGCTGTCCCTCGTCCTCTCGGCTGCGTCGCGCACGCTGTCGATGCGGGTCACGAGAACCTCCTCCTCGGTGGCGTTCGGTTTTCGCCTTTCCACCCGGTTTGAAATCATGCCCGCCACCGCGGCGTCCGGCATGTGCGTGCGGGCATCCGGGTCAAGGGGGGCCGCGGGGGGCCGTCACCGACGATGCCACCGCGGGAACCGCTGCGCGACAGTTGCATGGGGGAAGCCCGGGCGTGCGAGGATTTGTCCCTGTCAATGAGGACTATGGAAGGCAAGATCGTGGCCGAGCAGCTCTACGCCACCCTGAAGACCAACCACGGGGACATCACCGTCCGGCTGCTGCCGAACCACGCGCCGAAGACGGTCAAGAACTTCGTGGAGCTCGCGGAGGGAACCCGTGAGTGGACGGACCCCCACACCGGTCAGTCCTCCAAGGAGCCGCTGTACGACGGCACGGTCTTCCACCGGGTCATCTCCGGCTTCATGATCCAGGGCGGCGACCCGCTGGGGAACGGCACCGGCGGCCCCGGCTACCAGTTCCCCGACGAGTTCCACCCGGAGCTCGGTTTCACCAAGCCGTACCTCCTGGCCATGGCGAACGCCGGCCCGGGCACCAACGGCTCGCAGTTCTTCATCACGGTCGCCCCGACGGCATGGCTGACCCGCAAGCACACCATCTTCGGCGAGGTCACCGACCCCGCCAGCCAGAAGGTCGTGGACTCCATCGCGACCACCCGCACCAACCCGCGCACCGAGCGTCCGCTGGAGGACGTCGTGATCCAGAGCGTCGTCATCGAGCGTCGCTAGGGTCCCGGGAACCCGAACGCCCCGCCTGTGCGTATGACGGGCGGGGCGATTCTGCTGTGAAGGGCTGACACATGACCGACCAGGCGGTCCGCTGCTACCGGCACCCGGACCGGGAGACCGGCATCCGCTGCTCGCGCTGCGAGCGGCCGATCTGTCCCGAGTGCATGATCAACGCGTCGGTCGGCTTCCACTGCCCGGAGTGCGTGCGGGAGGGCCGCCGGGCGGCCCAGTCCGCCGAGCCGCGCACGGTGGCGGGCGGCACGGTCGCGGGCGACCCGCGGCTGGTCACCAAGATCCTTGTCGCGCTGAACCTGCTCGTCTTCCTGTTGGCCCAGGTCGAGGGCAAGCGGTTCGTCATCGAGTTGGGACTCTTCACCCCCTGCTACTCGCCGGGCACGGTGGAATGCGGCGTGGCGGGCGGACCCGGCGAGTGGTACCGGCTGCTGAGCTCGATGTTCCTGCACCAGGAGATCGCCCACATCGCCTTCAACATGCTGTCGCTGTGGTGGATCGGCGGCCCGCTGGAGGCGCTGCTCGGCCGGGCCCGCTACATCGCGCTCTACCTGGTCGCCGGGCTGGGCGGCAGCGCGCTGGTGGTGCTGCTGGCCCCCGACACCCTGACCCTGGGCGCCTCGGGGGCGATCTACGGTCTCTTCGGCGCCACGGCCGTGTTCATCAAGCGGTTGCGGATGGACATGCGCCCGGTCCTGATCCTGCTCGCGCTGAATCTGCTGTTCACCTTCACCTGGGGGAACATCAGCTGGGAGGCGCACATCGGCGGCCTCGTCACGGGCACGATCGTGGCCGTCGCGATGGCGTACGCGCCGCGCTCGCACCGGGCGCTGGTCCAGTGGGGCACGTGCGCCGTGATGCTGCTCGCCGTGGCGGTCACGGTGTGGGCCGGGGTCGCGAATATCTCCGGCTAGGCCGTAACGCGCACCGTTGATCAGACGTTATCCACAGAGAGGCGGAGGCCTCCTGTGCATCCTGTGGGCAAGCCGTGCCCGAGCCCGTACACACCGTGTCTGACCTGCAAGATCAATGAATGACCGGTGGTCCGTACAGCGGACCACCGGTCACACCGGTGTCAACCGGTTCGTGGTTATCCACAGATCATGCGACCTTTTCAACACTGTGGATGACGCCTGTGGATAACTGTGCGAGCTGCTACTTCCACTGCGTGGAGACGACGAACCCGCCCGCGATGAAGCCGAAGCCGACGGCGATGTTCCAGTTGCCGAGCTGCTCGATCGGGAAGCTGCCCTGCGTCACATAGAAGACGACGATCCATGCCAGGCCGACCAGGAAGAGCGCCAGCATGAGCGGGGCCACCCAGCCGCGGCCGGACTTCAGCCTTATGGGGGTGGTCTTCTCCGGGGGCGGAGTGAAGTCGGCCTTCTTGCGGATCCGTGACTTCGGCACGAGGAACTCTCCTGTCGATGCGCTGCGTAACCGCGCGTGTGACGTCTTGTGTGAGCGGCCGGACGGCAAGGGGACCACGCCACCAGGCGTCCGTTAGCGTAGTGCTTCCGCGGGTTGGAAGGAGATAAGGCTACGGTGAGCAATCCGGTCAACGCCTCTTCAAGCCGCCGATCCGCCCGGTCTGTGGTGCTTCGCGTGCTCAGTGCCGGCGTCTTCGCCCTGGCGGGACTGCTGTTCTGGATGAGCTTCGACACCGCCAAGGGGCTCGACATCCGCACCGACGACCCGCTGCTGCGGCTCTCGGACCGGGTGCAGGACAAGAGCCGGCAGAACGAGCAGTTGGAGAACGAGCTGGCCGGCGTCCGCAAGGACGTCGACGGGCTCGCCCACGCCGACAGCGGGGTCAGCGACGCCACCCGGAAGGAGCTGGCGCGGCTCGCCGCCGCGGCCGGCACGACCAGGCTCACCGGCCCGGCCGTCACCGTCACCCTGAACGACGCGCCCCCCGACGCCACGCCGCTCGTCCCGGGCGTGCCGAATCCGCAGCCCAACGACCTCGTCATCCACCAGCAGGATCTGCAGGCCGTGGTCAACGCCCTGTGGGCGGGCGGCGCGTCCGGCATCAAGGTGATGGACCAGCGGCTGATCTCCACCAGTGCGGTCCGCTGCGTCGGCAACACCCTGATCCTGCAGGGCCGCGTCTACTCCCCGCCGTACCGCATCACCGCCGTCGGCGACCGGGAGAAGCTGCACAAGGCGCTCGACGCGAGTCCCGCGATCCAGAACTACCTGCAGTACGTCCAGGCCTACGGGCTCGGCTGGAAAGTCGAGGACGAACGACGGGTGACTCTTCCCGGCTACTCCGGCACAGTGGATCTGCAGTACGCCAAGCCTGTGGGGTGAGCATGCGCCTGGTGGTGCGGACGCTGAGCGAGTTGTGCATCACCGTGGGCGCGTTGATCGTGCTCTTCGTCGCCTACGTGCTGTTCTGGACCGGCGTCCGGGCGGACCAGGCGATGGACGGCGAGATCGGCCGGCTGCAGGACCGCTGGGCGGCCCGGCCGGTCGCCACGGCCGACCCGCCGCCTGGTCCGCGCGCGGCGGGCGCCCCGGCGTCCGCGTCCGCCCCGCCGTCCCCCGCCGTCTACCGGGACGGCACGGCCTTCGCGGTGATGTACGTCCCCCGGCTGGGCCGCTCCTGGCACAAGCCGGTCCTGGAGGGCACGGGCACCGGCACCCTGAAGAAGGGCCTCGGCCACTACGCGAACACCGCCCGGCTCGGCGCCGTGGGCAACTTCGCCGTCGCAGGCCACCGCCGTACCTATGGCGACCCGTTCAAGGACTTCCCCAGGCTGCGCAAGGGCGACGAGGTCGTGCTGACCGACGGGCGCACCTGGTACACCTACGAGATCGACCGCGCACCCTATCGCACCGTCCCCACCGACGTCGCCGTGATCGATCCCGTACCGGCGAAGTCCGGGTACACGGTTCCCGGCCGCTATCTGACCCTGACCACCTGCGATCCCGAGTGGGGCCACAGCCACCGGCTCATCACCTGGGGGCACCTGGAATCCACACAGCCTGTGGAGGACGGCATGCCGGAGGCCTTGTCGGGCTAATCTTGGGCGAGGCACGGGCGAGGAAGGCAGGAAGGCGGCGCATGTACGGCTGGATCTGGCGGCATCTGCCGGGCAACGTGTGGGTGAAGGCACTCGTCTCGCTGGTGCTGGTCGTCGCTGCCGTCTACGTGCTGTTCCAGTACGTCTTCCCGTGGGCGGAGCCGCTGCTCCCGTTCGGCGACGTGACCGTCGACGAGGGGATGGCTGCCGTCCGATGAGCGCGCGCATCCTCGTCGTGGACAACTACGACAGCTTCGTCTTCAACCTGGTCCAGTACCTGTACCAGCTGGGTGCCGAGTGCGAGGTGCTCCGCAACGACCAGGTGGAGTTGGCCCACGCCCAGGACGGCTTCGACGGCGTCCTGCTCTCCCCCGGGCCCGGGACCCCCGAGGAGGCCGGCGTCTGCGTCGACATGGTGCGCCACTGCGCCGCCACCGACGTGCCGGTCTTCGGCGTCTGCCTGGGACTGCAGTCCATGGCGGTCGCGTACGGCGGTGTGGTGGACCGGGCGCCGGAGCTGCTGCACGGCAAGACCTCCCTGGTGACCCACGAGGGCCGTGGGGTCTTCGCCGGGCTGCCGACGCCGTTCACCGCGACCCGCTACCACTCGCTGGCGGTCGAACGGGACACGGTGCCGGAGGAGTTGGAGATCACCTCCTGGACGGAGAACGGCATCATCATGGGACTGCGACACCGCAGCGCCCGGGTGGAGGGCGTCCAGTTCCACCCCGAGTCGGTGCTCACCGAATGGGGGCACCGGATGCTCGCCAACTGGCTGGTGGAATGCGGCGACAAGGACGCCGTCGAGCGTTCCGCGGGCCTGGCGCCTGTGGTCGGAACCGGGGCGTGACTGCGTGACCGCGCATCGGCACTTCGGTGACACCGCCGAATTCGCCGCCGCGGTGGAGCAGTTGGCCGATCCACTCAACGACCCGCTGCCGAACACCTCGCGGCGCGCGGCCCGGTCCGCGCAGGAGACCGACGCGGAGCCGGCGTCCGCCACGACGCCGCCGGACGCGCCGCCGGTCACGACACCCGCCGGGACGCCGCCCGTCACGTCCCAGGCCGGGGAGCCCGGGCGGCAGACGTACGAGCAGGGGTATCACGCGTCCGCCCGGCCCGTGTACGAGCCGCAGCCGGCCGATCCGTGGCCGTCCCGGCAGGCGTCGGTGCCCGAGCCCCGCCCCGGACAGGCTCCCCCTGCCGAGCAGCCCGTCCCCGAGGCGGTCAGGCCGGTCCGGCGCACCCTCACGGGCGAGGAGCGCGCCGCGGCCCGCCGCCGGGCCGCCGGCACACCCGGCGACACCATGGCGATGCCCGTCGTGCCCGGACCCGGACCCGGACCCGGGTCGGACCGTGGACAGGACCGGGACCGCGAACAGGACCGGGACCGGGACCAGGATCGGGATCGGGACCGGGAGCGCGAGGAGGCGCCCGCGCCGCCACCCGACGGGCTCCTGCCCGAGGGCGGCGGTCGCGCGGCGCGCCGTAAAGCCGCCCAGGAGGCCGCACGGCGCGGCGGCAGGGGACGCAGGCGTTCCGGTGCCGCCACGGCCCCCGGGGCCGCCACAGAGGCCGCCACGGCCCCCATGGCCTCGTCTCCGGCCGCGCCCAGGTCCCGCGTGGAGGCCCGTCGCGCCGCGCGCGCGGCGAAGGAGAGCCCCGCGGTGATCGCCAGCCGGGTCGCGGGCGAACTCTTCATCACCCTGGGCGTGCTGATGCTGCTGTTCGTCACCTACCAGCTGTGGTGGACCAACGTCCTCGCCCACCAGCAGGCCGGCGGTGCCGCGAGCAACCTGCAGAAGCAGTGGGAGGGCGAGAAGGGCCCGAGCCGCGACCCCGGCGCCTTCACGCCTGGCCAGGGCTTCGCCATCATGTACATCCCCAAGCTGGACGTGAAGGCGCCCATCGCCGAGGGCATCGACAAGCACAAGGTGCTCGACAAGGGCATGATCGGCCACTACTCCGGCGAACTGGAGACGGCCATGCCCTGGGACAAGAAGGGCAACTTCGCGCTCGCCGCCCACCGCAACACCCACGGCGAACCGTTCCGCTACGTCAACAAACTGGTCGCCGGGGACAAGGTCGTGGTCGAGACCGAGAGCACGTACTACACGTACGAGGTCACGAGCATGCTGCCCTCCACCCCGCCCTCCAACATCTCGGTGATCAAGCCGATCCCCAACGGTTCGGGCTTCACCAAGCCGGGCCGCTACCTCACACTGACCACGTGCACCCCGGAGTTCACCAGCAAGTACCGGCTGATCGTCTGGGGCAAGATGGTCGAGGAACGGCCGCGCAGCAAGGGCAAGCCCGACGCGCTGGTCGAGTAAGTCACGTACGGGCGTACACAGATCGGGGCAAGCGGTGACGACCACCCAGCATGACCGCACCAGGGAGACCGCGCCGGTGCGGCGCCCCCTCTCGTGGATCGCCGCCGCGGTCAGCCTGATCGGTGAACTCCTCATCACCGCGGGCGTGATCCTCGGGCTCTTCGTCGTCTACTCCCTGTGGTGGACCAACGTCCTGGCCGACCGGGCGGCCAGGCACGACAGCGACGTCATAAGGCGCCAGTGGGCCGACAGCGGTCCGGGGAAGCTGGACACCAAGGACGGCATCGGCTTCCTCCACGTCCCCGCCATGGGCAAGGGCTTCGAGGTCCTGGTGAAGAAGGGCACCTCCACGAAGGTGCTCAACGAAGGCGTCGCCGGCTACTACACGGAGCCCGTCGAGTCGGCCATGCCCTGGGACAAGCAGGGCAACTTCACGCTCGCCGCGCACCGGGACGGCCACGGCGCCAAGTTCCACAACATCGACAAGATCGAGAACGGCGACCCGGTCGTCTTCGAGGACCGCGACACCTGGTACGTCTACAAGGTCTACAAGATCCTTCCCGAGACCTCGAAGTACAACGTCGAGGTCATCGACCGGATCCCGAAGGAGAGCGGCAAGAAAAAGGCCGGCCGCTACCTCACGCTGACCACCTGCACCCCGGTCTACACCTCGCGCGACCGCTACATCGTGTGGGCCGAGCTCGTGCGGACCCAGAAGGTGGACGCGAAGCGGACGCCTCCGGCGGAGCTGGGCTGAGCCCGCCCTCCCCCCCACCACCGGGTGCTCGGAGACACGGAGAGGGGCCGCGGACGTGATGTCCGCGGCCCCTCTCCGTTGCCGTGCCTCAGGTGGTGCGGCCGGCTCAGCCGCCGCCTCCGAAGAAGCCGCCTCCGTTGTTGCCGCCGCCGTTCTGCTGCTCCTGGGCGATGATCTGCAGCTTGTCCCCCGGCTTCACCTGCGTGTTGGGCTGCGGGTTCTGGATCTGCACGATGGCCTGGTCGTTCTGCGCGGCCGGGTTCATCGGCTGGTAGACCATGCCGAGCTCATTGGCCGCCGCCTTGGCCTCGGCGACCGTCTTGCCCTGCAGGTTGGGCATGGGGGTCGTGGACGGGGGCTTGGCGATGAACAGGGTCACCGAGTCGCCCTCCTTGAGCGTGCTGCCGCCCCGCGGACTCTGGTCGACGACCTTGTTCTCCTGCTGGTCGGGCGTCGGCCTGTCCTCGGTCTTGACCTGCAGTCCCTGCGCCTGGAGGGCCTTCGTCGCCGCTTCCACGTCCTGGCCGACCACGTCGACGACCACGATCTGCTCGGGTGCCACGGCCACGGTGAGGGTGATCGTCGCGCCCTTGGCCCGCTTCGCGCCGCCCTTGGGGTCCTGGTCGAGGACCTCGTCCTCCTCCTTGTTGGAGGTCTTGGACTGCTTGTCGACCTCGAAGCCCGCGTCCTTGAGCTCCTGCTCGGCGTCCTCGTACGAGTCGCCGATCACATCCGGGACCTCGACCTTCTGGACGCCCTTCGAGAGCTGCAGGGTGACGGTCTCGTCCTTGGGGATCTCCTTGTCGACCGTGACCGACTGGCTGCAGACCTTGTCCTTCTCCTGCTCTTCGCAGAACTTCGGGTCGCCGAAGGTGATGGAGACATCGGCGTTGTCGGCCTTGTTCTGGGCCTCGGTCTTGGTCAGGCCGATGAACTGCGGCACCGTCACGTTGCCGTCGCCGGCGCCCTTGGGGCCGAACAGCGCCTTGCCCATGAAGATCGCGCCGATCAGGACCAGGACGGCCGCGACGACCAGCAGGATCGTGGAGGTGTTGCTCTTCTTGGGCTTGCGCCGGCCGCCACCGCCCTGGGACTGCTCGTAGCCGAAGCCGCCGTCGTCCTCGCGCATGGGCGGCAGCATCGAGGTGCCGGGGTCCTGCTGGGGCGGGAGGGCCGTGGTGGGGGCGTCGTTGCCGTAGCCGCCGTAGCCGCCGCCGTTGTAGCCGACGGCGCCCAGGGCGACCGTGGCGCCGACGGGCTGGCCGTCGAGGCAGGCCTCGATGTCGGCGCGCATCTCGTCGGCGGACTGGTAGCGGTAGTCCGGGTCCTTGGTCAGCGCCTTGAGCACGATGGCGTCCATCGAGGGCGTGACCTCGGGGTCGTACACGCTCGGGGGCTGGGGCTCCTCGCGCACGTGCTGGTACGCCACCGCGACCGGGGAGTCGCCGACGAAGGGCGGCCGCACGGTGAGCAGCTCGTAGAGCAGGCAGCCCGTGGAGTACAGGTCGGAGCGCGCGTCGACGGACTCGCCCTTGGCCTGCTCCGGGGAGAGGTACTGGGCGGTGCCGATCACGGCCGCGGTCTGCGTCATGGTCATGCCGGAGTCGCCCATGGCGCGGGCGATGCCGAAGTCCATGACCTTGACCTGGCCGTTCCGGGTCAGCATCACGTTCGCGGGCTTGATGTCGCGGTGCACGATGCCGGACCGGTGGCTGTACTCCAGGGCCTGGAGGATGCCGATGGTCATCTCCAGGGACCGCTCCGGCAGGAGCTTGCGTCCGGAGTGGAGCAGCTCACGCAGGGTGGAGCCGTCCACGTACTCCATGACGATGTACGGGATGGACACCCCGTCGACGTAGTCCTCGCCGGTGTCGTAGACGGCGACGATCGACGGGTGGTTCAGCGAGGCGGCCGACTGGGCCTCACGGCGGAACCGGGCCTGGAAGGACGGATCGCGGGCGAGGTCCACCCGGAGCGTCTTCACGGCGACGGTGCGGCCGAGCCGGGTGTCATGGGCGATGTACACCTCGGCCATGCCACCGCGGCCGAGCACCGAGCCCAGCTCGTACCGGCCGCCGAGGCGACGCGGCTCTTCCATAGCGCTTGCCCTTCCTAAACCGTCCGTGTGGCTGCTCGGGCATACCGTACCCGCCGCCGCGTGCCGATCCCGGCCCTCGCCGGTAGCCGATACACGACCGGTATCGCGACATGCGACTTAACGCACATCCATGGATACGGTGTGACCGGCATCACTGGTTCAGCACGGCCTCCATGACACTCTTGGCGATCGGCGCGGCGAAGCCGCCGCCGGAGATGTCGCCGCGGTTCGCGCTCGCGTCCTCGACCACGACGGCGACCGCGACCGGGGAGCCGTTGTCGGTCTTGGCGTATGAGATGAACCACGCGTAAGGCTTCTCACTGTTGTCGACACCGTGCTGCGCGGTACCCGTCTTGCCACCGACGGTGACGCCGGGGATCTGGGCGTTCCTGCCGGTGCCGTCGGTGACGACGGTCTCCATCATGTCCTGCAGCTTCCGGGCGTTCTCCGCGCTGAGCGGCTGCGAGAGCTCCTTGACCTTGGTGCGCTCGACCACCGTGTTGTTGGGGGCCTGCAGCTTGTCGACCATGTACGGCTGCATCAGCTTGCCGTCGTTGGCGATCGCCGCGGCCACCATCGCCATCTGCAGCGGGGTGGCGGCGGTCTCGAACTGGCCGATGGAGGAGAGGGCCGTCTGCGGCTTGTCCATGGTCTTGGAGATGTTGCTCGCCGAGACGCGGACCGGGATGAACTGCTCCTTGTTGAAGCCGAACTTCTCGGCCTCCTCGACCATCTTGTCGCGGCCGAGGTCCGCGCCGAGCTTGCCGAAGACCGTGTTGCACGAGTACTGCAGCGCCACGCGCAGGCTGGCGTTCTTGCAGGGGATGTTGCCCTCGTTCTCCAGAGGGGTGTTGGTGTCCGGCAGGATGTACGGGACCGGCGAGTCGGTGTCCTCGTCGATGTTGCTGTACAGCCCGTCCTCCAGCGCCGCCGCCGCCGTGACGACCTTGAAGGTCGAGCCCGGCGGGTAGGTCTGGCGCAGCGCCCGGTTGAGCAGCGGCTCGTCTTTGTCCTTCCGCAGCGCGTTCCAGGCCTCGCCGTCCTTGTCGGAGTTACCGGCGAAGGAGGACGGGTCGTACGACGGCGTGCTGGCCAGGGCGAGGATCGCGCCGGTCCGCGGGTCGATCGCGGCGACCGCGCCCTTCTTGTTCCCCAGGCCCTCGAAGGCGGCCCGCTGTGCCTTGCCGTTCAGCGTCGTGACGACGTCGCCGCCCTGCTTCTGCTTGCCGGACAGGATGTCGACGGTGCGCTTGAAGAACAGGCGGTCGTCGTCACCGGTGAGAATCGAGTCGTAGATCGACTCCAGCTGGGTCGAGCTGAACGCCTGGGACGCGTAGCCGGTGACCGGCGCCCACAGCGGGCCGTTCTTGAACGTGGCCTTGTACTTGTAGTCGCTGCCGTGGGTCTCGGTGTGGCCGGTGACGGCCTTGCCGTCGACGATGATGTCGCCGCGCGGGGTGGCGTACTGATTGATCGCGACGCGTCGGTTGTTCTTGTCGTTCTTGAGCGCGTCGGCCTGCACGAACTGGATGTAGTTCACCCTGACGAGAAGGGCGAGCACAAGGAGTCCACAGAAGATGGCGACTCGGCGCAGGGGCTTGTTCACTGGGTGCGCACCACCTGGGTCGGCTCGGCATCGGGGGACGAGACGGGGGTCGGCGCCGGGCGGCGCGCGGTGTCGCTGATTCTCAGCAGGATGGCGACCAGGGCCCAGTTGGCGATCACCGAGGAACCGCCTTGAGCCAGGAACGGCATGGTCATACCGGTCAGCGGGATGAGCCCGGTGACACCGCCGGCCACGACGAACACCTGGAGCGCGAAGGCCCCGGACAGGCCGATCGCCAGTAGCTTGCCGAATGGGTCGCGGGCCGCCAGCGCGGTTCGCACGCCGCGCTCGATGAGCAGTGCGTAGAGCAGGATCAGGGCCATCAGGCCCGCCAGGCCCAGTTCCTCGCCGACCGTCGCGAGGATGTAGTCGCTCTTGGCCGCGAACTTGATCAGCCGGGAGTACCCCTGGCCGAGGCCGGAACCGAAGATGCCGCCCGAGCCGAAGGCCCACATGGCCTGCGCGGGCTGGCTGGCGCCCTGGCCGGCTTCGAGGGTGCGGAACGGGTTGAGCCAGTCCTCCACACGGCTGTGGACGTGCGACTCGAAGCTGCCGACGACCACCGCGCCGCCCACAGACAGCACCAGACCGAAGACGATCCAGCTGGTGCGCTCCGTGGCGACGTAGAGCATGATCACGAAGAGGCCGAAGAAGAGCAGCGAGGAGCCGAGGTCGGTCTCGAAGACGAGGATCATCAGGCTGATCGCCCAGACCGCGAGGATGGGCCCGAGGTCCCGGCCGCGCGGCAGGTACAAGCCCATGAACCGGCGGCTGGCGAGTGCGAGGGCGTCCCGCTTGACCATGAGGTAGCCCGCGAAGAAGACGGTGATGATGATCTTCGCGAACTCACCGGGCTGGATGGAGAAGCCGGCGATCGTGATCCAGATCTTCGCGCCGTACACACCCGGGAAGAAGGCCGGGGCGATCAGCAGCACCAGCGCGACCACCATGGAGATGTACGTGTAACGCTGGAGGATCCGGTGGTCCTTCAGGAAGACCAGCACGGCCACGAAGAGCGCGATACCGAGGGTCGACCACAGCAGCTGCGTCGGGGCGGACGAGGAGCCCAGGCTGGGTTCCTGGTCGAGGCGCCAGATGAAGACTAGCCCCATGCCGTTCAGGAGCGTGGCGATGGGCAGCATCAGCGGGTCCGAGTACGGCGCGAACTTGCGCACCATGAGGTGCGCCACCGCCGCCAGCGCGCCGAGCCCGACACCGTACGCGAGAAGGCCCGCGGGCAGGGATCCCTTTTTCGCCAGCCCGACGTTCGCGTACGCGAAGACCGGGATCAGGACCGCGAAGACGAGGAGCGCGAGCTCCGTGTTGCGGCGGCTGGGCGCGCCGACGGAAGTGATGGTCGTGGTGTTGGTGACAACGCTCATGCTGGACTGACGCCCCTCCTGCTCGCTAGCTGCTGGTCGGGCACTGCTGGGCCAGCGACTGGTCCTCGTCGGAGAGGGTGGGGCTGCTGGACGGGCTGGGGGAGGGGCTCGTGCCGGGCTTGGGGGAGGAGGACGCCTCGGGGGACGGGCTGCCGGTGGTCTTGCCGCCGGCGGCGTCGGCGCCCTTCTGCTGGTCCTTCCTGGCCTTCTCCGCCGCGGCGGCGTTGGACTTGTCGATGGCTTCCTTGGTCTGGCAGACCTTGGCCTGGTGCTCGAGCTCGTCCGCGGTCTTGCGCGCGTCGGACAGACCGCTGGCGGCGATCGTGGCCGTGACGTACCTGCGCTGGTTCTGCGGTAGGTACTTGAGTTCGATACCGGGGCGGTCCTCGTGGACCTTCGACAGGTTGATCCAGGCCAGCTCCTGCTCGATGCCCTGGTAGATCGCCGCGTGGTCGCCCTTGACGCCGACGTAGTACTGCGTCTGGGTCCAGCGGTACGCGCCGTAGAGGCCGCCGCCGACGATGCCGAGGACGACCAGCAGGACCAGCGAGCGCTTGAGCCAGCGGCGGGGCTTGCGGGGCTTGCCCAGTTCCTCGTCGTCGAAGTCGCCGAAGCTGCCCATGGGCGCGCCGACCTGCGGGTTGCCGCTGCCGGGCGGGCCGAAGGAGCCCTCGGGGGCCGGCGGGCGGCCGAGCTCGGAGGCGCGGCCGGCCGGGGTCTGGAGGTGCCGCGGGTCGGACAGCGGGGAGTGGTGCCGGCTGTCGGCGACGGCGCCCACGACGACGGGTGTGTCGTGCAGCTGCGCGGCCAGGGTGTCGCCGTCGTCGATGTCCAGGACGTCGGCGACGATGCAGGTGATGTTGTCGGGACCGCCGCCGCGCAGCGCGAGCTGGATCAGCTCCTGCACGGTCTCGGCGGGCGCCTGGTAGCCGGCGAGGGTGTCCTCGAGCGTCTGGTGGCTGACCACGCCGGACAGGCCGTCGGAGCAGATCAGGTAGCGGTCGCCGGCCCGGACCTCGCGGATCGACAGGTCGGGCTCGACCTGGCCGCGGCCGTCCAGGGCGCGCATCAGCAGCGAGCGCTGCGGGTGCGTGCCGGCCTCCTCCTCGGTGATCCGGCCCTCGTCGACGAGCCTCTGCACCCAGGTGTGGTCCTGGGTGATCTGGGTGAGCACGCCGTCGCGCAGCAGGTACGCACGGGAGTCGCCGACGTGCACCAGGCCGAGCCGCTGGCCGGTCCACAGCAGGGCGGTGAGCGTGGTGCCCATGCCCTCCAGCTGCGGGTCCTCCTCGACCATGACGCGCAGCTGATCGTTGGCCCGCTGCACGGCGACCGCGAGGGAGGTGAGGATGTCCGAGCCGGGGACGTCGTCGTCGAGCGGGACGAGGGTGGAGATCACCTCGGAGGAGGCGACCTCACCGGCGGCCTGGCCGCCCATGCCGTCGGCGATGGCGAGCAGCCGCGGACCGGCGTAGCCGGAGTCCTCGTTGCCCTCCCGGATCATTCCCTTGTGCGAGCCGGCGGCGAAGCGCAGCGACAGAGTCATGCGCACCTCGCCCGTCGGCTCCGGGTACATCCGCACGCTGCCCACCCTCTCGCTCGCGCTCGCTGGCTGTGCTCGCCCATTGTGCGACTACTTCCGCAGCTCGATGACGGTCTTGCCGATGCGGATCGGGGCACCGAGCGGGATCGGGGTCGGCGTGGTGAGCCGGTTCCGGTCCATGAAGGTGCCGTTGGTGGATCCCAGGTCCTCGACGATCCAGTTGCCGTCGCGGTCCGGGTAGATCCTGGCATGGCGGCTGGACGCGTAGTCGTCGTCGAGCACGATCGTGGAATCGTGCGCCCGGCCCAGAGTGATCGTCTGGCCCTGGAGCGCGACCGTGGTGCCCGCCAGCGAGCCCTCGGAGACCACCAGTTTGGTGGGGGCGCCGCGCCGGGCCCGGCTGTTGTTCTGCTGTTGCTGCTGCCGTCCCTGCGCCGCCTGCGCCTGCTGGCGCTGCTGCGGCGGACGGGACTGGGCCTCGCGGCGCCCGGAGGTGCGCTGGGTCACCCGGGTCCCGAAGAGGTCGCTGCGGATGACCTGCACGGCCACGATGACGAACAGCCACAGTACGGCGAGGAAACCCAACCGCATGACCGTCAGGGTCAGCTCTGACATTGCCCCCGCTTCACCCTTCGGCTTGCCGGTACACGATGGTGGTACTGCCCACGACGATCCGCGAACCGTCGCGGAGCGTAGCGCGTTGAGTGTGCTGCCCGTCCACCACGATGCCGTTCGTCGACCCGAGGTCCACGATCGTCGAGGGCGATCCCGCCCTGATCTCGCAGTGGCGGCGGGACACACCGGGGTCGTCGACCCGGACGTCGGCCTCGGTACTGCGGCCGAGGACCAGGGTCGGCCGGGACATCTGGTGACGGGTGCCGTTGATCTCGATCCAGCGGCGCACGTTCGTGCCGGCGCCCCCGGGGGCCGTGGGGCCACTCCCGGGGAGCCGGGTCACCGGCGCGGCGCCGGGCGGCGGACCGGCCGGCATCGGCGGCGGGCCCGCGGGGCGCTGCGGGGCCTGCGGCGGGTAGCCGTAGCCTCCGCGGCCGGCGGGGGGTTGCTGCTGCTGGGGCTGCTGTGCCTGCTGCGACTCGCTGGAGGCGAGGGTGCGGCTGCGTACCCGGTACAGGCCGGTGTCGAGGTCGTCGGCCTTCTCCAGGTGGACCTTGATGCCGCCCATGAAGGTGTAGCGCTGCTGCTTGGCGTAGTCGCGCACCATGCCGGCCAGCTCTTCGCCGAGCTGGATCGCGTAAGGGCTCAGCCGCTCGTAGTCGGACGTGCTGAGCTCGACGATGAAGTCGTTGGGGACCACGGTGCGGTCCCGGTTCCAGATCGTCGCGTTGTTGTCGCACTCGCGCTGCAGCGCGCCCGCGATCTCCACGGGCTGGACCTCGGACTTGAACACCTTGGCGAAGGTGCCGTTCACGAAGCCCTCGAGACGCTGCTCGAACTTCTTGAGTACTCCCACGGTGCACCTCCCTCCTCGAGGCCCTGCGGTCGCACACGGCGGTGGCCGCCGTGATCTTCCGTCCGATCCTTCCGGTACTGCTTACTGATCGTATCCACGCACTGGGAAAACCGCTGGTTCCCCGGTCGGTCCCATGGGACCGATGTCAACACTGACACGGTCCGCGGCCGCTCCCCCACAGGGATGGTAGAGGCGGCCCCTGCCAGTGTCCCGCAACAAAGGACGGTTCCCCTCGCTCGGGGGTGCCCGGAAACGGATGTGATTCCACCCTGAGCAGCGTGCTAATGTTCTCGATGTCGGAAGGCGCTGACGCACCGGACGGGGAAGACCCCAAAGTGTGACAGAATCCAAACGACAACACCCATGCGCGGGTGGCGGAATAGGCAGACGCGCTGGATTCAGGTTCCAGTGCCCGAAAGGGCGTGGGGGTTCAACTCCCCCCTCGCGCACATAGCGGAGACGGGTCTCCGACCGTGACGAAAGTCGCAGTCGGGGGCCCGTTTCTCGTGTTGATCAAGGGGTCGGCCCGTCGACTGGAGCGGCCGCCGCTTCCCTCACGCACTGGAGCCCCTCGCTTGGCCGTTTGCGGTCAGTGAGGGGGCTCTTTCGTATGAGTGATGTTCATCTGTGAGGCGCGTCACTCAAGTGGCGGGTGTCAGGTGGCCAGTTGGTGTCCAGGTGCCCAGGGGCTTCGTCTTGCGTCTGCGATTCGTGCGCCTGATGGGGCGCTGTCCGCCGAGGGCGAGGCTGTCCAGCCACGTCGTGATCTTTCGCCGGTTGGCATGGGCGAGCTGGAACACGAGGAGGATGGTCTGTGCGGCGAGCCCGCGGATGGGACGGGATCGTGAGGATTCGATGGTCTCGGCGAGCGGACTCTTGGCGAAGCCATTGAAGCCCTCGACGCTGTTGCGGAGGCGGAAGTAGATCTTCTGCCATTCCTCGTCGCCGTAGTCCAGGGCCTGCCAGTGCTTGGCCCCTTCTTCCGGGGCGAGCGTGATGGCCCGCTGGCGGCAGACCTTGAGGGGCCCGGTCGGACTGGGCAGCGGGTCGACCAGCGGGAGGTGGACGCCGCTGCCAATCGAGCGCGGCTTGAGCGGGCACTGCACCTTGCCTGATTCTGCCGGGCACATCATGCGCTGGTGGCCTTCGGAGTCCTCTCTTTCCTCGGGCATGAGTCGGTATGGCTTGCGAGCGGCGATGCGCGCGGCCCAGGTCTCGCGGTCGATGCGGCCGGCGTGCAGGTCGCTGGTGGCTTCGATGAGGGACTCGGGCATCGAGGGGCAGTACCAGGTGCCCTCGACGAGGATCGACCCTTGGGCTCCGCCTTGATCGCCGAGCTGGTCCACGCGGTAGTCGTAGACGGGCTTGTAACCCAGGGCACGGACGGGCAGCTGCCACTCATGGGGTTCGGAGTTGTCGTAGGCGCGGTCGCCCGCCAGGAAGCCGGGCGTGTAGCCGCGCTCTCGAAGGCGGCGGATGGTCTTCAGCCCGTTGTACGCGGGGCGCTCTCCCGGCTTGTCCAGGCAGAGACCGACAACGAGAGCGGGCAGCACGTCGGGATCGGGTGTCCCGTCGTCCAGGAGCGGCTTGATGTGCTGGGTATCCCGCGTGACGGCGAGGTGCGCATCGAAGCCGAAGAGGTAGCGCTTCGCGAGGGACGGCTTTGCGGCCTGACTCGTGGTCGCCCCGACCAGATGCCGGTGCGGGCGGCAAGTCAACCTTGCGGGTGCCGGGAGTAGGGATCGCCTCCGCTGTCATCTGCGCGCCCCTGGGACATTGTGGCGCCGACTTGCGATGCGCAACGAGGCTAGGGTGCCCTGCCGATCCTGGACGATGGGCGGAGGCAACAGCCAACCTGGGAGACCTTGGGTGGTTGGAGCGAAGCTGTGCCCCCCCCCAAGGGGACGAACACGGATCGTGCGGTGGTGGTCGGCATCGTTGCCGGCAACCGGGTGACACCCTCTGCCTACTCACGTTAAGACCGGCTGCGCAAGCGCGCCGAAGCGCCCGTCGGAGGTGCGGGCCAATCGGAGGCTTGCCCAGCGCTGTACGAGCGGCACCGGCGTAAGTCTCAACCGGCTCCAACCACTATCTGCAGGCCATCGCGGTGACCGGTCGGATCCTGGCCGAAGACGACGCTTCCACGCCCGCAGCCGGCGGGCGGCATCACGCTCTGGGCGACGTTCTTCCAGGCGCGATCGAAGCCGGGTCGGCTGCCGGTGCGCGGTCGGCCCTGGTCTACCGGCGCTTGTCGGGGCCGTGGATGCCGAGGTGGGTGACGATGAAACTGTGGTCGTACTTGACCCCGTACTTGAGGACGCGGTCGAAACCGAGATGGAACAGGCCGATGGCGCCGGCCACGATCAGTGAGGTGTGTTCCCTAGTGGCGCCCGCGACGATCAGGGCGAGAGGCAGCGGTGCGGTGTGCATGAGGTTGTAGACCCAGGCGCCGACTTTCGGGCCGGCGAGGTAGGCGAACCAGGACAGGTCCGGGACGAGGAACAACGCGGGAACCAGCCACCATGGTTCGTCGGTCGTGGCGAAGAGCACCAGTGCGGCGATGGCCACGGCAAGACCTTCGACGCGCAGCCAGACCGCGGGCCGGCCGGTGACCACGCCGCGGAAGTCCCGGTCATCGGCGTTCGGCCCGCGCGAGTTGTCCACGGTGGTTGCGGCCGGGACGTCAGTGGGCTCAGGCACGGGTGTTCTCCTGCAGGAACGAGGCGATCAGAGCCACCGTCTGCTCGGGAAACTGGTCGTGCGGGTAGTGACCGGCGCCATCGACCATCGCGAGCCGGCCGATCCCGGCGGGCAGCGCCGCGACGATGGCCTCGCCCTCGGCCCGCGGGTCGGTCCAGTCGGGGTCGAGGGAGCCTTCGACGATCAGCACCGGGCAGCGCACATCGGCGAGCTTCGCCCCGGCGTCGGCCGGTGAGGTCTTGAGCATCGACTGGAGTGCCTTCATCCGGCCAGGCTCTCGCAGTTCGGCCGCGATGCGGGCCTGCCGCTCGGTCCAGTCCGCGGGCTTGCGGCCCGGGTAGGCGTGGTCGAGGTAGCCGAGCCACTGCGTCACGCTGCCCAGCATCGCGCCGGCCATCCGGTAGGCGCCCCGGCGGTACGACCTGTTGCTGAGGTCGCCGAGCTTCATTGCCTGGGCACGGGTGAACGGCGCGATCTCGACGATTCCGGTGATCAGGCCGGGCTCCTGAGCGGCAGCGATGGTGGCGGCGCCCCCGGCGATGGAGTGACCGATGAGCACGGCCGGGCCGCCGAGGTGGCGGATCAGGGCGAGCAGGTCGCCGGCGATATCGGTGCGGGAGTACGACGGCCACGCCGCGGCCGACTCGCCGCAGCCGCGCAGGTCGGCCGCGGCGACCCGGTATCCGGCCGCGACCAGCTGCGGCGCGACGAACCGGTAGGCCGCGCGGCTCTGCCCCATGCCGTGGGCGAGCACCACCAGCGGACCGTCACCGGCCACCTCGTACGCGATGCGACCGCCGTCGACGGTCAGGTACTGGGTCTGCTGGTTGAGGGGCATGATCATGGTCGTCTCCTGGCGCGTTGATGAATCCGGATACAACATTGTTCCCCGGTCCAAAATTGCCTCCGGGTTCAAGTCTGTACTCGGGTACACTTACGGACTGGAGTACACTTGTCAAGTCGGAAGAGAGCAGATATCGATCATGAAGAACGGCACTTCAGCAGCCCCCGAGTCGCCGCCGCAGGATCGCCGCGCACGTCAGCGGGAGCGGCGCCGCGCTGAGTTGTACGACGTCGCCCTGGCACTGTTCGTCGAGAAGACGTACGAGGGAACGACGATGGAGGACATCGCCGAGCGGGCAGACGTCGCCCGGACCACGGTCTTCAACCACTTCCCCCGCAAGGTCGCCTTCCTGCAGGAATGGGCTGTCCGCCGCCGGGAGAAGGCCATCGAAGCTGCCTACGCCGCAGGCCCGGACTCGTCCGCCCGGGAGATCCTGGTGCGGTACTTCACCGAGATGGGCCGGCTCAGCGACGCGTCCCGGCCGGAGAGCGTGGCCGTGATCCTCGGGTCGGTGCACTCGACGAACATCTGGCAGCGCTCGCCGCTCGCCGTCGAGTTCGCCGGCATCATCAGCGGGGCACAGCACAAAGGCGAGATCGACCCGGCCGTCAACGCGGACCGGGTCGGCCTGCTCCTGTCCTCGTCGTACTACGTCATCCTCACCGCATGGGCCGCCGAAGAGCCGGCACCCTTCGACCTCACCGGGGAGATGACCGGAACCGTCGACCTCATCCTCAACGGAGTCCTGCCCCGACGAGACAGAACCTCTAGCGGCTGAATGACTTGATTTCGGTGGTGATACCGCCGACGGGGTTTCACCGGTGAGCACGGGCAGACCGCGTTCGTCTGAGCGGCTTGGAAGAAGTGCTCAGCGCGGTGGTCAGGAAGAGTGGTGCGACTGACGGGAACGCTGTCGCACAGGTGGGAGAGGTGCGACCGCTGACGCTTGTTGCGTCGCACTTCTCGCACCTCTCGCACGTGCCCTGGAGAGGGTGGGTACGGGCGGAATCTGATCTGAAAGTGCGGAAATGGTCTGCTGCTGATGTTCACCATCAGAAATGAAGGCGTTACCGCTGTTCAGAGCGTTTCTGAGGGCTCGAATCTGCGGATTCAGCCGCACTTGAAGACCGTGGCCGCGGATCAGATGTGAGCCCGACCAGCGTCCGAACCACTGAGGCCACGGGGGGCAACCGTCACCGCCTCGCTACCTGGCCAACTATGGATTGCCAGCCAGGGAGAACGCATCAAGGTTCACCGGCCGGACAGACGGCGCAGGGCGCGAGCGGTCGAGGTGTCGGGGTCGGCCGTCATGAACAGCACTTGTTGGTCGTCCTCGGGGAGGGTGAGCACGTCACAGTTGATGCGGAGCTCTCCGAGTTCGGGATGGACCATGGTCTTTGTGCGGTGTCCGGGGATGCGCAGAGAGGGCGAAGCCCAGATCTCGCGGAACTCCGGGCTGCCAGCCGTAAGGTCCGTCAGGAGGTCGGACAGGCCCTCGTCATGGGGATAGCGGTCGGCGGCGGTACGCAGACGGGAGACCGCGATTTCAGCGAAGTCCTCATGGCCTGTGGTCAAGACGTGCTCGCGGAGCAGAAAGCGGCGTCGCGCCAGGTTCGGCCTGGAGTCCAGGTCGCCGAGCAGCGCTTGGGCCAGTGGGTTCCAGGCCAGGACGTCGTAGTTCGCCGCGGTGACCAGGGCGGCAGTGTCCGGGAGCCGATGGATCAGGCCGGCGACGTGCCCTCGTACACGCCGCGGGGGTGCCGTGGGCGGACGGGGGGTCTGGCCGGCCAGCAGGAACATGTGGCTGCGTTCGGCGGGGTCAAGGCGGAGAGCCGTCGCAAGGCCGTCGAGGATCTGCGGGGAGGGACGTGGCCCGCGCGCCTGTTCCAGGCGGACGTAGTAGTCGACCGACATGTGCGCAAGGTCCGCGATCTCTTCCCGGCGCAGGCCTCCGGTGCGGCGACGTGACCCTGTTGGCAGGTCGACGTCCTGGGGGCGCAGACCTGCGCGACGGCCACGCAAGAAGCGGGCCAGTTCGTCTCGGGCCACCGGTGGCCTCCTCCACTGTGTCCGGGTGGTATCGATTATCCCTGGTTGCGTCCTCGGCCGGTGAAGAGACTGGCGGCATGGATATCTCGACTGTGCTGGTCACAGGAGCCAACAAAGGCATCGGCAAAGAAATTGCCCGGCAGTTCGTGCAGGCCGGGCTGACCGTCTACGTGGGGTCGCGAGACGCGGAACGTGCGGAACAAGCCGTCGCCGACATCGGCGGTGACGCGCGACCGCTGGTCCTCGACGTCACCGATCCCGTGAGTGTCGCGGCGGTGGCGGACCATATCGATGTTCTGGACGTCCTGATCAACAATGCGGGTGTCTCCTCTGCAGAAGGCAGGGCCGCGCAGGACGAGGACGCCGACACCTTCCGTCGCATTTTTGAGACGAACGTATTCGGTGTGGTCGCGGTGACCAACGCGCTCCTGCCGGCCCTGCGACGCTCGGCCCATCCGAGGATCGTGAACATCTCCAGCGGGACCGGGTCGCTCGCAGCCGCAGTGACCGAGCACTCCGGCTACCGGGGTGGCTTCGCCTCCTACCGCTCATCGAAGGTGGCCCTGAACGCGCTGACCGTGTTCTACGCCCAGAGCCTTGCCGAGGACGGCATCAAGATCAACGCCCTGGCACCTGGTCTGCGGCGGACCGATCTGAATGCCGCGGCCGCCGCGGCAGGCGGGGACCCCGCGGAGGCCGCCGCCGGCGCCGTCAGGCTGGCGATGCTGCCTGACGACGGGCCCACCGGCGCGTTCTTCTCCTGGGACGGAACACCGCTCCCCTGGTAGCCGCCTCGGTCCCGTGGCGGCGTCGTCTGCTGTCGACAGCTCCGCCTCGCAGAGAGCCTTCAGTCCGGAATGTGAGAGCTGGATCACCAGGCGCCCCGACCACTTGGGAACCGACCGGCCCAGCGGCTTAAGTAGATCGCCACGCGCTGCCCCGAGCTCGATCGGACCGCCGTCCACGTCCGCGCTTTCGCCGAGTTGTTGAATAACCGCCAGGGTTGCCGACTCAACCAGTGGATCAACGACGTCCGCAGCGACGACCTGCCCGCCCTCCATACCTTCGCAGGCGGCTTGAGCCAGGACCTGACGCCGTGGTCGCCGACGGCCTGAGCCTGCCCTACAGCTCTGGCACGGTTGAGGAACACAACAACAAGATCAAGATGCTGAAACGGCAGATGTGGGCCTCTTTGGTAGCCGTCGCGGATCATGTGGGTGAGCTGGCCCGCGGGAAACGATCTTGGTGAGTGTGGGAAACGATCTTCACAGGAGGAATGTAAGCCCCTGATCAGCGCATTTCGTCGGTGCCCCACATAGCGGAGACGGGTCTCCGACCGTGACGAAAGTCGCAGTCGGGGGCCCGTTTCTTGTGTTGATCAAGGGGTCAGCCCGTCGACTGGGGCGGTCGCCGCTTCCCTCACGCACTGGAGCCCCCCCGCTTGGCCGTTTGCGGTCAGTGAGGGGGCTCTTTCGTATGGGTGATGTTCATCTGTGAGGCGCGTCACTCAAGTGGCGGGTGTCAGGTGGCCGGTTGGCGTCCAGGTGCCAAGGGGCTTCGTCTTGCGCCTGCGGTTGGTGCGCCTGACGGGACGCTGTCCGCCGCGGGCCAGGCTGTCCAGCCACGCCGTGATCTTCCGGCGGTTGGCGTGGCCCTCGACGCTGTTGCGAGGACGGAAGTAGATCTTCTGCCACTGCTCATCGCCGTAGTCCAGCGCTTGCCAGTACTCGGCCCCTTCTTCTGGGGCGAGCGTGATGGCGCGCTGACGGCAGACCTTGAGAGGCCTGGTCGGACTCGGCTGTGGGTCGACGAGCGGGAGGTGGACGCCGCGCCCGAGCGAGCGCGGTTTGAGCGGGCACTGCACCTTGCCTGCCTCGGCCGGGCACATCATGCGCTGGTGTCCCTCGGCGTCCTTACTTTCCTTGGGCATGAGGCGGTACGGCTTACGGGCGGCGATGTGGGCTACCCAGGTTTCACGGTCGATGCGGCCGGCGTGCAGGTCGCTGGTGGCTTCGATGAGGGGCTCGGGCATCGAGGGGCAGTACCAGGTGCCCGCGACGAGGATCGACCCCTGGGCTCCGCCTTGATCGCCGAGCTGGTCCACCCGGTAGTCGTAGACGGGCTTGTAGCCCAGGGCACGGACGGGCAACTGCCATTCATGGGGTTCGGCGTTGTTGCAGGCGGGGTCACCGGCCAGGTAACGGGTGTACAGCCGCGTTCCCGGAGGCGGCTGATGGTCTTCAGCCCGTTGTACGTGGGGCGCTCTCCCGGCTCGTCCAGGCAGAGACCGAGAACGAGAGCGGGCAACAGGTCGGGATCAGGTGTCCCGTCGCCGCAAAGCGGCTTGATGTGCTGGGTATCCCGCGTGACGGCGAGGCGCGCATCGAAGCCGAAGAGGTAGCGCTTCGCGAGGGACGACTTTGCGGCCTGACTCGTGGTGGACGTCTGCTTCCGCCGAAGTCGGTGGCCACCTGCTCGACCGTCACCCCCGGGCCACGGTTCCTCGCGACTCGCACGACGTCTTGGCGGAACTCTTCCGGATGGGGCTTGGGCGCGACGGCATCCTTCCCACCCGCCCCACAGGGCATACCAGTTCAGATGTCACCCGATCGTGCAGCAGACCCGATGGTGAACAGAGGCTGGAACAACTCGCCAGCTAGAGCGGACGCCGTCATGGTCTTTTCCGTAGATGAGCACTCGCGCGGGCAGGTGGGGCAGATGCCGGTCGAGGTGGCCAACGGGTGTTGGAGTGGGTCCACAGCCCGGTAGAGGGTCTGGCCCTGACACCAGGGTGCAGGGCGCCGGCCGGAAGTGCTGCCGCACCTACCTACAGGCCCACACCGCGCTGACCGCCCGCACCACTTCCAGCTCGGGACGCCGACCCGCCGCCCCCAGAGTCACCGGATTCATTTTCATGCATTTATTGCAAGTCTGAGGACTTTGATGCACTCAACCCTAAATGTGGCCTACATGTGCCGCGGTGGAAATGCGCATCCGGTACTGGAACGCAGACCTACCGGGCGCGAATCGGGCATGCTTCCCTGAGGAACAGTAACGGCAAGTACATATGGGCAAAGCCTCAAGGGCCCATATACACCGGCAATGCTCGGATCACCTGCGGCTGAACCGGCGACGGGCTCCGCGGGGACAGGGCGCTACCGGAGCCGCCGTCGAGCCCATGCGAAGCCGATCACGCCGGCGAACCCCGTCAGTCCCCACCGAATGATCTGGCCTGCGGGAGAGCCGTGGAGCAGGGTTTCCGAGATCACGGCCCCGATCAGCCACCCGGCGGCCATCAGTAGCAGCCAACCGCAGCCGGCGACGGCGAGGTCTGCGGGGTCGCGTTGTTGCTCCATTGGACCGCATCCCATCTGCTCGCCTGCTCCGTGGGTGAGGGTACCGATGAGGCGCCTCGGTTCGCTGGGATCTCCCAGTTGCGCAAGCGTTCAGAGGACGTGAAACAGCCAAGTTGGGCCATGCTTCGGCTGGGCCGGCCATCCCGTGGCTCGAGATGGACTGGCAGGTAGACGCCCTGCGGTGGGAATCGATCACAATGAGCGTGGGATACGGAGTCCGGCTGATTCATCAATGCGCCTGATCAGCGCATTTCGTCGGTGCCCCACATAGCGGAGACGGGTCTCCGACCGTGACGAAAGTCGCAGTCGGGGGCCCGTTTCTCGTGTTGGCCAAAAGGCTTGACTGCCGGCCGGCGCGGTCGCCGCACCCCTCACGCGCCTTTCGTATGGGTGGTGGTGACCTGTGAGGCGCGTCACTCAAGTACCGGGTGTCAGGTGGCCTGTTGGCGTCCGGGTACCAAGGGGCTTGGGCTTGCGTCTGCGGTTGGTGCGCCTGATGGGGCGCTGTCGCCGGGGCGGGCCCGCGGATGGGCCGGGATCGTGAGGATTCGATGGTCGCGGCGCGAGGGCTTCCGGTGAAGCCGTTGAAGTCTTCGACGTCGCGCCGGAGGCGGAAGCAGATCTTCCGCCCCTGCTGGTCGCCCCGGGCTGATCGACGCGGTGGTCGTGGACAGGCCCGGGGCCCGGGGCCCGGGGCCCGGACGGATGGTGGCCGGTCGGCTGATGTGGAGCCGTTGCAGGAGCGGTCGCCGGCCGGGCGGCCGGGCGGGCAACTCCGCGCCTGGAGCCGGGAGATCGTTTTCAGACCGTTGTATCCGGGCCGTTCTCCGGGGTTGTCCCGGCGGAGGCCACTCGGGCGTGTTGTGCCGGGCGGTCTTCGTGGCGTGGAACAGGCCGCGTCCGCTCCGTGGTCCCGGCCGCCCACCGGAACCACCGGGAACGCTCCTTCACGTGCCGGCCAGCGCCTCCGTCGGAGACATGCGCGCGGCACGGACCGACGGGTACAAGCCGGCCAGACCGCCGATGGCCAGCGTGGCGGTGGTGCCTCCCGCGGAGGCCCAGACCGGCACGGTGGTCGGCCACCCCTGCGTTGTGGCGTACACGCCGGTCACGAGGATTCCGAGGAGTACACCCGCCACTCCGCCGAGTGCGGACAGCAGGAGCGACTCGGCGAGGAACTGCAGCCGGATCTGCCCTTGTGTGGCACCCAGGGCGCGGCGCAGGCCGATCTCGGTGCGGCGCTCCAGCACCGAGATGACCATGGTGTTGGCGACGCCGATCCCGCCGACCAGCAAGGCGACCGAGCCCAGGCCCAGCAACAGTCCCGTGAAGGCCCGCTCCGACGCGTTCTTGGCCACGAGGGCGTCGGAGGGCCTGGAGACCGCCACCAGTTCGGGGTGCTCGGGGTTGGCCGTGGGGGCGAGGACGCCGTGCACATCGGTGACAGCGTCGTCCCGGACACGGGCGTACACGGTCGTCGGGTGTCCGTCGAAGCCCAGCTCCGTACGGGCGGCTTCCCAGCCGACGAGCGCGGCCCGATCCAGTTCGGGCGCGAGAGCGGCCGGGGCGAGGATTCCTACGACGGTGAAGCGACTGCCGTCGAGCACCACCTGAACGCCGTTCGGGCCCTCCGCGGCCGAGGCGCCACGCAGTTCGTGAATGCCCAGGGTATTGGCGGTGCCGGCGCCGAGAACCACGACGGGCAGCTTCGCCTGGGCGGCATTGGGCCAGTCCCCGACGGCCAGGGAGACGCGCAGCGCCTCCGGCAGGCCCTGCGTCGCCGCGTAGACGGCGATGCTGCCGCTGAGCGCCGTGGGGATGTGCTCGTTGCGGTAGACGTTGGCGCGCGGAAGCCGGGCGACCGCGGCGACCGACTGCACCGGGCCGACCCGGCGGATCATGGCCGGGGCCGTCTCCGGGAGCGCGACCCTCTGCCCCGTGCCGTGGTCCTTGCCCGGGCCCACGGTGAGCAGGTTGGTTCCCAGGGCGGCCAGTTCCCGGTCGAGTGCCGTGCGACTGGAACTGGAGATCCCGACGACGGCGGTCATCGCCGCGATGCCGATGGCGATGCCGAGCGCGGACAGCACTGCCCGAACGGGCCGGTACCGCAATCCGGTGCCGCCGACCCGTAGTACGTCGCGCGGCCGCAGCCGGAACGGGGTCAGGGGCGGACTGGTCGTCTGCATCAGTGGGGCACCTCCGTCGCGGTGTGGTGGCCGAGGTCGCCGCCGCGGGCAAGGGCGACCCGGCCGGCGAATCCGGCCGTCGACGAACCCTTTCCGGCGTCGTCCGCCGCACCTGTGGCACGATCGCCGACCACGGCGCCGTCCCGGAACTCGATCCGGCGCGGCAGCCGAGCCGCCACCTCGGCGTCGTGGGTGATCAGGACCAGGGCCGTGCCGGCGGTGTGCAACTCGCCGAGAAGCTCCATGACGGCCGTACCGGAGGCCGTGTCGAGGTTGCCGGTGGGTTCGTCGGCGAGCAGCAGTGGCGGCTCGCCGACGATGGCGCGGGCGATCGCGGCTCGTTGCCGCTCGCCGCCCGAGAGTTCATGCGGCCGGTGGTCGGTCCGGTGTCCGAGGCCGACGCGGGACAGGGCGGCCAGGGAACGGCGGGTCCGTTCCCGCCGGGCCACGCCGCTGTACAGCAGGCCGTCGGCCACCGCTTCGACGATCGGGAATCCGGCCGGGAGATGGAACTGCTGGAAGACGAAACCGATGTACCTGGCACGCAGGGCGGACAGGCGGCGGTCGCTCAGCCGGCCCACTTCGTGCCCGGCGACGGTGACCGTGCCCGAGGTCGGCCGGTCCAGCGTGCCGATGAGGTTGAGCATCGTGGACTTCCCCGAGCCGGACGGGCCGACGACGGCAACCGCCTCACCGGGCCCCACCGTCAGGCTGACATCGCGCACGGCGGCGACACCGCCGTAGCCACGGCTCACCCGGTCCAGGACCACGACGGGTTCGGCGTTCATCGCGCGGTTCCCACCTTGGTACCGGGGGCCAGCCCGTCACCGGTCACCTCGACGCGTCCGTCGACGAACAGCCCGAGACGTACGGCGACGACATGACCGCGCCCGTGGCCGTCCAGCGTTTCCACGCCGTAACCTCCGCCGGACAGCGCCAGGAGTGCCGACACGGGGACCGTCAGAGCGTTCTCGTGCCGGCCGGCGAGGTAACGACCCGTGAGGGTGCCGGAACCGCGGCCGGTCCCACTGCTCACGGCCGAGGGGTCGGCCAGGGAGACGGTGACGTCCTGGACGTTCCCGCCGCTGTCGTCGGTGTGCGGGCCGCCGACCGCGATGACCGTGGCGTCCGTGCTCCCGCCGCCGGTGGTGGACACCTTCAGCCGCACGCCCTTGACCGCCAGCTCGGCGTCCTCGACGGGAACGGTGAGCTTTGCCCGCGGGGTGGTTCCGGTCACGGTCAGCAACTCGGGTACGGCGGCTGCACCGATCGCCGCACCGCGCTGGGCGACCCTGCGCGCACCGTCGGCGTACACCACGTCACCGAGGGCGATCCTGCCGGTCTCGGCACCGCCCAGGGCCTTCTGCCAGCGTTTGACGGCGGCTTCGACTCCGGCGGTGTACGTGTCGTCACCGGGTGTGAAGCCGCCGTAGCCCAGGGCACTGAGGTTGGTCGTGAACTCCTCGACGTCCTCGCCCTTGGTGTTCGGCGCCAGTTCCCTGTAGGCAGGGAGCTTGCCGTAGAGCAGGACGACGGGGCGATTGTCGACTCGGGCCAGCGCGTCGCCCCGGCGGAGTACGGTGCCCGATGCGGGCAGCCAGGTGACGGTGCCCTGGGCGTGTCCGGTCAAGGGCTGTGCGGAGCCGTACGTCACGGCGCCCGGCACGGTGATCCAGCGTTCCATGGTCTTCCGTGTCACCTCCGCGGTGGCAGGAGGGGACGCGCTGGGCGCGGCGGTCTTGGTGCGGCCGCCGAGAACGCCGGAGGAGGCCGCACCGGCCAGTACCACCACGGCCACGGCCGCCGTCCCGCCGAGAACGAGAAGAGTGCGGCGTCCCTTGCCGGAGCCCTTGCGGCGACTCATCCGGCGACGCCGTCGTTCTCGGACTGCGGGTAGAGGTGGTCGCAGGCCGTCCAGGCCTTCGGAGCATTCGGGTCGAGCTTCTGGTTGTACGTCGAGTCGTCGGGCTGCTCGCCGGTCTCCGGGTCGGGATCGGGATAGTCCTTGGACCCGTTCTCCCGCATGCACACGGCGAACCGCTTGAGCTTCTCGATGTCCGCCGGCTTCCAGAGGGGACCGGGGTCGATGGCCGGCCACTTCGACTGGCACGCCGTGTAGGCGGGGTCCGTGACGGGCACGCCGCTTCCGTCGGCCATGGCGACGATGGTCCCGTCCTCGGCGTCGGGGTCGGGGTCCTTCACATCGAGACCGTGTTCGCGCAGGCACCGCACGAAGGGCATGAAGTCGGCATCCTTGGCGGCCGGTGCCGAGGCGGAGCTCGACGTGCCGTCCGGCACACTCGCCACCTGCGCGCCATTCGTGCCCCCACCGCCGCATCCCGCCAGTGCCGCCGCCGCGGCGACGACGAGCGCCGGAGGGCCGAACAGCTTGGCGAGCGCTGTCACTGCACGCATTTCTCGTCTTCCCATCGTCCAGAGGTGGCGTCCTTTGGGCACAGTCCGTGAGATCCCAGGTGACGCTGCTGCCGGTATCCCAACAGGCGCCCGGTGAGCAGCCCGTGAGCCCGGACGCTCACCTCCGGCTCACGCCCGATTCGGATACTGAGGCGTGGGAACATCGCCGAGCGGAGGATGGTGGACGGGATGGGTTCTGGGGCCGCAGTGCGGAAGTTCGCCTCGGCCGGCTTCCTGCGTTCGCCAACGCCGAACGGGCCGACGTCGAACCGGCCGACGTCGAACGGGATGACGTCCGTCCGGGACGGCGGCCGGGCATCGCGGGCGGCGACGACGCATCGGACGCGCCGTGGTCAGCGGCGCCGGACCCGGGGGGCGGTGGCCTACCCCTTCCTGTGGGTCGCCGCTCACCGCGGCAGCCTGCGTGTGCGGCTGACCGCCGTGTTCGGCCTGATGTTCTTCGTCGCCGCCTCGGCCGTGCTCGCGGCCACCGTGCTGCTTGTCGTCCGCTACTTGCACTGGGACCAGCCCGAGGTTTCGCCCGAAGCGCATTCGGAGCTCTACGCAGTGGTGGCGCCGGAGCGCAGGGGTGAGTTCAAGGTAGTGGCGGGCGAGAACCGTGCCGTCGATCCGGTTCTGCTGCACGGTGATGTGTGGTGGTTGCTGAAGTGGGGGTCGTTGGTCGTCGTCAGCGTCGGAATCGCGGCCACAGCGGCCGGTTGGTGCGTGGCCGGACGACTGCTCCGGCCGCTCGCGGAGATCACGCGCACCGCCGAGCGGGTGGCCGGGCGCACGTTGCACCGGCGCATCGCTCTGGCGGCACCGCCCGGTGAGGTCAAGACCCTCGCCGACTCCTTCGACCGCATGCTGGAACGTCTGGACGAGTCGTTCGCCGGTCAGGGCCGCTTCATCGCCAATGCCGCGCACGAGTTGAAGACGCCGATCGCGCTCAACCGCACACTCGTCGAAGTGGCCATGAACCGCCGCGACGCCACGCCATCCGTGCGTCACCTCGGTGCGGACCTGCTGAAGGTCAACGCCCGCCAAGAGCGCCTCATCGATGCCCTCCTCGCGCTCGCCCGCTCGGACAGCGGCGTGGTGGAGCGCCTGCCCACCGACCTTCGCGTCGTGGCCGGAGCGGTCCTCGACGACGCCGCGGCATCGGCACGGGAAGCCGGCGTCGCCCTGTCCGGTGATCTCGACGCCGCACCACTGCGGGGGGACCCCACCTTGCTGGAGCAGCTCGCGCGGAACCTCGTCGACAACGCCATCCGCTACAACCAGCACGGCGGCACCGTCCGCGTCACCACCCGCCTCAGTCCCGAAGCGGCGGTGCTGACCGTCACCAACACCGGGCCCCCGATCGCCCCGCACGAGGTGCCCACCCTCTTCCAGCCCTTCCGCAGGCTCACCGACCGCGTCGGTTCCGCCAGGGGAAGCGGCCTGGGCCTGTCCATCGTCCGGGCGATCGCCCACACCCACGGCGGCGAGGCCAACGCCGTTCCACGCCCGAAGGGCGGTCTGACCGTCACCGTCGCCCTCCCCCGCCGGTTCCAGGAACAGGGGACGCAGCCCGCCCCGGTCAAACGGCCCGAGCCGGAACGGACCGGCCCGGCTCGCGCACGCGACATCCTCAGCGGGGCCGGGCAGGCCTGAGAGCCCGGCTTCGGCAAGCGGTACCCGACGCTGTCCTCACGCGGCCGTCAGCGTCCGCTCGGCCGGATCGTCTTGCCCTTGCGCCCCTCCCATCAGCCGTTTCCGTGCCGCCTGTTCGGCGGCAGCAGGCTCTTTGCGTCCGCGCCAACAGCGCTTCCCGGGCCGCCACCCTGCATCGCGTCGCGTGAGGACGGTGTGAGTCCCGGTGCTCACCGCTGCTTCACCGGCGGCCCTGTGTAGTTCGAGGCATGAAGCACCGTCGCAGCAAACACCGCCGGGCAAGGAGGCGGCGCGGGGTTCTCGTCGTCCCCTGCCTCGCGATCCTGGGAGTGTGCCTCGCGGGGGTGTACGCCATCACAGAGCGGGACACGGCGGAGCCGGCCGTCGCCGCGCACAAGAGCCGGCCCTCGCCGACCACGGCCGCCTCGGCGCCTCCACACCGCTCAAGCCCTTCGACGGCGCCGCCGAGTCCCCGGCGCAGCCCGTCGCCCCCACCGCCTCCGCGCATACCGCAGCAGGGGGCCGGCACGTTCACCGCCGCCCGCGGCTCATCGGAGACCGTCGGGCACGGCAGAACCCTGCGGTACGTCGTGGAGGCCGAGGACGGCAGCGGCCTCACCGCGGCATCCGTGGCCGCCGAAGTCGAACGCGTACTGGCCGACGGACGGGGCTGGACGACGAGCGGTGTCGCATTCCGGCGTGTGGAGGGGCCGCCGTACGACTTCCGGGTACGTGCGGCGACCCCGGACACCGCGGATGCCCTGTGCGCCGCCTACGGTCTGGACACCCACGGCGAGCTGAACTGCAATGTCGCCCAGACCGTCGTGGTGAACATCAAGCGCTGGATCCTGCTCAGCCCTCAGTACGAGGGGCGGCCCGCCGACTATCACGCGATGATCATCAACCACGAGGTGGGCCACTTCCTCGGGCGTGGACACCGGGGATGTCCCGGACCGGGCATGCCGGCCCCGGTGATGATGCAGCAGATCAAGGGGCTGCACGGGTGCATCGCCAACCCATGGCCTTACGACGCCCGGGGAAACCCGATCACCGGGCCGCGCGTGTCCCCCTGACCCTGGAGCGACCGAGGCGGGGAGTCGACGCCTCACGCCCCCTTCACGCGAGCGACGCCGGGCGGCTGGTGCGCCTGATGGGGGGCACCGCGGCACTCACCGGGACGGACGCTCCCATATCGGATCCGGCGTCGCTGCATGCGCGGTTTTGCCCGTGCCGTGACCATCTTTGGGCTTGCCTTTGCTTCGGGGCTACCGCCGTGACCTGCGTCACATCGCGCGTGGCGGCTATGACCCCGGACGCGTTCACCGGGTTGAGGTCATCGACGGAGTGCACAGCATCGTGCGATCCCTTAGACCGAAGCGATGGAACGACATGGCTCACATACGCATGGCGCGAGCTTTCCTGCCGGTGGCCGCCGCGGGTGTGCTCGCGCTCACCGGATGCTCCCAGGGCGGCGGCTCCGCCGCGCCCGCCGACTCCGGTGACCGCGCGCCGTCCTCGAAGGCCGCGGCGCCCCCGAAGGGCGAGGTGGCGATTCCCGAGGGAGTCGACGAGGGGATCAGGCAGATCTACGTGTCGCAGAACGCCACTGCCGCCTGCATGCGGAAGAAGGGCTTCACCTACACCCCGCGCGTGGCGGGCCTGACGGCCGCCGCCAGTCCGGTCGACGGGCAGGACTACGCACTGGCGAAGAAGTACCGGGAGAAGTTCGGCTTCGGCTTCTTCGCGCCGGCCGTCTACCCGGACGACCCGACGGTTGTCGGCAGCAAGGCCCACGAGGCTCAAGAGGCCAACCCGGACCGGGCCTACCTCGACGCGCTGTCCCCGGCGCAGCGGAAGGCCTACGACAAGGCGATGGGCTCCGCGAAGCAACTCGCCAGCGGGAAGAAGGTGATGCTCCCGGGGTGCGTCAAGGAGGCGCACGAGAAGGCCTACGGGCCGGAGAAGTCCCAGGCGCAGCTCGATCGTGAGCGGGCCGCGAACCAGGAGCAGGACCGTGCCGCCAGGCAGGCGCTGAACGGGGACCCCAAGTTGATCTCCCTGGCGCAGCGGTTCGCGTCCTGCCTGCGGGACGAGGGGATGGCCGTGACCACCACGCAGCCGATCGCCATCGGGGACATGGTGAAGTTCGCGACGGCCGCACTGACCCCGTCGAGCGGCGTCCGGAACATGGACAAGGACGACGCCCGGGCCAAGCTCACCCAGGAGATCGGGATCGCGCTGAAGGACCTGGAGTGCGGGAAGAAGTTCCGCGCCGCGTACTTCCCCAAGCTGGCCAAGCACCCCTTCTCCGGGGCGACGGGATGAGCCGGGGTCTGCCGGGCGGCCCGAAGGGGCGCGGCAAGCAGGTCGGGTTGATCGTGGGCGTGGTGGCGCTCGTCGGCGCCGGCGGCTGG